>NZ_CP045915.1:3816082-4134089 GCF_009650095.1 Gracilibacillus salitolerans | reverse complement strand
GGGATCCCCCGATGCCATCAAAAATCTCCATAGGGTTTACCAAGAACAGGGGATACGTGTATTAGATGCGCCTGTTAGTGGAGGAACAGTTGGTGCAGAAAAAGGGGCATTAACGGTGATGGCAGGAGGTGATCAATCCACATTAAATGATGTAGAAGATGTCATAAATGCAATGGCGCAGAATGTGTATTTAGTTGGTGAGGTTGGTGCAGGTAATGCGATTAAAGCTATCAATCAAATGCTAGCAGGCATTCATATGATTGCCACTTCCGAAGCTATTAGTTTAGCAAATGAATTAGAAGTCGATACGAACATATTGAAGGAAGTAATTGGGAACAGTTCTGGTGCATCGTGGATGTTGATGAATAAACTTGATTCGATTGTAGATGAACAATTTGAACCTGGTTTTAAGTTACCTTTAATGAAAAAAGACGTACAGATTGCTGTAGATGAAGGTAGAGCCTCCGTACTACCGTTAGCATCTCTGGCATTACAATTATATAAATCAGCCGAAAAAGAAAATAGTGAACTAGACTTCGCTGCAATTAGCAAAAGCATTATTAGATAGACTTCCATAAGTGGGGTATGTATCCCCACTGATAAATTGTTCATCTAATTCCATCCTGTTCAGGAGGAAGGAGGTGATGGATAAAACCTGGCATTATATTTAGTTTTTATAACTGTTGTTCTGTTAATGGACATTAATGAAAAAAGGGGAGATAAAACAATGAAGAGAAATTTATTGTTGTTATCAATGATAGCGCTTGCCTTCTTGTTACTGATAGGTTGTTCGAGTAATGAAGATGCAGGGGAAACGAATGAAGGTGAATCCAATGATAATAGCTCAGAAAATGCAAGTGAAAATGATGCTGACGAGCAAATTGAGATAAGCTTTTCTTGGTGGGGAGATACTGGGCGTCATGAAAAATATAATGAAATTGTTGATTTATTCGAAGAAGAGTATCCAAATATTAAAGTTGACAGACAATTTGGAGGCTGGGAGGATTATTGGGATCGATTAACTACGCAGGTTTCAGGTGGAAATGCTCCTGATGTTGTCAGTATGCATCAATTTTACGTATCAGACTATGCTCGACGAGGTGCGTTGCATGTTATGAATGATATGGTGGATAGCGGAGAACTAGATTTATCAGATTTTCCTGATGCAGCGCTAAATAGTGGTAAAGTTGGAGAAGAAATTGTCATGGTTGCCAAAGGTATTACCATGCCGGGATATGTGTATAATACAGCAGTCTTTGATGATCTAGGGGTTGATTATCCTGGATATGATTGGACTTGGGATGATTTTGTCGATAAAGCATATGAAATAAAAGAAGCAATGGGAGAAGATGGTTGGGCTTTCGAAGATGGAAGTGGTGGGCAGCTACAACCTAGGTTTAGATACTTTGCACGTCAAAGTGGTCAGGATGTTTTTACCGATGATGGAAAACTTGGATTTGATGAACAAGTATTAACAGATTGGTGGACGATGTGGGATAACATGAGGCAAGATGACGTCATTCCTGATGCGTCTACCAGCAATGAGTATGAAGGTTTACCATTAGAAGCAAATATGTTTGCAACGAAAAAAGTAGCGATACTTGGATTACCGGCAAACCAAATGTATTTATATGAAGAACAAATGGGTGAAGGTGAAATTAACATTGTGCGCCATCCTCATATTGAAGGTGGTCCTAATGGTGAATATATCGAAGGTGCCTATCTTAGTATTACAGAAGCTTCCCCTCATAAAGAAGCAGCAGCAAAATTCATTGAATTTTTTGTAAGTAATGAAAAATCAGTCAAAATATTCAAAACGGAACAAGGGCCTCCGGCAGGTACAGAGGCTTCTAACTTAGTGATGGAAGACCTTACACCACCTGAGCAAAGGGCAGTGGAACATATTCAAAATACGGTTGAATTGTCAGAACCTGCACCGTATGCGCCAGAAGGTATAAATGAAGTAGAAACGCTTTTTGCTGACAATGCTGAAGCAATTGCATTTGGCCAAAAGTCGGTAGAACAGGCTGTAACAGACTTTATGAGTGAGGCAAGAAGTATACTGGGTGAATAATTCCAGTTGAAATAGATAAAAATCAGATTCAATGAGGACAAAAGGAAGAATACATTTCAACAACCTTAATTGAATCTGATTCCTTTATATCATATGTGAATAGAAAGAAATTCTAACTAGAATTTTGAAATAAGGAGTATCCACTATGGGAAAATTTAAATTATTTTGGAAAGATAATGGGATAGGTTATCTGTTTTTAACTCCTTGGTTAATCGGTATATTAACACTAACTGCCATTCCAATGGGGGCATCGCTTTACTTTTCATTCACAAGTTACGATATGTTTAATGCTCCCACTTGGATTGGTTTTGATAATTACACGTCTCTTTTCTCGGATCCAAAGTGGCTGCAAAGTGTTAAAGTAACGGTAATTTATGTGTTTTTTGGTGTCCCTTTACAGTTGGCATTCGCCTTATTCATAGCGGTTCTTTTAAATAAAGGAATCGGTGGATTGAGAGTGTATCGAGCCGTTTACTATGTTCCATCCTTATTTGGTGGCAGTGTAGCTATTGCGATTCTTTGGCGGCAAATTTTTGGAGGTAATGGTTTAGTTAATAATATTTTAGGCAAGTTCGGAATCGACGGGATAAATTGGATATCAACTCCGAGTACTGCACTTTACACATTGATTATATTAATGGTTTGGCAATTCGGAGCATCCATGGTGATATTTCTAGCAGGTCTAAAACAAGTACCTATAGAACTTTATGAGTCTGCTAAGATCGACGGCGCAGGACCAATGAAGCAATTCTTTAAGATAACACTACCTTTGATCACTCCTGTCGTCTTCTTTAACTTAGTGATGGGGATCATTGGAGCATTCCAGGCATTTACTCCTGCGTATATTGTTAGCGGTGGAACAGGTGGTCCACTAAATTCAACCTTATTTTATACGTTGTATCTTTACCAAAAAGGGTTTACCCAGTTTGCAATGGGATATGCGTCGGCTATGGCGTGGGTTTTATTAATTGTAATTGCCATTGCTACTGCCATCGTTTTTGCTACATCTAAAAAGTGGGTATATTACCAAGGATAGAGGTGATGAAGGATGGAAATTAGTGCGAGAGATGCGCGAAAAGCCAGTAGTCAATCCAAACAAAAAAGGAAAATAAGTAAAATAGTCATTCATTGTTTTATTATCGCTTTGGGGGTGGTGATGCTTTATCCTTTGCTTTGGATGGTAAGTAGTTCTTTTAAGCATCCCGCTGAAATTTTTAACTCAGTATCTTTTCTCCCCTCAGAATGGACACTCGATAATTACACACAGGGTTGGGCAGGAGTATCTGGATACACATTTGGATTATTTTTTAGCAATACTCTGTTGATCGTTGCTTTAGCGATTATCGGTAATGTTGTGGCTTGTTCCATGGCAGCATATGCTTTCGCAAAATTAGAATTTAAATTTAAACCAATATTATTTGCATTAATGCTTATAACACTCATGCTACCTTTTCATGTAACAGTCATCCCTCAATATATTATGTTTAATTATTTGGACTGGATCAATACTTATTATCCGCTTATATTACCAAAATTCTTTGCAGTGGAAGGTTTCTTTGTTTTTCTAATGGTGCAATTTATGCGAGGAATTCCAAATGAGTTAGTCCAAGCAGCAGAGATAGATGGTTGCGGAAGGATTAAGACGTATTGGTATTTAATTTTGCCGTTATCAATTCCAGCTTTAGTAACGACTATGATCTTTACGTTTATATGGACATGGAATGATTTCTTTGGGCAATTATTATACATTAGCGATATAAAATTATATACGGTAGCACTTGGACTCAGAATGTTCTTGGATTCAGCTGGTGAGAGTGCGTGGGGACCGATGTTTGCTATGTCTACTTTATCGTTAATTCCTTTGTTTGGTGTGTTTATATTTTTCCAAAAGTATTTAATTGAAGGGATCACTACTGGAGGGCTTAAGGGATAATTTAGAAGGAATGTATTTATTATGATATGATAAATCTATATGTGCATGATACTGGAAAATAAGGAATAGAATATATAAATTTGGAAAATGGTGATAGCTGTGAAAGTGACAATAGCGGATGTTGCTGAAAAGGCTGGAGTATCCAAAACTACTGTTTCTAGGATTTTAAACGGAAATTATGATCATAACACTCCTGAAACAATTAAAACAGTTCTAAAAGTTGTAAAAGAATTAGAGTATCGACCTAATGCATTAGCAAAAGGATTAAAGTCGATGAAAACCAATGTAATTGGTATCGTTTTATCCAATTTTCGAAATGAATTTTGGTTTAATGTCCTAGAGGGTGTGGAAGATACTTGTAAAGATGAAGGATACAACTTAATGATATGCAATTCAGATGGTGATCCAAAGCTTGAAGAACAATATATCAAAGAGTTTCAGATGAGACAAGTTGATGGAATAGTAATTAACCCAACTGTTAGAAATCAACCCTTATATGAAAAATTAGTTACAGATAAATACCCTATGGTTGTCATTAACCGTAAGATCCCTGGCCTTCATGCAAATAACGTAGTGGTTGATAATATTAAAGGTGGTTATATGGCCGCAAATCATTTGCTAGAAAACGGCCGAGAACATATATTAGCGATTACGTATAAGAATGAAAATATTAGTACCTGGCAAGAAAGAATTAAAGGTTATCAAGAGGCTCTTATTTCTAATGGTTTAACGGAAGATTCTTTTTATCTATTAGAGATTGAAAATATAAGGGTAGCAAATAAACAAATTAAAGAATATTTACTAGATAATCCAATGATAGACGGAGTCTTTTCTACTAACAATATGTTAACACTTGAATTAATAGAGGCATTAAAAAAATTGGATAAAAAAGTGCCAAGTGAAGTAGGTATTGTAGGCTATGATGATACGATTTGGTCTAAGCATATTCATCCCCCACTAACTACTATTAAGCAACCTGCATATGATATTGGTAAAGAATCAGCAAAACTTCTCATTAGAGAGATAAAATCAAAAGAATTAACTACTATTAAAAATATTATTTTTCAACCTGAGCTTGTAGCGAGAGAATCATCAAAGGAAATAGAATAATAGGCAGGTGACATGAAGATGAAAATGGTTATCGGAAGTGATCATTGTGGTTTTCATTTAAAAAAACAGATGATTCCCTTTTTAGAGAGTTTAGACTATGAAGTGGTGGATATCGGATGCTACACAGAGGAAAAAGTGGATTTTCCTGATATAGTCAGAAATATAGGAGAAAAATTAGTTGCAAAAGAATGTGAACGAAGTATTGTTTTTTGCGGTACCGGAATTGGAGCGGCTATAGCTGGCAATAAGATTAAAGGGATTCGAGCAGCTGTTTGTCATGATACTTATTCTGCACATCAATGCGTAGAACACGATAATGTAAATCTGATGTGTCTTGGTGGAAAGATCGTATCAGAATGGTTAGCAGAAGACCTAATTCGATCATTTATCAATGCAAACTTTAGTGATGATGATGATTTTAGAAGAAGGGTAGCAAAATTGGACGAAATGGATAGATGAAATTCTATAGTTAAGTTTTACTTCATATTTAACCTATCCGAGTTACCTCACAAATGAGCGGATGGTTTATTTTTTTGTTATCTGGCAGATAGTCAATGGCTTCGAATATCTTTTCTAATATCGTCTCAGCTTTATTATTTGCAACATTAAATTCTTTATTCCCATCTTATATGGATTATTTTTTAATTGGAATATGATAACTGTATAAAAATCCACGTTTTATTAAAAGCTATTATTGTTCCTAAATTTTTAAGGAAGGAATGATGATGATGGGTGTAATGAATAGGTTATTAGCGGCAGGTGCAGCTGGTGCAGCCATTTATGGTATTACCAGAGGTGTTCAAAACGGAACTTTTCAGCGATTACCTGAAACCATTAATAATGCATTGAACAACAATGGACAATTGCAACAGTTCACACAGCCGATACAAAATATGGTAAACCAAGGTCAAGATATGATGCAACAACCAGCTAATACAGTGCAAAATGCTGTACAGACATTTGCTGAAGAAGATAACAATAACTCTGTTATGTATGAACAGTAATTCTCCGCATTTAATTTAGGTGGTAATGAAGAAGCCCCTTATGGAATTCAACTAAGTTTTCTATAAGGGGTTTTATTTTTACATACTTGAAAAAAATTATGCAAAAAACTAAAATTCTTAAGTACAAGATCTTAGATAAATAAAGTATTATTCCATTTATTGGATAAAAAAAGTTTTACTTTTATATCCTTAAAAAGTTAAAGTTAGGGGAATACTAATTAAATCTTCGCCAACGATAAGGGGAAGATGTATATAAAATCATCACGTAGAATAGCCAATGTATTGATCAATTGTTTTTTAGCTCTCCATTAGACTTCTAACAAATCTATTCTAATTTGTCTATTGGTCATTTCCAATTCTACGAGTTTAATAAATTCTTCGTTGACTTTTTGCTTTTTAGCAGCACAATAAAGTTCAACTAACTTTTCGTTTGTAAGAAGATTCATACTCATCTTTAGTCCTCCTGTGTTATAGATTATGTAAATGGAACCATTAGATGAATTATTACTTATAAATGAATAATGTCGAAATTACAATATAAAAGTACTAATATGGATGGATTTGTTTAAAAATATACCCGTATTTCTTGTAGAAATAAACACAAAATTTTCAGAAATTTCAATTTATATTAATATATATATATAAATGTTAAAAGATTTACAAATGAATTCATCGTCACCTCATGGAAGTCATAAATATAGAGGTTTTAGTACATATAGTTATTAATCCTTTGACATATTATGACCATTTATCATAAAATAACTTATAGATACTAATATACCCCATAAAAAATACCAGTTTTTGAACAACTTTCGACAAAATACTAAGGTGAAATCCATCATTACACTTCATAGTTTCTCACAAATAAAATGTTGAAGGAGGTAACTGTTAATTTTTAGTTTGAGAATAATTTACTATATTATAAGGCTTTGTATGCGGCGCCTAATTGCAAACAATATGAACTTAAAGCTTACAGGGTCACACTTTAAACAGGAAAGATTAGTAGGACTGAGACTTTAATGAGGATTCGAAAGTAATGTAAACGCTCAACTAAATGAAAATACTAAAGGGATTTCTCTAATAAACTACTCTATTTCCAATCTATTTATTCCAATGAAGAAGGTGGTATTGTTTTGAATAGTTTAGAAAGATACATTCCACACTTAGTCGATGCAAAAAACAAACTGTTCACTTATGAAGAAGAGGCTACAAAAAGCAATACTTCTGTGTTTAATCGAGAAATGAACTATGTGATATTTTTGTCAGTTACTGATGGTAATACAAGAGCTTTAGTTTCAACAGGTATTGGGAATTCTATAGAAACATCATGGGCAAATGCAGAAGATAAGAGCTTATCCTATATCAATAAAAAAAGAATAAGACCATTATGGATCAAAGTAGATCTAGCCATAAATATGTGTGTACTCTCCAAACAAGAATTTTTCCAAGCATATACCAACACGAAAAATAATTACTTTCGCAAAGGCGTATCTTTCGATAGACAATTCTATCTTGCCTTTTTAGAGCAAGAATTCCTCGCAAATGCGTTTATGAAAAACGCTTCCTTTTCCATGAAAAATATTAATGATTATCTAAAGTCATATCGTGATCTAAAATATCCAATTCTTGAATCAAGTATAAAAGAAGTCATATTGTTTGATACAATAAGCTATTTTTGTGATAAAAATAATACTTATGCTTTACATGCTGGCGGAGTGGATAATGGCAGACGGATAGTTAAAGAAGTAGATGATAAGACTGTTTATCATATGATAGATAATGCTTCCCATTTCTTAGCAAAACAGGTTAAACCAACAGGGGAATTTACGTATGGGTATTTTAGTCATTCTTACCGAAGTATTAATTCATATAATATGTTACGTCACGCTAGTACCATAGATTCGATGATTAAAGCTTATACCATAACAAAAAATCCGATGCTTGAAACTTCCATTAAACGAGCCTTGAATTATCTAATTAATCAAGCAATCGTTACTAGAAAACACCCTGAGTTCAGTAAAGTGTCCTATGTTGTGGATAAGCAATATGATGATGAAATTAAACTGGGAGCACTGGGAGTGGCTATTCTGGCAATTACCAAATACACAGAAATATTCCATGATGATTCTTACGTGGACGTTGCAATTTCATTAGGACACGGTATTCTTACCATGCAACATAGTGATGGACAATTTACACATGCACTAAATGCTAACAACTTAAGTGTGAAAGAAATACATAGCATGATTAATTATGATGGTGAGGCTGTTTTTTCGTTATTGAGACTTTATGACTTTAATAATGATAACAAATGGCTGGAAGCAGGGTCTTTATCTTTTGATTATTTTATAGAAAACGAACAATGGAAGAATGCAGATCATTGGTTAAGTTATTGTGCGAATGAAATAACCAAATATAAATTTGAGGATCAATATTTTGACTTTGGATTAAAAATTGCAACGTATAAATTAGATTTAATTTCCAACGGAGAAACAACTTGTCCGACGTCTTTAGAATTACTAATGGCAACGGATCAAATGATTCAACGAATTAAAGCATTAAGAAAGGATTATTTATTTGATACATATTCAATAGAAGATATCTTTAAAACAATAAATAAACAAGCAGAGCATCAATTAAATGGCTATTTCTTTCCAGAAATAGCTATGTATATGAGATATCCAAATAAAATTAATGGAAGCTTCTTTATAAGGCATCACTCCTTTCGTAGCAGAATTGACGATATAGAACATTATATTTCAGGCTATCACTATTACTTTCAAAAAGTTTCTCAGGTAGAAAAAATTTAAGTAGCTTTATATTCGCGGTTTAATTGACATCAAGTAGAAGGGACTGCTTAAATGAAAAATACAAGCGATATTTCTAAGCAAAGAATGTATGCACCAGAAATTAATGACCTACAGCACGAGTATTTAGTATCTGATAATTCACATTATTGTTTCGAAACAGAAGCAGAATTTTTGAGGTTATTTAGAAACGGAGATATGCGCTCGTTAGAACTTTTTAAAAATGATCGAGAGAGCTTTGTTCAAACATTAGCAACATCGAAAAATAGAAATCTGAGAAATAATTTAATTGTTTTAGTATCAAATATAACGCGTGCAGCGATAGAGGCAGGTTGTAATCCTAAAGAAATGGTCTTATTAATGGAAAATACAGTAAAAGATCTGGAGAATCGACTCACTCCTATAGATAAAGAAGCTTTTTTTGAATTAGAGACGAAGATATTATTGATTTTTATAAGGAAAATAAAGCAGAAGAGAGTCGAAGGGTTGAGTAAAACATCGTGGATGATTGTTAATTATGTCCAAGAACATTTATCTGAAAACATTACGTTGGATGCTTTGGCATTATATTGTGGCAGACATCCAAACTATTTATCAGCTTTGTTTAAACGCGAAACAAATAAGAATATTCAAAACTATATTTTGGAAGAGCGAATAAAAAAAGCGAAACATCTTATTACATATTCAGACTATTTGTTTATTGACATCGCTCATTTGTGCGGATTTGAAAGTCAAAGTTATTTTACGGTTCAATTTAAAAAAATGGTAGGCTGTACACCTAAAGAATACCGAAATAAGCGAGCGCAGAGAAAGAAGTAACCATTCGTCTGACTCAAGACCGGTTACTTCTAAGGATTTCTTTTTAATACGGTAAGAAATTCAGTTAACTTAATTCTTTCTTCCGGTGTTAATTGTTTACTCATTTCAATAAGTTGAGCTAAATCTTCCGGAATTTTTTGATTATCTTCAGAATAAGAAAAGAAAGTTGCCAAGTCCGTACCAAGTGCATTTAAGATTTTGGCTAACATATCAACATCAGGAACGGAACGATTATTTTCGAATCGACTAATATACGATTGGGAGATGTTGACTCGATTTGCAACTTCCTGCGTTGTTAAATTTAAAGATTTTCTTAATGATCTTAATTGTTCTCCTATATTTAATTCATTCATAGATAATCCCTTCTTTTAAGTTTATTATCTTATTATTTTGTAAATAAATGCAGAAAAAAGCAAATTATTACAAATGATCATAAAGTTAATCTGCTTTATTACTATATGACATAAAATTATCAAAATACGTATTCCTTATATATATTATTATCTCCAAAAAAAATATTTTGTATCCGTTCACATATAAAAAAAGATTGAATTCCTAATTAGATTTTAACTATTGCTTATTTACTCTTCTGTTAAAAATATCACACATAAAAAGTAGACGAAAGATTATGGCTATAAGCATATAAAATTAAGAAGTAGATTGAAAAACCCTGTTGAAGAAGGGAATGTCACACAGAATCATAGGCTAATCCAATAAAATACTTACAAATTACCTATTAAAGAAAAGGGTAAATATAACTATATTGTATAGTTAAATAAATCATTTGGCTAGTTTTATGAATGACTTTGTAGGTATTTTGGTTGGTGAATTACAAGGGGTGTAAATTAATCCAATTTTTGGAATATAGTTGACCTAAAGTTCATTATACCAAATCAAGAAATATTTTTCTTTTTTATTTTTGTTATATAAAGAGGGATGCCCCTCCCTGAACAAATCCATTGGTGAAAAAAATTCCATCTTATTATTCAAAGTGATTAAAAGGAAAAGGAGATCCTGTGACAACAGAATATTCCCTCCTTCTCTTTAAAGAAAGATGTCAAATCTATCCTCAAGTGATGTCACAATACCTTCAATAAATAATCGGGTGAGAATGGCTAAGATGATAATATTGAAAAGCAATGATAGCGTACTGAAGTAAAAGTTTTGCTTAGGCATATCGCTAAAGGATGGGTGAAACCAAAAATGAGTACTCGTGTCTAATAGAAGAACTTCACCTTTTTAGCTCAGTCGTTAAAATCAATCAGCTACGATAGTCTCTTATCGCTATTTTTAATTTCAAAGAAGAGGGCAGCCCGAAGTCAATTGTTAGAACTTGCTTATGGGGCAAGCCCTCTCATCAATTTACGGTTGAATTACTCCAACACCAGCATATTGTGTCACAACTGATTTTACATCTTCAACTGGTGTAAGCGTATAGTTATATGGAACGGTATAATTGGTTGTTGATGTCGTTGGTTGACTACCAGTGCTGTTAATATATAAATTGTTAGAAACGTTCCAATAACCTGGAGAGCTGCTATACCAAGCGCCAAGAGGATCTTTTGAATTTTCAAATACATTATTTTCTACCAGTAATTCGGCACCCATTCTGGCATTAATCCCTGTATCAATAATTCCTTCAAAGTAATTATTATACAAGTGACCTTCGCCATGACGGAAGCTAGGAACACGTGAATTCAGATCTTGAAAATGATTATGATGGAACGTGATGTTTCGATCGTCGCTGTCACTATCTGATGAACCCATTAACATTGCTTTCCAGCCATCATGGACATAGTTCCATGAGAATGTGATATTAAATGCATCACGTTTCACATCAAATAAACCATCATAATAGTCTTTGTCCACATTCAAGCTTGCATAAAGTTCATTATGGTCCACCCAAATGTTGCTTGATGGTCCTTCAATGCTAATGGCATCCTTGTCACCAGTACGTACTTCATGAATCGTGAGGTTACGGATTATCACGTTATCTGCTCGCCACACTTTAATACCTATACCATCAAGTTCTCCGTTTGTACCAACACCTAGTATAGAAACATCTGATACATCTTTGATATTAATTTTGCTGTCAGGTGTATTGTTTGGTGTAATCGTACCATCCACATAAATAGTTAAAGGAGTATTATCACCTTTGTCCTTTAACGCCTGAACAAGCTCGTCTCCTGTTTGAACAGTTACGGTATCTCCACCAGCACCACCAGTTGTACCACCATTTTGAGTGGCGAAACCTGTCATACTGAAATCAGGAGTACTTGCAGATACAGATTGAAACGACAAACATATTAATAGAGTAACGAAAAGACTGAAAGACATCCACTTAAGTAATTTTTTCTTCACTTTTCTCACGCCCTTTTTATTATTTTTTGAAGTTTACGTCTGACACTGAAGCGATAAAACATCCATCCCCCTTTCGTATAGGATAGTTAAATCATAACACGTAAGCGGTTTCTTTAAATAATCATTTTTCCATATATTATCCTTATAATTGAATTATTTACCATTTAATAAGAAGATAGAGGGTTTGTTCAACTGTAAAAAAGTGACAAATATTAACTTTTTCGAGGTGGTAATGTGAGATAATGATTATTTCTGGATATGGGTAGGGAGGGAAAGTAAAATAAAATATATTTAAAGAGTATCTAAATTAAAATTATCAAAATATTCAAAAAAGTACTTGCGTTCAAAATGAATATTTCGTATAATCCTATTTAATTAGTAAATCAATATTTGAAAAAGTGATGAGAAGGGAAAGTAAGTTTCGAGCGTTTTTCTACAGAGAGCTTCGGTAGCTGAAAAGAAGCAAAAATGCAGATGCTGAAAATGGCCTTGGAGCTTCGAGCTGAACGTGTCATAGTTATGATACAAGTAAGTGACGACGAGATTTGGTACTCGTTATCTATACCAAAGTATGAAATCCTGTTTGGTGGAGTACTTATAAAGACTGTATATGTGAGTATGCAGTAAACTAAGGTGGTACCGTGTTGAAAATAATAACAACGCCCTTATTGTTCAATGGAACAATAAGGGCGTTTTTTAATGGGCAGGATCATCAGAAAGGTTTTCACCAATAAACAAATTTAAGGAGGAATAACATGACAAAGCATTTAGTTTTTCAATCAGATTTTGGTACAAGTGACGGAGCAGTAAGTGCAATGTATGGAGTGGCAAAAACAGTAGACAATGATTTAGATTTATATGATGTTACACATGATATACCGCAATATAATATTTGGGAGGCATCCTATCGGTTGTATCAAACGATTTGTTATTGGCCAGAGGGATCTGTTTTTGTATCTGTTGTCGATCCAGGGGTAGGCTCTGATAGATTAAGTATTGTAGTGAGGACGAAAGACAACCGTTTTATCGTCACACCGGATAATGGAACCATTACCCATATTGAGGATTCTGTTGGTATTGAGGAAGCAAGAGTGATTGACGAAAAAGTAAACAGGCTGGCGAGGTCATATGAATCTTACACTTTTCATGGAAGAGATGTTTATGCATACACAGGGGCAAGACTTGCTGCTAATGTGATCTCTTTTGAAGAAATAGGGCCGAAAATCGATGTAGATCAGCTTGTGAAGCTTTCCACACCGGAAGTGAAGGTAGATGGAGGCATTATTGAGGGAACGATTGATATCTTGGATATTCGTTTTGGTAATCTATGGACCAATATTCATAAGGATTACTTTCAGGAAGCATCTATTGATTATGGAGATACATTAGAAATAACGATTTTAGATGATACACGTCAAGTGTACAAAAACGTGATGTCATATGGTAAGTCATTTGCAGATACCCAGGTAGGTGAACCGTTACTATATATTAATTCCTTAGAAAACATTGGTGTAGCTTTAAATCAAGGATCTTTTGCAAAGGCATACCATATTAAGACAGGAGAAAAATGGAAAATAATTGTACGCAAAGCACCGAAAATTGTGTATAGTTAGAATAAGGATATTTTACTATAATTGTTTTAATCTACAGCCATGAATCAACAGAAATCATGCTTGTTAGCAATAAACTAATTTAAATAAAGGAGAGAGTAATCATGAAAGGTAATTTATCGATTAGAACGATTGTTGCTATTGGTATTGGTGCTGCTGTATATGTTATTTTGGGACGTTTTTTAACGATTCCAACAGGGATCCCCAATACAAATATTGAGACAGCAGTTGCATTTCTAGCATTTATGGCTGTATTATTCGGCCCTGTCGCCGGTGGACTTATTGGTCTCTTCGGTCATGCACTGAAGGATGTTTTGCTTTGGGGATCTATTTGGTGGAGCTGGGTTTTTGTCTCCCTTTTTGTCGGATTGTTCATTGGATTATTTGCCCGCAGAATTGCCTTAGAGGATGGAGCATTTGGTACGAAGAAAATTATTTCATTTAATGTGGTCCAAGTGATTGTACAGGTTATAGGCTGGTTCCTTTTAGCGCCATTATTAGATATTATTATATATGCAGAGCCGGCAAACAAAGTATTTACTCAAGGTGCAGTAGCGGGTATTTCCAATATTATCTCTGTCGGTGTCATTGGTACGATCTTACTTGCTGCATACGCGAAGACACGGACGAAAGGTAATAGTTTATCGAAGGAAGACTAATCAGATAAAGGAGTAGAGAATGAGACAACCGATAATAGAATTTAATCATTTCACATTTAAATATTACAGCCAAACGGATCCAACTTTAAGAAATATCGATGTAACCATTTATCAAGGTGAAAAAGTATTAATTCTAGGTCCATCTGGTTCAGGGAAAAGCACACTAGTCCATTGTTTAAATGGGCTAGTTCCATTCTCTTATAAAGGGGATATAGAAGGGGAACTTCTTATCAAAGGAAGCGATACAAGAAATTTAGATATCTTTACCCTCTCTCAAATGGTAGGTACGGTATTACAGGATACAGATGGTCAATTCATCGGGCTTAACGTTGGGGAGGATATCGCTTTTTCTTTAGAAAATGAAAGGATTCCCCAGCACGAGATGAAAACATCCGTTCAACAGGTTGCTGAATTAGTGGAAATAGAGCACCATATGGACCATTCTATTCATGAGCTTTCTGGTGGCCAAAAACAGCGTGTATCTGTAGGCGGTGTTATGGTAAATGAGGAAGTGGAGATTTTGCTTTTTGATGAGCCATTGGCAAATTTAGACCCTGCAACAGGCCAATATGCTATGGAATTAATAGACCGTATTCATCAAGAGACAAGTAAAACGATCATTATGATTGAACATCGCTTAGAGGATGCGCTCCATATTGAGTTTGACAGGGTCATCGTGCTCCATGAGGGTGAAGTGTTCTTCGATGGTGCCCCAAACCAATTATTAGCATCTCATGTGTTAAATCAAGTACATATACGTGAACCACTCTATTTAAAAGCGTTGAAGTACAGTGGTTGTAAGGTTGATTCGGATATGGGGCTGGAGCATATAGATACTTTAAACATCGCTGATGACTGTAAGCAACAATTAAAGGAATGGTCTATCAAGTCTAAAGATCAGGATAGAGAGGGATCTGCCATACGATTATTGGAAGTAAAGAATTTAGATTTTCGATACCAGCATGATCTAGTTTTACAAAATATCTCCTTTTCGATTCGGCAAGGGGAAATGGTCAGTATCGTTGGAAAGAATGGCGCAGGTAAATCTACTTTGTCCAAGCTTATATGTGGTTTTGAGAAAATGAATAGTGGACAGATTCTTTTAGAAGGAGAAGATATCACGAATCAAACCATATTTGAACGAGCAAGCCAAATTGGTTTCGTTTTACAAAATCCGAATCATATGATTTCCAAGCATATGATATATGATGAGGTGGCGTTAGGTCTTGTTAATCGTGGATACTCTGAGAAAGAGATCGAGGAAAGAGTTTGGAAAACCCTAAAGGTATGTGGCTTATACCCGTTCCGCAATTGGCCAATATCAGCTTTAAGTTATGGGCAAAAGAAAAGGGTAACGATTGCTTCTATTTTAGTTTTAGAGCCTAATGTGATCATCTTGGATGAGCCAACTGCCGGTCAGGATTTTCGTCATTATACAGAAATGATGGAATTTTTGCTGCGGCTAAATGATAACGGGACAACGATAGTATTCATCACACATGATATGCACCTAATGCTAGAATACACCTCTAGGTCCATTGTGCTTGCAGATGGCCGGTTAATTGCTGATCAGTCAGCGGTTGATGTTTTAACAAATGATGAGATAGTGACTAGGGCCAATTTAAAGCGTACTTCATTATTTGATATCGCAGTAAAAGTAGGTATTTCAGATCCTAAGCAGTTTGTTCATCAATTTATTTCTTATGATAGAGAGGTTCGAGCAAGATGGCTGTAAATATATTAGGGTATATGGAACGAACATCACCGATCCACAATTTATCAGGAATTACCAAGCTGATCGTTTTTTTAATTTGGTCTTCCGTTGCTATGCTAACCTATGATACAAGAGTATTGGCGGTGTTATTGATAGCAAGCCTTGTTATATTCCAGCTGTCGAAGATTCGACTAAAGGAGATATCCTTTGTGCTGATCATTATTTTAGCTTTTCTCGCGCTTAATAATGTAGCCATTTATGTATTTTCACCTCAGGAGGGTGTACATATTTATGGTAGTAGTCATGTGATTTGGGAAAGTGCAGGCAGATATAATTTGACATGGGAGCAATTATTTTATCAAATGAATATCACGTTGAAATATTTTGTCGTGATTCCAGCTGCCTTACTGTTTATTCTGACTACACACCCAAGTGAATTTGCGGCATCGCTCAATAAAGTAGGTATTAGTTATAAAATAGGGATTGCTGTATCCTTGGCATTGCGTTATATCCCGGATATCCAACGTGATTTTCGTACCATTGCTCAGGTCCAGCAAACGCGAGGAATTGATTTGTCGAAAAATGAAAAACTAACCAAACGTCTGAAAAATGTAGTTTCAATTATGTTGCCATTAATTTTTTCCAGTCTCGATCGGATTGAAGTAATCAGTAATGCCATGGAGTTACGTAGCTTTGGAAAACATAAAAAGCGTACCTGGTATAGTGCCAGGCCGCTATTAAAGGCTGATGTGATAACATTGATTATTAGTCTGGTGCTTTTTATAGCAGCTATGGTAATCACCTTTCATGATGGCAATCGATTTTATAATCCTTTTTAGTTATAAGTTTGCTAAATAGCTAGATTTACAGATGAAACATAGCATTGGTGCTTGTCTAGCTATAAATATAAACTGGACCATTGTTAAAATCTTTCCCCTCTTTAAAGTGAAGCATGATCATTGAATAATTTGCTTAGTTTTGATATCGTTTTCATTGACTAATATCGTATTAAAAGGAGGAATTATTTTATGGCTTTTACGTTGGAGTTAGGTCAGAAGGCACCGGATTTTACGCTTCCTGCAACAGATGGTAAGAAGTACAGCTTAGTGGATTTTGATGATGCAAATGTTTTGGTCGTTTTCTTCACATGTAATCATTGCCCATTTGTTGTTGGATCGAATGAAGTGACAAGAGCAACTGCCGAAAAGTATGCGAATCAAGGTGTAAAGTTTGTTGGTATCAACTCTAATAGTGTGAATACGAAACCTGATGATTCATTTGAAGTAATGGTGGAACAGATGGAAGAGAAGAAATTCCCGTGGGTGTATTTACAGGATGAGTCGCAAGATGTAGCCAAGGCATATGGTGCTTTGCGGACACCGCATTTTTACGTATTCGATCAAAACCGTGAGTTGATTTATACTGGTCGTGGTCTTGACAATCCACGCGAGTCTGAAAAAGCAACGGTAAATGATTTGGAAAATGCGCTATCTGAACATTTGGCTGGTAAGGAAATTACAACACCATTAACTAATCCGCTCGGTTGTAACGTGAAATGGCATGGTAAAGATGAACATTGGATGCCAGCAGAAGCATGTGATCTAGTATAGGATGCGAATCACTTCTTGGATTTTATTTCAAGAAGTGATTTTAATTTTGTTTAGCCTCTGTTTACACAAATTATTTTACACTAATAGTTTCATAGGTAAAATGGGTTTCTTAGGTACTTGGCAACAAAACAAGTTTTTCTTCCTGAAAATATATTCACTAAAATGAAAGGTTCTAATAACTAGCATTACTTTTAAAAATAAACTATGATGTGTTATAAACATACTTTAGGAAGTGTTCATAAATGAATGAAAAGGAAGCGGTTTCGGAGGGGAGTCAAGTTACGTTTCGTACTCTTCTTTATTTTTTTATCCCGTTAGGCTTATCGGCTAGCTTAGTAACCATTTCACACGTTATTATAAACAGTACGCTGGCCCGTGCTCCAGAGCCAGCTATTGTGATTGCAAGTTATTCGGTTGCGATGAGCCTTTTTGGATTATTAGAGCGCTGTGCAGTGATACTGCGTCAAACATGTTCTACATTAGTACGAGATAGGACATCCTACACCTTAATGAAAAATGCTACATTTTATGTGTTGTCAGCTATTTTTTTACTAAGTCTTGTCTTAGCATATTCCCCTTTAGGAAAAGGTTTTTTTTCCGTACTGCTTGGTGTCAGTGATCGAATGCTTGAACCAACGATAGATGCTTATCGAGTATTGATGTTTGTGACAATTTTCTCAGGTATTCGTTGTCTGTACCAAGGTGTGATAATATCGAATTTAAAAACCAAATGGCTAACGATTGGGATGTGCGTCCGACTGATTTGCATGGCGCTGTTAGCTTGGATCTTGCTTAGAAACGGATGGGTAAACCATGGTTATATAGGTGCTTATATCTTTTTAGCTGGTATGGCCATTGAAGCACTTGTCAGTGTTCTGGAAGGAAGATTGATCGTTAGAGAATTACCGAAGAAAAAGGAAAAACATAATATTGTTCAACAATCACAGATCTTTCGTTTTTATAGTCCGTTAATGATCGCATCTTTAATTGCAGTTAGTGTCACGCCAACGATCAATGCTGTACTAGGTTGGAGTACGAAAGCGGAAATTGCGATTGCTTCTTATGCTGTTGCTTTGTCTGTTGTCCATTTGTTGAATAGCATTGCCTCGTATATTCATCAAATTGTAATCAATTTTTATCAAAAAGATCAACGCATAGTACTCCGTTTTACTGTGCTCATGAGTTTGATTCCTAGCTTGATGTTAATGCTTATTGCTTATTCTCCAGTCGGTGTATGGATTTTTCAACATATTATCGGAGTTTCTGGAGAGCTGCTTGATCATAGTATTCTAGCATTACGTTTTTTTATTCTATTCACTCTTTGTTTTCCATGGATAGATTTTGCCAATGGGATCCTTATGATTAGAAGTAAAACAAAAGTGATGTCATTTTCACAAACTGGAAATGTCATTGCGGCAGTGACGGCATTGTTTATTCTTATTTTTGTTTTTCCGAGTGGTGGCGGATCGATTGGAGCAATGGCACAATCCATTGGTTTTTTAGTAGAATTGATTATTTTGTTATTATTTTTAAATGCTACATCCAAAAAACCGAAGCAGATCAAATTTTTAAAAATGATGACCAGAAGGAAAAAGGCATATACTCACTAGCTTGACCTACCAATGGTCAGCTGTGATAAAAATGGAGTAAAGATTATAATTATTCGAATACCAAGTTAATGCTTAAATATTAAGAAAATCCAGAATTACCAATCATGCTTTAAAATAAAACCTTAGATGAATGGTGCTGTTCATAAGTGGAAATAATAGACTTTTGGACAGCCATCTCTGTTTATAAATTTTTTGGGATCATTGTTTCTTCAGTAAGTAACTGTGGAGTGAATTTTGTGAATAAAAGGGTAATATTGCTCGAGCATAGCAAAATAGGCTAGATGCTTTGTAAAGTACATAAAGCAATCTCTGATTAAGCTTTAAGCGCATTCTCTGTAGTCTAATCGTATGCATTTTCCCAAAAAGCTTTGACAAGATAAAAAGAATATTGTATTATTTAATTGATTAAACGTTTTATCAATAAGAATAAAAGGTTGAGAATAATGGCGAATATTAAAGACATAGCTGATTTAGCAGAAGTTTCGGTAGCCACAGTGTCCAATGTATTAAATAATAGAGGCCGAGTTGGTGAAGAAACAAGGCAAAAAATATTAAAAATAATAGAAGAGATTGATTATAAGCCAAACAGAGTTGCTAAAAGTCTTAAGATGAATAAAACACATACTATCGGAGTAATTGTAGAAGATCTCTCCGTTTTTAACGCCCCTGAAATAATTGACGGAATCAATGAATTTGCTGAAGAAAACGATTATTCCATTTTGCTAACGAATTTGCGTTTGTATAAAAAGTACGGAAATCAATTTCCGGATGTTGACACTTGTAGAGAAATGGTGATGCCATTATTTCACCAGTTATTGTCCAACCAGGTAGAAGGAATAATTTATATAGGAATTCATCTTCGTAATGTGAATGGTTTATTACCCGATAGCAGTACCCCAGTGGTATATACGTATTGTGATACTTCTGATGAGTCAGATATTTCGATTAATTATGATGATTATAAGGCATCATTCGATGCAACTAGTTATTTGATAAATAAAGGGTATCAGGAAGTTGCTCTTATTAGTGGGCTTATTAATTCGGAATCCGCTCATGCACGTTTTAACGGTTATTGCAATGCATTAATGAGTAATGGTTTACAGTTCAATCCCAATTATGTAAAAACAGGAGATTGGGAATATGAATCCGGATATAAAATGGCTATGGATTTATTAAAAGGAGAACAAAGACCTTCTGCCATATTGGCTATGAACGACTTAATGGCTGGAGGTGTAATAAAGGCAGCAAGCGAATTGAACATTCATGTTCCTGATGAACTTGCTATTTTCGGATTTGATAATCGAGAGGTCAGCAGTTATTATACACCGAAGTTATCCACTGTTTCATTGCCTCTCCATGATATGGGAGAAATATCTATCAAAACGTTGATTGATGTAATTGATGGTAAGACTATCAAAACGAAAAAAAGAAAATTGTTATGTGAATTGATAGAGAGGGATTCGTCATAAGGACTTGGCAAAAAGCCGAGTTTTTTAATATATGATTAATCGTTTAACAACCGATTGGAGGAGTAGGAATGTACACGCTATCAAACGAAACCTTTTCCATATTAGCGGATGAAAGAGGAATATTAGATAAGTTTCATAACATTCATGATGAACATAACATGAATTGGGTTATTGATAAAGATTATTTAGAAGAACACGGATATCCCGATAACGATAAACTTTTCGGAGACTTCGAACTGATCATTAATAATAGAAGCTACACCAATAAAGTTGTATCTCCAACAGTACAGGTAAAGAGGAAATCGATAACGTTTATGTACGACTTCTTAGATTTCCGCCTGTTTCTTTCATACCATACTGAAAAAGACAAAGCTCTTCAGTTTAAAATTGTCTTAGAAAATGCAAAGAAGCAAAACTTAACAATCAATAAATTTGCTATCTGGACTTCGTTGGCCTATTTGATGTTCAGAGATACTAATGTTATCAGGAATATGAGACATTCTTGTGCGGTTTTCCCGCATGTTTCCGACCACTTTACAAAGTTAATTGCGAAGAAAAGAGATAATAACGGACCTGACCTTGCAATGTATTGTACAAATGGTTCGGTTAAAAACGTGGCAACGTTCTGTCGGTATACAAATCGTTTTCGTGAACAAGTTTCTCCATCCTTAGATGGAGCATTGTTTCATCAGTTATTACTCATTAATGACAGCTTCCGTAATGGTGATTGGATATATGATCAGATACAGCCAAATGGCACTTTGGAAGCAGGTTTGTCTAAAGAATGGACATTTGAGTTTATGGAGCACTCTGCTGACATGGATTCATATCAGGTACATCCTGTAATTGATTATTCTCCGATTGTTATTGAGAACCATGATTTTCAGGCATTAATAGGGCTACCGGAAAACATGGAAATGGAAGATATTCTACTTGTTACAGAGAATGAAAAGAAATCTGTTTTTCCGTTTTTGGAGCAGCAGTCAGATAACAGATACCTGGTACGTTTTCCGGTAAAAGAGCTTGGGGAGAAGAAATTGGAAGTCGTTTTTACTAATAAAAGAACGGACTTTATTGTATTTAATGTAATGCCTCCGATAAATGAATTAATTAATTATAGGGCAGAACATCTGATTACCGAATCATTAATTGATGATAGTAACAAAATGGATGCGTTTGGCTTTGAACCTATTTCTAATCAAGGAGAATCACTTGGAAAGTTGTGCTTTCTCTTAAAGAAGAACTTATTATCCGAAATGAACCAAGACGAAGTTCGTAAAGTAGAAAAGAGTGCTGTTTATTATATGAAAGGTAAGTGGTTTATAAATGGAGATTTCCAGAAACCACGTGATATTCATGGCGATTTCTACCGGATTATAGACTTTGATTATGTTGCACATGTTTTTTATCTGCTGTCTTGTTATGACAACAATACATTGCTACTAAATGACAGAAAAACATATTTGCAGTGGGCGGCAAAAGTAATGACTTTTCGTTTTGATGAGACAAAGCATTCTAAAAAACGTGAAAAAGAAGAAACAAAGATGAATGGGATTTTTAATCTATTTATTAAAGATCTACTGAAAGATTTGAAAGAGTCCTTACCAGACCTCTACCAACCACTTCAAAACTTGTGGGATAAATTTTGTCTGAATATCATCAACCAAAAAGATAAATTTGCTGCAGCTATTACAGAGCATTATTATGATAACGCTGGATTTGGGCCTACTGCGGAGTCACTGTCACTATACGGGGATGTCGAATCAGCAAAAACATATGGGGAACTTGTTTTAGCAAATATTGGAGTAAGTAATGATTTTCGTAATCAGAACCCGGATCGTTGGTGGGAGGCCTTATCTTACATGATTCATTCCCTTTGGGGAGGGCTTGTATCACATTCCGCACTAGTTGTTTTTGAACAGACAGGTGATACACGTTATTTGCATGCTGCTTATAATTCTATGATGGCTGTATTGTATTGCTATGATTGGAATGCAATGGCAACTAAAGATAGATTATCAAAAGGAGAAGCTGCCTCAACTTATAGTGTTGCGTATCCTAACTTAAACAAGCTAAAGTTATCACATAACCGCTTCGGACAATCTGTATTTATGGAAGATGATCCTGAACTGTTTGCCGGTAATGCTACTGGTGATGATTGGGATATGGGGGAAGAACTTGTTGCATATTTAGATGGATTTGGTACAACAACGTATGTCTATTGTGAAAATGACAAGCTGATATGTGTGAACGGTGAACTGAAAGAGGATAATGGAGTTTATACGATAACAAGTTTTGCTGCATATCCGAAAATGATAAAGTTTTACCACATGGATCTCGAACATATCGTAATAAATAATAATAGTAATAGCCATTGTTTGAAACAAGTTTCTATAAAGAAATCGAATAAGAAGTGGCAACAAGTGGGACATGAAACGTTTGAATTTTAATCTTTTGGTGATGGAAGGAGAGTAATGTCTTCTTCTTTTCAGTAATGTAGACGTTTTCAAAAATGCTTGACGCCTTTAAAAACCTGTGATAGTCTAAATTTGATTAAACGTTTTATCAAAGGTGATTTAATATCTTTTAAATTACAATAAGAGTGCTCTAAAAAATACTAAAATGTGAAAACATTAATAATACTACTTACTTAATCAAAGATGTTGATTAAACGTTTAACGAAAAAGGTTATGTTAATAATGAAAACGGATTTTATAGAGGGGGTGATTTTGTTCGCAAATGTAGGAAGTGGAAATAGTAATTCTCTAAATTAATTAAAAATAGGAGGTCAATGATCAATGAACACTATGTTAAAAAAATTATTTGTATTCTTATTTTTTGTTGGAATTATTCTCGTGATGGTTGCCTGTAGCAATAATGATGACACTTCTTCAGGGGAAAATGAAGGTGGTACAGATAGTGGAGAGTCAGAAGAACCAGGTGAAAGTGAAGGTAGTGATGATGCTGTAACTGTTCACATGGCTGTGTTTGAGAATGACCCTGAGGGACAGATGGAAGCTGCAAGACAACGATTTAATGATGAACATGATAATATTCAGCTTGAGTTTACACCAATGTCAAACGATGCATCACAAATGCACGATCAAACGGTAACTCAATTATCTGCAGGTTCAGACAATCTGGATATCGTAAACATGGATGTTGTATGGACAGCGGAATTTGCAGAATCAGGATGGCTTCTTCCACTTGATGATCTATTTACGGAAGATATGCAATCTAACTATATTGCCCGTCAGGTTGATTCTGTAAAGTATAATGAACAAACATGGGCTGTACCTTGGTTTAATGATCTTCATCCGCTTTGGTATCGTACAGATCTTTTAGAGGAATATGGATACGATGTTCCAGAAACATATGAAGAAGCAGTAGAAATTGCTCAACACATTCAAGATGAAGAAGGAATTCAAGGGTTTGCAATGCACTGGGGAAGATCGGAACAATTAATTGTAAGCTTTACTGAATTTCTACATGCTAAAAATGGTGACTTCTTTGACGAAGATGGCAATGTAATCATTAACAGCCCGGAGGCAGTGGAAGCATTGCAATTTATGGTCGATATGATGAATGAATATGAAGTGGTATCTCCATCAGCAGTTGGTAATTCTACACCGGAAGATTCTAGAATTCCGTTTACACAAGGACAAGCATTGTTTAATCCGAACTGGGGATATGTATACTCTATCAATCAATCAGATGATTCTGCTGTACAAGACCAAACATGGGTTGCGAGCAACTTTATGTTTGAAGGTGGACAGAAAGCTAACTCTGTAGGTGGATGGAACTTCGCTATTTCTAGCAGTTCAAATCATCCGGATGAAGCTTGGGAGGTTATCGAATGGTTTACGACTGTTGAAAACCAAAAAGAAATGCTGATAAACGGTGGATATGCGGGTACGCAGCTTGATATTTATTCTGATGAAGAAGTTATTGAGGCTGCACCTTATTTAGATGAGTATACAAAAGCATTTGATGATGCATCTGTACGCCCAAGTCACCCGCAATATTCTAAAATGTCTGATATTGCTCAGTCCTATATACACCAAGCTTTGTCAGGAGATTTAAGTCCTCAAGAGGCATTGGACGGATTAGCAGAGGATTTGGAAAATCTTGAATAAAATTGATGCGCGGTTGAGGTAAACACCACCTCAATCGCTAGTAAGGGAGTTTTAACATTGAGATACAAATATTTAC
This sequence comes from Gracilibacillus salitolerans, assembly GCF_009650095.1. Taxonomy (GTDB): domain Bacteria; phylum Bacillota; class Bacilli; order Bacillales; family Amphibacillaceae; genus Gracilibacillus; species Gracilibacillus salitolerans. Next base: position 4,109,097 of record NZ_CP045915.1, on the reverse strand, counting down.
CTTACCTGTTATTAGTGCCTGTTTTTACGATGATTATTGTAGTGGTATTCATTCCTTTGGTAACGACATTCATATATAGTTTCCAGTCATATCGTCTGACAAACGTTGAAGAAAAAGCAAAATTTATTGGATTGGATAATTATGTAGCACTATTTCAGGATGACAGGTTTATATCATCATTGATTACCAGTTTGATATATATTGTTGGAAGCGTCCTAGGAATGCTCATTCTGGCTTTAATTACTGCTCAACTGGCAAATCAAGCATTCAAAGGCAGATCATTGTTTCGTGCAACCATATTATTACCTTGGGCTGTTGCACCAGTTGTTGCAGCTCAGGCATGGAAATTTATGTTTGAAACAGACTTTGGGATCATCAATCATGTTTTGAAAAGTTTAGGGTTAATCGAAAGAAGTATTCCTTGGTTAGTTTCTTCTGATCATGCCATGATGAGTGTTATCCTAACAAACGTTTGGAAGACAACTCCACTGTTAACTTTAATTATCATCTCCGGTTTGCAAACGATATCAAAGGAATTATATGAATCGTCGGATATTGACGGTGCTAGTGCATGGAGGAAGTATTACCATATAACACTTCCGTTAATACGTCCATTTATTGCCATGGGATTGATTTTTACAACTCTACAAACAATCAATGTCATTGATATTATCTATGTGATGACTGGTGGAGGTCCTGGGGAAGCAACGGAAATATTCACACTTTACAACTATAAGGTGTTCTTCCAATATCTCGATTTTGGTTTAGGTGGTGCGATGGCAGTTGTCGGAGTATCAGTGATTGGTATATTGATCTACTTCTATAGCCGGAGCATGAATAAACAGATGGATGCCTAAACGAAAAAAACGGAGGAGTAAAACATGAAGAAGAAAAAAAGTTTGTTATTTTGGATTGGCTTGGTACTGATTATTCTTATTAATGTTATTCCCTATTTGTGGACAGTACTTACCTCTCTGAAACAGCAAGGAGAAATTTATGATGTCAAAATTTTGCCAGAGACATTCTTTCTAGATAATTACGTAGCGGTTATTAGCCAAAGTGGCTTTTTAACCAATATCTTTAACAGTATCATCGTATCCGGTGTAACAGCATTGGTTTGTATCTCAATTGGAGTCCCAGCTGCATATGCTTTTGCTCGTTTAAAGTTCAAATTTAAAAACACATTGTTTATGCTGGTGCTGTTTATTACTATTTTTCCTGGGATATTTATTATAAGTCCACTTTTCAGTTTTTTAAGAAGTATCGGAGCAATAGATACTTACTTTGCTTTGATTATTCCATATGTCGCATACTTTACGCCACTAGTTGTCTGGATCCTTACCGGATTCTTTAGAACGATTCCTTCAGCTATTGAAGAAGTAGCGATCATGGACGGTTGTAGTGTATTTAAAGTCATCACTCGAATTGTTTTACCATTGTCATTGCCAGGAATTTTAACGGTAGGAATTATTTCTTTTACATTGTCATGGAATGAATTCTTATTCGCATTGATTTTCACATCATCAGACAATGCAAGAACAGTTCCAGTGGCTATTTCACAATTCCAAGGGGTTCATTCCTTGAACTGGGGACAAATGACTGCAGCAGCTGTGACGGCAACCATACCAATTGTTCTGATTTCGATTGCTTTACAGAAGTATATCATCAGTGGTTTAACGGCAGGTGCGATTAAAGAGTAGTAAGTAAATATTTTTCTTAAAGGAGGTGATTAGTCTTCCTCATGTTACTGATGAATAGACAAAAACAGGGTCTGAATTATATACCATTAAATGAGAGGTGAAACAATGAAGAAACAGTTTAGGCAAATTTTGACGGTCATAGCAATCATGGTTTTGTTACTCAGTAATGCAAACGCCGTTTTTGCAGATTATACGCATGATATTCCTGAAGCAGTAGATCCTGGAACTCCGGAATATCAGGGAGATGAAAATCCAGTTCCCAATGAACCTGTGACATATGATCCTTCCCATTCCATGTTAGAAGATATATATAAAGTCGATAAGGCGGGTGGTGACTCGTTTTGGATGGACAGAATATTGGAGCGGAACGGATCTGAAGGCGGTGCTGACCTATTTACAAAAGGCAGGGCGCTTTATATGTATGTTCACGACCCAAGCGAGCTTGGCTTTGGCGGTGGTTACGCATACCGTGAAATGCCAACAGGAAATGAGCAAGATATGTACACCATTCAACTAAACGATTATAATACATCAGAAGAATCCACCTCGCGTTCACAGTATCCAAGTCATTGGATTAGTTCCCACACCGATGAAAATAACATATTAAATATCCAACAGAAAAAATTTATTACGTACAACAATGTTGCGGTCACTATATTAGATATTACTAACAATTCTGAAAGCGTTGTCAATACAGATGTTGTCGTTTCATCCTCAATTGCAAAGACTGCCAATGAGCATGGTACCGAATTAACAGGGGTGCAAAAAGCTAGATATGAATTGACAACCATGTATCCTCGTTTAAGCGGAGAAGGTTTTACGGTAAATGATGAAGTGTTATCAAAAGCAATTGATCTGGAACCAGGTGAAACAACCACTGTCAAAGTTCAAATGGGTGTAACGACTAGGGAAATACCTGAATCAACCACAGACTATGAACGTTATGCTGAATATGATGCAGAGACGGCTTACTTAACTCAATTGAACGAATATAATCAATGGTGGGCTGAAAATGTCCCCTACATTGATATACCCGATCAAAATATGAAGAAAATGTCCTATTACCGAACATTTATGAGCCGTTATAATTACGTCGATGCAAATATTCCAGGAAATGATTTTCAGTTCCCGGTATCGATTGAGGGAATTCTTGGTTATAATAATGCGATTCAGTTGACACAGCCGATGCATATGCAAGATCTGAAGTATTTCAGAGATCCTATTTATTCATATGGAAATTGGGTCTCTTCTGGAGAAAGTTCTAAATATTCTGCGTTTCAAGACAATCCTGGTGACCCCGCTCATTGGAATAATACATATGAGCAATGGATTGCAGATGAAGCGTGGGAGTCTTACAAAGTCCATGGTGGAGATGAAAAAATACTTGAAAACCTTGCCCGTTATGCAGAAGGGGATGTAAAAGGACAATTAGATAAATATGATCCGAACAATAACTATCTTGTACAATATGACTGGGGTTCGCTCACTGGTAATGATGCTGATGCTGTTGCATTAAATTGGAGAGATCGTGATCAGGACAGAACTGATCAGAGTGCATTTAACTATTCCGGTGCTTTGGCAGCTGCCGAGATCTATTCCATTTTAGGTAAAGAAGATAAAGCGCAGGAAATGACGGCATTGGCTGAGAATATTCAACAGTCGTTGCTGGATGTGTTATGGGATGATTCTGAGGGGGAAAATGGGAAAGTATTTAAACAACGGGATATTGAATCCGGCGAACTGGTACCGTGGAAAGACCAGCAAAACTTCTCACCTTTCACACATGAATTAGTACCAAACACGGATGATTATAAGCAGGCACTACGTTTTTATGCCGATGCAGAACAATTTCCGATCATGCCGTTTTTCACCGCTAACCAATATGATAAACAGCAGGCAATTGAAGCGGGTGTTGGGGGAACGAACAATTTTTCCAACATCAACTCTACATTACAGGCAAGATTGTTCGCAACAGCGATCAGAGAGTATCCGTCTGAGTACATTACACCAACGATGTACCGCAAATTAATCGAATGGTCGACTTGGACTCAGTATATTGATGGAGACAATCGATATCCAGATAATAACGAGTTCTGGAACAGTTATAATGAAGAAACAGGACAGATTGAATACCGTTCTTGGATCCATCACAATATATTAGGTGCTTATAACTTCTCGATTATTGAAGATATTGCCGGTATGAAACCGAGAGAAGATGATATGGTAGAACTATGGCCAATAGATATGGGGTATGATTATTTCACAGTTAATAATTTACGCTATCATGATAGTGATCTAACGATTGTATGGGATCGAGTAGATGGGGACAAACACTATGAAAATTCTCCTGAAGGGTATTCACTTTATCTGGATGGACAGCGTGTATTCACGGTTGATGATCTGGTTCATGTAAGTTATGATCCCGCAACAGGTGATGTCACGATTTTGGACGACGAAAGCGAAGCCTCCATTTTACACAGTGAAGTGAAACTGGATGGTTTTAAGGAAGCGACTTCGGTAACACTTTCTTCCAACGAAAGAGCGGTAGATATGTTCCAGAAAGCGGGTGTGGATCTTTCAGTAGAAACTTCTAACGTAGAAAACCTTGCAAAAGGAAAGCCTGTACAAGCTTCTTATACCTCAGAAGGTACAGCGCCTGAGGAAGTAACGAAAGCAAAGAATGCCGTAGACGGTTTCACGGTCAGTGGCTTACCAACGACTCGTGGCAATCATTATGCGGCTCCAAATCCGATTTGGGGAACAAAAGGTTCGGATAATGAGCAGGAATGGTTTGAAGTGGACTTAGGTGAGCCAACTACTTTTGACAACGTAAAGTTATATTTCTACAATGACAAACATTTAGGTAATTATCGTGAACCAATGTACTACACTGTGCAGTACCTGGATGGTGAGGACTGGGTATCCGTACCTTATCAAAAGAAAAGTCCTCTCCAGGCGAATTTTAATGAAGTACAGTTTAATTCAATAACTTCGGAAAAAGTAAGAGTTTCGATGACACCGTACCCTGGTTATGCGGTAGGTTTAAAAGAAATTCAAGTTTTTGAAACAGGTATAGAAGTTCCGGTTGAGCCAAATAAAGCGCCTGAAGTAAGTGTGTCCATTGATGAAGATTATAGTCAGCCGATGAAAAAGCGGTTCATTGCATCTGTTGAGGATGATGGACAACCTAAAGCATTTCCAGAAATATCCTGGTCAAAAACATCCGGACCAGGGGAAGTTATTTTTGACAATCAAAACGTTATCAGAACAGTTGCGAGTTTCAGTGAAGAAGGTAGGTATGTATTAACGGTAACAGCGGATGATGGGGAGTATTCGACCTCCGAAGATATAGAATTCGACATTGTACAGGAAAACATGAACCTTGCACAGAATGCAACACCATCTACTTCCTTTATTTCATCCTGGGAAGACTTGGATGCGATCAATAACGGCATTGATCCAGAAGATTCAGGAGATAAAAATGGAGGTGCATATGGTAACTGGGGCAACGATTCTGAAACGGAGTGGGTACAGTACACTTGGGAAGATCCTGTCGTCATTAATCAGTCGGATGTATACTGGTGGACAGATGGTGGTGGAATACAGATGCCAGAATCTTATACACTGGAATATATGACAGAAGAAGGCGAATGGGAACATGTTGATATCATTGATGGTATGGGTGTAGAACCAGATAAGTACAATACGACAACGTTTGAACCCATTGTAACGACAGGATTACGCATGACGATTACTAGAGGTGCCCAGTGGACTGGAATTCTTGAATGGAAAGTATTTGAGCCACCTGTACTCGGATTGTATCCTGAAGATGTAAAAGTGCGTGTTCAGACTGGTGAACAACCAAATTTACCAGAAACGGTACAGAAGGTATTCGATGGCCTTCGTCAAGATACGAAAGTAACGTGGAATGATATAAATGACGGGCAATTGGAACAGTCAGATACGCAATTTACTATTTGGGGATCACTTGTCTCGTCCTCTCAGATGATCTCAGCGACAATTTATGTAAGAGATGAATCAAGTGTCACGATCAATACGATTACAGATCAGCATGTTATCACAAAAGCAGGTCAGGAACCATTTTTACCATCAACGGTAGAAGTCCAATACAATGACGGTTCAATGGATAATGTCAATGTTGAAGTAACGTGGGAAGAAATTGATCCTTCCCAGTACGCTGAAGAAGGTGAATTCACTGTTAGTGGTGAGGTAGAAGGGACAGATAAAGAAGCGTTACTTCATGTGACAGTGGAAAAAGCTGAAAACGAAGAACCACAGCCACAACCAGAGGATCCCGAGATCGTTTCAACAGAGCCAGTTGAAGTAACAACTGAAGCTGGTGTGGAACCAGAATTACCGGATACTGTCACTGGTGTGTACGATGATGAAAGTACAGAACAAGTTGAGGTAGGATGGGATGCGGTAGATCCAGCGGAATACGAAGAGCCAGGAAGTTTCGAAGTGGAAGGTACGGTCAATGGTACTGATATTCAAGCTATTGCTATCGTTACGGTAATAGAACCTGAACCAGAACTGCAGAAAGAAATGGTATTATGGTATACATTTGATGAGGGCGAAGGCACAAGTATTGCTGATTCGTCTTCTAAAGATAATAACGGTGATCTGAATGGGGAACCATATTGGATCGAAGGTGTGCAAGGTGGTGCCCTTCAATTTAACGGGGAAAACAATTTTATAGATGTTGGTAATAGCCAGGAACTGCAGCCATCCAATATTACCGTTTCATACTGGATTAAGCGTGCAGGTGAAATGGGTAAAAATAATATATTCTGGGCGAAACCCGACGGTGGATGGAACCAAGATGGCTGGTATTTAACTTATGATGATGGCTACTCATCATTTATGGTGGTAGATGGATTTAACCGCTTCTATGTAGACGAGCCTGCTGACGAATTTCTACCTTTGAATGAATGGACACATGTTGTTGCAACGTTTGATTCAGATTCAAATGAAGCGTCGATCTACAAGAATGGGGAACCTCAGGAAGTAACCATTGCAGAAGAAGATGGACTGGAAAGTATTACGGCAACCGATGATCCAAAATATTTAGGCTACACGAATCCACAATTTGATGATGGTTTCATTCAGACTGGGCTCGATGATTTTCGGATTTATAACTACGCCATGACAGCGGAAGAAGTAAGTACTATTTATGAAACAGGCGGGGAAGATCCAGTAATAGAAGAAACAGAAGAAGTACTGATTGAAACGGAAACAGGAATTATGCCGGAACTGCCAGCGTCGATCGAGGTAACATATAATGATGGAACGACACAACAGCTTGAAGTGACTTGGGATTCTATCGATCCTTCCCAGCTGGAGGAACCTAGAAGCTTTGAAGTGGTAGGTACTATCAATGGTACAAATGTCGAAGTTGTAGCACAAATAACAGTAACAGCTAAACCTGTTCTCGAAACGATTGAATTATCTGCGGATAGGTCAGATCTGGAGCCAGGAGAAAGCACTACGCTTCAGGTGGAAGGTTGGATGAGTGACGAATCAGAAGTTGATCTTAGCAATGCAACGATCGAATTTTCCAGCAATAACAATGATTTTGTAGCATTTGATGACAACAAGCTTATGTTATCCGAAGATACAGACGAGTTGAATGCCATTGAAGTAACGGCTGTGGTTACACTGGATGGAGCAGAAGTGACCTCCAATACGTTAATGATTGAAGTGAATTATCCACCTGTAGATACAAGCGAATTATCTGCAGAGATAGAAAAAGCGGAGGGCTTGTTGGAAAATGCAGAAGTTGGATCAGAGCCAGGACAGTATCCAGAATCTGCAAGTGAAAAGCTGATTCAGGCAGTTGACCAGGCGAAAGAAGCGTTGGAATCCAACACCCAAAGTAGAGTTGATCAAGCAGTATCTAAGCTACAACAGGCTATAACAACTTTCAAGGAATCTATTCATCTCCCTGAAGAACCTGTTGTCGTCGATATTGAACTTAATTACCAGGATATCGTCCTTTCCACAAAAGAGAAAGCAACAGTAAAAGTCGCTGCTCAACTAAGTGACGGAACATCTCAAGACATTACGAAAGATGCCGAGTTCAATATAGAAGACACAAATATCGCGACTGTGAACAAGCAAGGAAAAATATCTGCGAAACAAGCAGGTGTTACAAGCTTAAATGTTTCCTATGCTGGCTTTAACAAGGAAATCGCAGTTATGGTTTATGCTCCATCCATCAAGATTGGAGAAGAAACACCGGTATTTGCCGGAACTACGATTGAGGTGGAAGGTACAAACGCAACCATTACATTGCCTGATGATCTTCCAACAGGAACGACAGTAACGATAAACAGGTTGGAAACAGAAGACATCCAGCATTCGGGTTATGAGATTGCGGGTGATGTTCTGGATGTACACTTTGAATATCCTGAAAATAAAAGTTCAGAAGAACCTTTCAACTTAACATTAGGATTTGATGAGGAGAAATATAGCGAGAATATGGTAAGTATCTATTATTTTAATGAAGAGAAAGGTGAATGGGAAGCACGAGGTGGTGAAGCGGAAAATGGTTTAATTACGTTGTCTGTTCCGCACTTCTCCATATATGGAGTTTTTGCACAATCAAAAACAGATTCAGGTGGACCGGACACAGATTTAGGATCTAAAGATAGTGACAGTTTATCAAGTGACAATCAGTCTCCTGTTCCAAGTAAAGATAAATTGCCTGGAACAGCAACATCTATATTCAATTACATGTTGGCAGGCGTAATCCTAGTTGCAATAGCTTCTATTTTACTGTTTATGCATAGAAGAAAAATTAAATCATAATAATTAGGAAAGGGTAGGGGATATTTACTCCTCTATCCTTTCTTTTACTTATTATTTTATAAGAATTAATAAGAAATCGAATTAATTATATCTAACTATAAATGTTCGTTAGGGAAATATTATATGGATTACTCCTCATTGAGCATTATCTTTGAATCTATCTCCTTTTTGATATCGTTTCCATTTTATATTGGACTAAGGAAGGAGTTTTTATGGCCTTTACATTGGAGTTAGGTCAGAAGGCACTGGATTTTACACTTCCTACAACAGATGGTAAGACTACAGCTTAACGGATTTTGCTGATGCAAATGTTTTGGTCGTTTTCATCTAGACACTTAGTTCAAATATCCCTATTATAATTTAAGGTTTGTGTGTCAACGGTATTTAAGAGAATAAAAATAAACAATAAAAAAGCAACCAATTACGTTAAAGGTTGCTTTCTTATTTGTAGATCGTTCAAAATTTATGTCCTTTTATGGTATAATAAAATTTACATTAGTTGGAACAGTTTTGATTTCTCTATCACAATATCTCTTATTCTATTATTGGCAGGTAATAGAAGTTTTCTAAGAGAAGTTAATGGCGTTGCTGAGGAGAATGTTTTATTAACTTCTTCAATATAAGATTTGTTCAATTCTGTTCCAACGTTTACTTTTTTCATACCTTGTCTAACACACCTTCTCATATCTTCATCAGATACGCCGGTACCTCCATGAAGTACCAATCCAACATCTTTCATGTTTGTAGACAGTTCTTCTAATAATTCAAAATTAATATTGGCTTTTGATTTATATTGCCCATGAGTTGTTCCGATAGCAACGGCTATTGCGTCCACTCCTGTTTCCCTAACAAATTTGTAAGCATCTTCAGGATGAGTATAAATGGCATCTTTTTCTGCAACTACCATGCCATCTTCAGCACCACCGATTGTTCCGACTTCACCTTCAACTGAAACTTTTCTAGAGCGAGCATATTTTGTTACTATTCTTGTGTTCTTAATATTTTCAACAATATCTAAACTAGATCCATCGTACATAACGGAGCTATAACCCGCATCGATAGCCTTTTTAAGGATATCTATATCCTTGCAGTGATCCATGTGTAAACATACATCTATTTCTAACCTTTCGGATAAGGTCTCGATACTATTCACTAACAAATCAAAACCTATATATTCTGCTGTCCCAGGTGATGTTTGAATAATGATTGGTGCATTAACTTCTTTTGCCCCTTCTAGCATAGCAGGTAACATCTCTAGACAGTGAACATTGAAAGAACCTATAGCTCTTTTTCCTTCGTAGTCCTCAAATAATTGCTTTAAACTTTTAGTCATTTTTTTACTCCTTCCTATATTCTTCCTCTTATCGAATCTTTTGTTAGTTTCATAAGATCGTCAGACTTTTGTAAATACAATTGCACTTTTTCTTTGTCATTTTCTTTAGTAGCTTCTTTTCTCTTAATGTTGTATAGCTTGATTAAATCGGTAAAGGCTTTTCCTAATGCTTTATTTTCTTCAATACTTGCTTCGTAATACTTAATGGCCTGATCATAGTTCTCTATTTCAAAATACAAACTACCAAGCATATTTAATATGTGAATTTGGTCTACGCCTTCAGATTCAGCATTTTGAAGTTTTGTTTTGTAATTCTCTATTTGCTCCGTTAAATGTTCTTTTTTCACCTGTTGCTGCATTTCTGTTTTACTATCATTTTCTTTCTTTTTTCTTTTAAATAATGGCATGTTGTACCTCCTTTACGCGAATAGATTCATTATGGGATGAATAAGCCACTCGAAAAATAAACCAGCTGCGACTGTATCAACATCCGTGGCTGTTGTATTAATAAATCCAAGGTTGTTAAAGTGTGGAACTAGTAGAGCCGGAAGCAATGTAATGAAAAATCCATGCGCAATTCCACCAATTAATACTCCTCTTTTACCTCCAACAGCATTCATAAATATCCCTGCAGTACCTCCGGCAAAAAAGTTGGTTAACATACCTGGTAAAATCATAGCTAATCCAAACCATGGAAGAACAAACATTGCGATCACTGTACCAATTGTTGTTGTTACAAAACCTGCTGTAACGGCATTAGGAGCATATGGGAATAATACAGGGCAATCTAATGCTGGTTTTGCATCTGGAACAACTTTTAATGCAATACCCCTAAATGCTGGGACAATTTCAGCTAATAGTAATCGAACACCAGAAAGTAATACATAAACACCTACTACGAATTGAACTGCTTGTAAGAATGCAAATACTACATAATTTACATCACCAGATAATTCAGATCCAAACTCTGCTCCTGCAAAAAGGGCAGTAACCATATATAGTGGAACCATCACGAATGCTACTGAAAGGTACGTATCTGACAAAAAACCTAGTCCTTTTGGGAATTTTATATTTTCAGTAGAACCAGAATTTTTTCCTGCGACTTTTGAAATGCCAGCTGCAAAAAGATAACCAATGGTACAGAAGTGTCCTAAAGCAATATCATCAGTTCCGGTAATTTTTCTTACAATTGGCTGTGCTATTGCAGGCATTGCTACTGCAAAAAAGCCACCTACTAAACCGCCGACAATAATTAAGCTTATTCCAGAAAAGCCTGCTGCACTACCAAATACAGTAGTCATGGTAGCCATCCACAAAATTGCTTGTCCTGTTAGGAAGATATATTTCCATTTTGTAAACCTAGCCAAAATAATGTTAAATATAAAAATAGCCAAAAATGTTAATGCAATTTGATTTGCTAATCCCAAGTCATTCATTGCTTGCCCATTAATAGCCTCAATGGATGGTACAATACCTTCCATTCCAAAACCTTCGGAGAATATATCACCAAAATATAGTAGGGAACCAACAATAATAGAAGAACCTGCAGAAAGAACCAGGAAACCTAGCATTGTCTTGAAACTACCAGACATGACTTCACCAAAAGGTTTTCTCTGCAATAACAAACCGGCAAATGCGATTAACGCTATCGTAATGGAAGCCTGTGTTAATATGCTATTAATAATAAAATCAATAATCGCCATTCTTGGTAAACCTCCTTATTTTAACTCTCCTTTTGACTCTAAAACCGGCACTAATTTTTCTTTAATTTCGTTTTTGTCTACTAAGCGATCTAGAAATATTAAATCCATTGGTAGATCATATCTCATAAATTGAGATTCAAAATTTTTGCCTGAAATAATAATATCAACTCTTGAACCTGCTGCTGATGAGATATCTGAATGATCTACAGAAGCTTTCACCCCAATCTCTTGTAACACACTTTCTACACTCATTTGACAAGCAAAACTACTACCTAACCCTGCTCCACAGACAACTAATATTTGTAACATGATATCACCTCCTTTTAATGAATAATTTTTTTATAATATCTTGCAATTTCTACCGTTTGTGGATTAAGACTACTTAGCTTCTTCGTTACTTGATGAAAATCGAATCTATGAATTTGTTCATTTCTAACTCCGACCATCACACCATAATGATTTTCCATAATGGATTGTGAAACAACTGCCCCTATTTTCGAAGCAATTAATGCGTCTTTAAACGATGGTCTGCCAGCTCTAATGTAAAAACCCATTATAGATTTTCTAACTCTTATGCCAGTTTCTCTTTCAATGGATGTTGCAATATCAAGAGATACTCCTTGATTACCTGATTGATAGTTTTTATCTTCATAAGCAGATTCAGAACACATAATAATCAAAGAATTTTTTTGCTTTAATTTTTCCTTTACTATATTGGTTATGTCACTCTTTTTCGTTGAATATTCTGGAATAATGGCTAAGTCACTCGCCCCAGCTAAAGCACTTTCTAATGCTAAATTCCCAGAATTCCCTCCTAATACCTCTACCATAAATATTCTTCCAGGCATATTAGCTGATGTATCATGTAATCCATATAATACTTCTATCATTTTATTTAAAGCTGTATCAAACCCAACACTGTAATCGCTACCATTTACGTCATTATCTACTGTCATTGGAACGAATATGGTATTGGTTCCTTCTATTTGTAATAGTTGTGCTGCTTTTTGAGAACCATTTCCACCACATACAACTAAACAATCAAAATTGTCTAATGCTAGTTTTCGACGCAATTGGTCTCTTCCTTCTTTTGTATAAGGAATTTTACTTCTACCTGTCTTAACCAAATGAATACCATCGAGTGCTCTATTTTCACAATACTTTTCTGTTAAATGAATTGGATCACTAGAAAGTATGCCGTTGTATCCTCCGTGAAAACCAAACAAATCAATCTGAGGGTTTTTAGCCATTATTTCAATAGTAGAATTGATACCTGCTCCATCTCCGCCACTTGTTATGAGTGCGACTTGTTTCATGGTCTATCATCCTCTATCAAGTTATTTAAATCGGCTATTGAATTCATGGTAGATATAGTATTTATTAAGCCGTTTTCTACAATTTTTACAATCATTTTAATGATTTCTAAATGCTGGTCATTATCAGTTGCTGAAAAACTAATCATGACTTTAACAGGCGATGAAGAGTCTTTAAAATAAACAGGTTTTTTTAGTGTAACTAAACTGACACCTACCTCTATTGCTCCATTTTCTGGTCTTGTATGTGGTATAGCAATACCAGGCGATATTACGATATAAGGACCATATTGCTGCACATTTTTGATTACTTCTGTAGCATATTTATCAGTCACATATCCGTTTTTTCTTAATAAAGCAACACTTTTATATATGGCGTCCTTCCAATCCTTTACCTCGACATTAAATTGAACATTGTCTTCGGTGAAATAAGATTCCTTCATATGTTAGTCTCCTTGTACTTACTTAAATTTCTTATAAAGTCCTCATAATTATAATTGGATATTAATTTGGTAATTCCAAATTCTTCTATTAAAAAATAGTAAAGTTGTTTGAAGATAACTTCCCAAGTTTTTTGTTTGTCTTTCGGTACACTTAGTACGATGACTACTTGTACTTTTTCTAGATCCCAAATAATAGGTTTCTTCAAAATACAAACTGCAATCGTTGTTTGCAACATATTATTATCTATTGGATGTGGAATAGCTAGTAAATTGCTGAGTTCTGTCGAAGCCATTCTTTCTCTTTCGTATATAGAATCTTTTGTATAATCATCGATGTATTGATTCGTTATCATAAGCTTAGTGATGAAATCTAATACTTCTTCTTTAGAGGGGAGATCTATATTTTTTACGAATAGCTCTTTCTTAAAAATGTTTCGATAGTTAATGATGTCTGCTTCATCCCTATCTTCAGTGAGTTTCTTTCTAATTCGTGAAAGTTCCTTGTTACTTAATATAGGACTAACTGTGAATATTTTGTCGGATGCTAAATCAATTGGGACTGTTGAAACGACTATATCTACGAGATTTAGCAAGGACTCATTAAATTCTGCAAAACTTATTGTTTCTACAACACTAACTTGCTGTCCATAATAATTTAATATTTTTTCTCGTATTAAGGATGCTGTAGCAAGGCCTGAACCACAAACGATCATAATTTTTTTAACATGTTGGTTATTCAACCCTTTTTTTTCAAGAGCTACGCCAAAGTGAATAGCTAAAAACCCGATTTCATTTTCATCAATGTGCAGATCTGTTATCTCATTGATTTTGTTGCTTGCAATAACAGCAAGCTGAAAAGCAAGTGGGTAATTATTTTTAATACTGCTAAGCACATCATTTCTGCTATTCATTTGATACTCTATTCTTTTTAAGGCCACACTTAGATGAATAATTAATCCATCAATTAGATTGTGGTCACTGCTAAGATCAATCGATGTTTTTTCTTTAATTTCAAAAAGAACCTTTTGTAACATTGTGTCTATTTTTTTGTAATCCTTATAATCGATATCCTTTCTATATAGCCTACTGCTAGCCAGAAGGTGCTGTGTAATATAAAATATTTCAGATTCAATATTAATACTTAATGAATAGTCGATTTCATGAATGATTTCACGTGCGACTTTGTATTCTTTCGTATTCTTTAAGTCCTCTGAAACTTTCACTTGATAAGCTAACAATCTGTTCTTCATAAATCGTCTGATGGTAATTTCTATATGAATAATCAAATTTTCAAGCGCAACATCTGTTAATTTTAATTGATTTCTTAACAATACTTGTAAGGTAATACTTTTTAAACGCTTAATTTCATTTTCAGGAAATAAGTCATTGTAGACATCAATGCTTTGATTGTTAAATAGATATTCCGAAATACAAAACCTAATTTTATCTTCGTTTCCTACTACTTTTACACCGTTAAATCTATCTGTTATAACCTCTAATCCATATTTAGAAATTTTTACTTTTACTAAGGATAAATAACTTTTCAAAGCGGAAAGGCTAATAAATAATTCTTCAGCTAATTCTTCTTGATGAATACTCGTGTCAGTAAGGCAGTTCATTAATATTTTTTTGATAATTTGTTCTTCTAAATCATTCCCTTCTGATGCATGATTTGTTCGATCTGGATTTTTTGTAACTTTTTGAAGATATTCGGTATATATTTTTTGAAAGGCATCCTCCTCACTAATTTCTAACTCATATCCTTTTCCTTTGTGTGAAACGATCTTTGCACCATTTTTTTCAATGGTTTCATTTATTTTTTTAATATCGTTTCTGATTGTTCTTGTTGAGACTTCCAATAGCAGGGCGAGACTTTTACCATTTTGAAACCCCTTACTATCGTGCAACAAATGAAGAATTTCCACCTCTCTTTTATTAAGTAGTTTCATTTTTCATTTGCCCCTTTCTGTTTAAAGTATAAGTAAGTGCTTACAATTGTTTAAGTTAGAATTTTTCCTCTTAAGCGGAAACACCATCTCCTTTTTACATTTTACCATCTCTGAATAAGTTGCTTATTCGCGCCACTAACTGGTTCCATAAAGTACTCTTCTGTAAATAATCATCTTGAATAAGGTCATTTCTATTCTCAGTAGCCATAATAATCACGTCTTCTGCTGAATTAGAGATAGATTCTTTATTTGTGGTTATTTCTCATGCAATTAGTAATTTTTCAAAACGGAAAAACTCTTTTCTTTTATAAACACAGGTTTTGATAGTGAAGAAAGTAATGATTGTATTATTGTTGTCATTGTTTATTTCCGTTGCATGTAGTAATTCAGAAAATGAAGTGGTAGTGATGCGAATTCTGCTAGTGTCACTTCTTGGGATAGTGAAGAAGCTAAGACACCTTTAATAGATGGATTCAACGAAGCACATCCTAAAATAAAGATTGAGTTTTCTCATGCTCTTCCTGTAGAAGATATATTTCTAATCTTCAAACACGCTCACATCTCACAAGCAAAAACGTATATTTTTTAAAGTGATAAAGAGAAATTTATCATAGAAAAGAAAGAGAGGTGATATAAAAAAATAAGGTGATTTTATGATGTGAAACTTATTTATTAATGAGTTGAAAAAATCGGCAGTTAAACATTCATAGTAGATCATAGGGTGGAAAAACTGGCCATTGTAGGATGCTAGTCACTTTCTTAGTTTGGTAGATTCTTAGATGATGACTAGAGACAAGAATAAAACTGTTAAATAACTAACTACTAACAACACTTTCAATAAGAAAAGAGGACTGAGAGTGTTGTTAGACAGTCTCTATAACAGTTATAAAGAGAAATTACCACTAAATAATAAAATGGCTGACAGAAAATCCTGCCAGCCCTTCTGCATTACAACCCTAACAAATTAGAAAGGAATAAACTAATTTCCGGAACATAGGTAACAACCATCAATAAAACAAACATGGCAACATAGAAAGGTATTAACGGTTTGATCAAACTTTCGACTTTTTCTTTTCCAACCATGGATCCAACAAATAAACCGGTTCCAACAAGTGGTGTAATCGTACCGACACATAAGTTTAGAATAAAGAATATGCCAAAGTGTACTGGATCAATGCCGATGCCTTCAGAAATCGGCAAGAAAATCGATGTGAATATTAGAATCGCTGGTGCAATGTCCCTGAACATACCAGATTAGTAGATAAATCGAGAATAAACTGACTCAGAGCATCAGGAATGCCGGTGAAAGCTATCGCAAACGACATCAGTGAAGATGCAGCAAGGAGTAACATGACAGAATAAAAAACGTAATGCTAGAATACTATGATCAAGCAGCTCTCAAGAAACATCGATAATATGTTGAAAAATCCATACACCGACTGGAGAAGCAACTGAGGCATCTGCTGTCTGTGTGGTTTATGCTTTATTTTTAGCGCTTGTTTATTATCGAACATTAACGATAAGCAATTATCTGAAGTTTTAATCAAAGCTGTAGAAATGTCTGATGTATTGTTTATTCTTATTTTTGTTTTTCCGAGTGGTGGCGGATCGATTGGAGCATTGGCACAATCCATTGGCTTTTTCACAGAATTAATGATTTTGTTAGTATTTTTAAATACTACATCCCAGAAACCGAAACAGATCAAATTTTTAAAAGTGATGACTAGAAGGAAAAAGACATATACTCACTAGATTGGCGTCACTAAAGTCCTCTGTTTCTGCTATTAATAATAAACATTAGCTGTTTAATAGCAGTCGGAGATTTTTATGTCATCAACTCGCTTATTGCATTTTTGTATAAACTATATTACTAGGTAGAAAAGAATTAAGCTTAGAATTCTCCGAGAGGAGCATGAAAAAACTCATCCATTATTTTAGGATATGCTCTTGGAATATTACAATTACAGGTGTCATTGAAGCTAACAAAAGAAAACTAAGTGTTACTTCATCACTACTATCTGCAATCACAACTTATCAATGAATTAATAATTAATAGGTAGGTACACAATAATATTGTGGATCTACCTATTTTTAATAAGCTTATATTCATGAATCATTACGAGTTTTTAGGATAGTTTTATTAATATGAGAACTTTCTGTCTGTTGAATCAAAATTTTAATAGTGCTAAAATTATATCACTCTATAATAGATGTATTATAGAGGGTTAATGCCATCCAATTAATTGTAAATTCATCGAAATGTTGTAATTTATCTATAGTTTAATAGTTATAAAATGAATGCGTTTTCTTTTTTTTAAATTTTAAGTACTAATACTAATTTTACTTCTATCTGTTAATTATATAATTTTGTTCAAGAGGGGGGAGTAAGTGAAAAAAAAATATAGTAGCTATCTCTATAGGTACCCCCTCTCACTTAAAAGTCGGCTTTATTGTATGTTATCAGCAAGTTCCATCATTCCCTTAGTATTGATAGGAATGATTTCAGTTTACTCGATATATTCAATACTAGTAAATAAAATTGACAAGGGTCTTGAAGAAAATGTAGAACAAGTGAGTTTAAGCCTAGAAAATACCCTAGAGAATATCAATTATACATCTCAACAGTTTACATTTAATGGTTTAATTGGACAAGACGTTTACAAATATTTAAGTTCGGATGATTTAGTGGAGAGAATTAAACAAACAAATCAGATTGATCACAACATATCTTTAATGAATTATACAAATCCCATAGTGGGTATGACACTATATTACGATGAGGAAAATAATACCCCTCTTTTTACTAATATGCAAACAGAGAATTTCCAATTAAAAGACTTACCTTTATTAACGACAATGCAGGGCAGCGATTTTTATGGTCCTCACGAGTCACAATATAAGAATAGTACAAACTCTGTATTTTCTCTTAGTAGAAAATTTGATATCACCAATGATGAGAGAACGTCCAATATAATAATATATATAGAAACTAATTTTAGCACATTTGAAAACATATTAAGTTCAATGCAATATGGAATGGATGCTTCCCATGTTTTAGTAAACAGTAAGGGCAAAGTCATTTATACAGAGAATAATAAGCTATTCTCAATAGGAAGTGATTATGATGTAAATAAGATGAAAGGTTATAAAACGTTTAGTAAGGAAAGTGGTCAAAACTGGATGATTGTAGCATTAATTGATAGAAATGATTATGGATATGAAATTAGAAAATGGTTATATACCTTTTTAGTGTTTGCATTATTATCCCTTTTTTGCAGTATAGTTATTGCAGTATTAATCAAAAAAATAGTTTACAAGCCGTTAAGCAAAATTAATCAAGGGATCTCCATGATTTCAGATACTCATTTAGATGTAAAAATGGATGCTAGTGGAATTAGAGAGTTCGATTCTATCATTTTTGAGTTTAATAACATGACAAATAAGATAAAAAAATTGGTTAAGAAGGTAGAGCAGGAAGAAAAGTATAAAAGCGAAGTTGAAATTGAAAAGTTAATGGCACAAATTAATCCTCACTTTTTATATAATTCTCTAAATACGATACAATGGCTATCTAGAATGGGGGAACAAGAAAGCACAGACCGATTTGTATCCCTGTTTATTAAGCTATTAAACTATAATTTAGCAAAAGGTGGTTATGTTGTATCAATTAAAGAGGAAATCAATTCGTTATTAGATTATATAGAATTACAGAAAATTAGATATAATAATATCTTTGAGGTTGAAATAAACGTGGATGAACATGTATGGGACTACAAAACACCAAGATTTCTGTTACAACCGCTTATGGAAAATGCATTGTACCATGGTTTAGAAGGTAATGAAGGTAAAATTGATGTTAACGTCACCAAAAGTAATTATGGCTTATTGATTGTAGTTACAGATGATGGGAAAGGGATGAATGACGCTGATATTGAAGAATTATTGACAGGTAAAAAAAAGAAATATGGATTAGGTATAGGCCTAAACTATGTTGATAAGATGGTTAAAAGCTATTTTGGGCCTTATAGTAAGCTAGAGATATCAAGTAAAAAGAATAAAGGAACAGAGATTAGAATCTCTTTACATTACAAGAAAGGGTGAAGAACCATGATTAAAGCCTTGATTGTAGATGATGAGCCTCTTGTTAGAAAGGGGCTTAATTTCGTTCTACCGTGGAATAAATATGGTATTAAAGTTATTGGTGAAGCAAATAGTGGGCATAAAGCACTCGATTTTATTGGAAAAAATAAAGTTGATTTAGTTTTTACAGACATTAGTATGCCTGAGATGGATGGGTTAGAGTTGTTAAAGGAAATTTCCCAACATTATCAAGATATTTCCGTTGTAGTATTAACATGTTATGAGGAGTTTAACTTTGTTCAAGAAGCATTACGCTTAGGGGCTATAGATTACATTCTAAAAACCCAACTTGAGAATGATAAAGTTGATGAAATTCTAGCACTAATAACAAAACGGCTTCACTTCAAACTGCAAGATAAAAAATTTAATAACTTTAAGAACGGACTTATGTATATTTCTCTAAATAAAAATAAGGATATTGAAATAAAGGAATGGTTAACGATACATACCAATCTTCCTGTTTCTGAAGGTGTTTGGTTTATCCCAATTTATGGTGACGGTGAGGAAATGGAAGAAGAAGTTCAAGAACAAGAAAAAATAAATGGCTATCAAGGGGGAGTAGTAGTAAAAGTTTATAATCTTGAAGGATATTCTTGGGAAAAAATATATAAACTGTTAAACCACTACATAGATAATGTGTTTTATTATGATTACAATCCCAATATGAAGATTTATGAATGTAATATTAACAATTTACAGGAAACTAACCCAATAGACTTGAGTAAATTAATCTCACAATGGTCGAGCTATGAATGGATGTTTAATGATGGATTGTTTCATGAATTACAATCTTTAGTTGAAAAGATGCGTCCATACCCAAGTGATATTAGGCAAATATTCTATGAGGCAATGTTTAAATGGACTGAAGAATTCGAAGTCAATCATTTTATCCATGAATGGTTAAGTAAATTTGATGCATTTCACTCATGGCATGATTGGAAATTGTGGTTAGTAGAAGTGCGTGAAGTTATAAAAAAAATATATAACTATAGTCAATACCCGGAAGAAATTGTTATTGGTATTTATAGGTCAATTGAGTATATGCGAACGCAAGAAAATCTTAATTTTACACAAGAGGATATTGCTGAAATTGCCTGCATGAGTAGAGTTTACTTTAGTCGCTATTTTAAAAAAATAGTTGGTACCAACTTTGCTGATTTTGTAAAGAAACTCCGTATTGATAAGGCAAAACACATTCTTTCCACATCGAATATGCCTATTTATGAAATTGCCGAACAAAATGGTTTCAAAGATGAGAGATATTTTAGTAGGTTTTTCCAAAATACTGTAAACTGCTTGCCTTCTGAATATAGAAAAAAGATGAAAGACCAAAAGAAGTATGAAAACCGTAAAAAATAATGCAGAAAACTGTTCAACTATTATTGTAAACGGTTACAATAATAACTATTTTTATTTACAGTTTTCTATCCCTTACATCTTACTTTTTACATTACAATTAAATTGTAAAAAACATTATGAAAAGAGAGGGGAAAAAAGTTGTGAGGAAATCATGGATATTTTTAACTTTATTATTTTTGTTAGCGATTACAGTATCCTGTAGTAAAGATGAATCTACTTCATCAGATGATAATAACCAAGAGCAAGGTGTGTCTGGTACTATTGAAATCACGATAGGTAAAGCAGGGAATTTAGACTCCGACCTACCTAATGGTGATACGGTTGAGGACAATGAATATACGAGATTTTTGGAAGAGGAACTGAATGTAGATTATACGCTTGCCTATCAAGGTAGCTCACAAGATATTGAGCAGAAAAATAGTTTAGCAATTGCTAGTGGGGATATACCGGACGTCATGGTTGTGGATAAAACACAACTTACACAGTTAGTCGAGGCTGATCTAATTGAGGATATGACTGATGCATTTAATAATGCAGTATCTGATGATTTAAGAAGTGCATTTGAAGATACGGGTGACTATGGTTTAGAACAAGCGACTTATGATGAAAGGCTAATGGCAATTCCTAATATTAACCCAGGTGCAGATGGGATTAATTTACTTTGGGTTCGTGAGGATTGGCTGGATCAACTTAACCTTGAAAAACCTGAAACCATAGAAGATATCATCGAAGTAGCTAAAGCATTTAAAGAACAGGATCCGGATCAGAATGGGAATGATGATACTGTTGGACTTCCAGGTAGTCAAGATATAGTGAACATTGGAAATAGTTTATTTGGATTTGATACTATTTTTAGCTATTTTAATGCCTATCCTGAAATGTGGATAAAAGATGAGAATGGAGATGTTGTTTATGGATCTATACAACCTGAAACAAAGGAAGCACTTGGAAAATTACGAGACATGTATGAGGAAGGTGTCTTTGAGTCAGAGTTTGGTGTGAAAAAACCTGAGGATTCGGAAGAACTTGTAGTCAGTGGAAAAACAGGTATTATCTTTTACCCTTGGTGGGCACCATTTTCGGTACTTCGAAGTCAGCTAGAACAGGATCCAAAGGCAGAGTGGACAGCATTATCTGCGCCAAAGAATACTCAAGGAACAATGAATACACACATGACAGCACCGAGTTCATCTTATTTAGTTGTTAAAAAAGGATTTGAAAAGCCTGAAGTTATTGTAGAAACATTAAACTATCAATTTGACATTGATCAGGTTCAGGGTGATGGTTATGGTTTCTATGAGGATGTAGAAGACATGGGATTTAACTGGGCAAATATGCCTTTCTCCTTATTATTAAGTAGATATGATGATAAAGAAGTGAAAGCAGCTCAGGTACGAGATGTGATAGAAGGAAATGCTTCAGCAGATGATTTAATGGGAGAACCAAAGAAAGTTTATGAAGATTATTTAATAAATCAAGAGAATCCGAAAAAGGATCTTTCTGCGTGGGCTCGAGCTAATGCTTTCTTGTCAGGCGCAGATGTTATCAATAAAACTGACGTAAACAAGATCCAGGGAGTATTTTATGGTCAAACAGAAACAATGGAAAAACGTTGGGCAAACCTGCAAACAATGGAAGATGAGGTATTTCTGCAGATAATTCTTGGCTCCGAGCCTTTAGATTATTTTGATGAGTTTGTTTCAAAATGGAAAAGCCAAGGTGGAGATACTATAACAAAAGAAGTAAGTCAAATTGTTAATGGGGAATAAAATTCACAAGCGAGAAATGGATTTATGGTGCCATTTCTCGCTTATCATTAATTAGTGACATTTGTTATAACGAGGAGTGGAAGAAATGCAGTATAAAGGAGTAACTATACACTACCATTTAATGTTACTACCAGGAATGATCATTTTATTCATTTACAATTTATTACCAATATCTGGTAATATTATGGCTTTTCAAGATTATATTCCTGCAAAAGGAATTTCCGGTTCAGAATGGATTGGATTTGAAAATTTTACTTACATGTTTGAATTAGAGAGTAGTAGAAGAGTATTTTTTAATACTATTTTTATTGCCAGTATGAAAATAATCATGAATATTATAGTTCCCGTAACATTTGCATTACTTTTAAATGAAGTAATATTTATGAAAATTAAAAGGTCGATTCAAACAATTGTTTATTTACCTCATTTTTTATCATGGGTAGTGCTCGCTGGTGTGTTAATAGATATGTTATCCGGAAATGGTTTAATAAATAAAGTAATTTCATTTTTTACAGGGGAAACGATGTTCTTTTTAGCAAGTAATACTTGGTTTCCGGTTGTAATTGTTTTAAGTGATGTTTGGAAGGAGTTTGGCTTTAATGCAATTATTATATTAGCTGCACTCACTGCTATTAATCCTGCATTATATGAAGCTGCTGATATAGATGGAGCTAGTCGTTTACGAAAAATTTGGCATATTACTTTACCGGGTATTGCGCCGACTATTGTATTATTATCAACATTAAGTATAGGTCAAATTCTTAATGCTGGATTTGATCAGATCTTTAACTTATATAATCCACTAGTCTATGAATCCGGCGATATTATTGATACTTATGTTTATCGTACAGGATTAATCAATGCCCAATTTGGTTTAGCTACTGCAGTCGGAATGATGAAAGCTGTTATTGGATTTGTGTTAATTATATTATCATATCGACTTGCATATCGATATGCAAATTATAGAATATTCTAGTTTTGAGATTGCATGAAAGGATGTGTTTAGATGGATCTTGTAGGAAAAAAAGCGAGTATATCAATGAATGTTAAAGGAAAAAAACTTAATATAACTGATATGATAATTCTAACAATTCTACTGGTAATATCCATTCTTTGTTTGCTACCAGTAATCCATATATTTGCTTTATCTTTTAGCAGTAGTTCTGCCGCCTCTGCAGGAATAGTTACAGTGTTTCCAATAGATTTTACGTTTGCGCCATATACACAAATAATTGATGATCCATATTTTTTTAATTCATTTTTTGTCTCTGTAAAGAGAGTATTACTTGGCGGAATTGTTAACTTTGTATTAACTGTAATGATGGCATTTGCTCTCTCTAATGAAAAATCAGAATTTCGAAGTCGAAATTTATATATGTGGATCATTGTTTTTGCTTTTATGTTTAATGGTGGTTTAATCCCAACGTATATGGTGGTACAGTCTACGGGTTTAATTGATACTTTATGGGCTTTGGTTCTTCCAACTGCCGTACCAATTTTTAATGTGATTATCTTAATGAACTTCTTTAGAGGGTTACCAAGGGCCTTAAAAGACGCTGCTATAGTTGATGGTTCTGGACCTTGGCGAATGCTTATTCAAATATATATACCTTTAGCACTTCCTGCAATTGCAACAGTAACTTTATTTAGCATTGTTATGCATTGGAATTCTTTCTTTGATGGATTGATCTATATGAATAAAACTGAAAATATGCCACTACAAACATATATTCAACAGTTAGTAATTCGTCCGGATGAAATTACCTCAGCCAATAAGGATGAGATAATGCAAAAAGCATCTAGTAGAACATTTAATGCTGCTAAGATAGTAGTTACTATGCTTCCAATTCTGGTGATCTATCCATTTCTTCAGAAGTACTTTGTAAAAGGTATTACATTAGGTTCTGTTAAAGAATAACTATTTAATGTTATGCAACTATAAAGAAAATCCTTAACAGTAGATGTAAAATTAGTCAGAGAAGTTGGGTGAAAATTATGAATTCTAGCCGATTTATGGGGCTATTTATTAAAGTCGCGGAATGGGTACTGAGGTTTACAGCTGTAAATTTATTATGGCTAATCTTTAATTTACCTATATTATTTTTGATGTTAAATTTTTTATTAATAACTAGTGTTAATCATCTAATAATTTTAGGTGTAACAGTAATAGGTCTCGCCCCTTTTATTTTCTTTCCAGCTACAACTGCCATGTTTGCGTTAATCCGGAAATGGACATTGGGACAAGATATCCCTATTATTAAACCATTTCTAAAGTATTATAAAGCGAATTATTTAAAGAGTATGTTTGGTGGGGGTATCATTTGCATAGTGTTGCTTGTGTTATCCATAGATTACTTTTATCTGAGAAATTATCTAAGCTTTAGTAATCCAGTTTTCACACTAGTTCTTTTTATGCTAATTAATATTTGTATAGTATTTACCCTACATTTTTTCTCTATAACTGTTCATCTGGATATGAAGTTAATGACCATTTTGAAAAATTCGCTATTAATTACTTTAGGGAAGCCTATTTTAACTCTCTCATTAGGAGTTGTTAGTTTTTTAATCATTTACATCAGTTTTGAAATCTTAACGTTTATGCTACCTTTTTTCATGGGATCGCTTATTGCTTTTAGCTCCTATATTTGTTTTACAAGTGTATATGACAAAGTTCAATCGGTTCAGGAAAGTGTGTGAATTATTTTAAAGGTAGGAAAAACGATATTTATAGATTGAGGGGGAGAAGGAATGATTAGGCAGGGACCAATTATAAAAGGTGAATGGGCCGACCCATTCATATTGAAGGATGGGGAAGATTATTATTTATATCCAACAAAAGATAGTGATGGTTGGTTATACGAAAAATTTCATGTATTTCATAGTACTGATTTAGTGAATTGGGATGGACCATACTTAGCTTTGGATTTGAATAATGTAAGATGGGCGAGTTCAAGGGCGTGGGCACCAGCTGTAAATAAGTACAATGGCAAATATTATATGTATTTTTCCGCTGAAGCACAAATAGGGGTAGCAGAATCTAACTCTCCCTTAGGTCCATTCCGAGATTTGCTTGGTTTTCCTTTAATTAAAAAGCATCAATACGATTGTCAAAGTATTGATGCTGACTTATTTATCGACAATAACCAACCATATTTATTATGGGGACAAGGTAAATGTTGGATCGTACCCTTAGAAGAAGATATGGTTACGTTTAAGTCTGAGCCAAAGCTATTATCCAAACAAATATATGAGAGCCATGGGAAAGACCCAGACGAATTTGATATTGGCATTTATAATGAAGGCCCACACTTGCAGAGATTGGGAGATACTTATTTACTAACTTGGAGTAATTATGATACACGTGATCCTAGATATCAAATTTGTTATGCGACAAGTCAAAGTATCTATGGTCCTTACGAAACTCCAGCAGATAATAGAGTGACACTTGCTTCAAAAGATGTTTTTGGAACTGGTCATGCTTCAATGACAGAATATAATGGGGAATGGTATTTAATATATCACCGGCTAATAGATCCCAAGAAGTCTTTATTGAGAGAGACTTGTATTAGTAGAGTGGATTTTATCGATGGCCGACCGGTTGTTAATGTGGATAAACAAATTAGATACACATAGATTAGATCAATAACATAGGTAGAGATATAACAAAAAAGGGCAAATATTAGGTATCATGGTTTCATTGTTAATTCTAATATATTCAATGAATATGGAATTACAATGCCTATCTAATTACAAATTATACAATAAAAGGCAATCAATTAATGACACTTATCTGAAGTATATAATTTTTTGAAACGTTTTTTACGATCCGCCGCTAAATCTAGTTGATTTTTTTTTGACAATGTTATTTCTAGTGCGCATATGATATCTTCTATCTCATCTCGTTCAAATTTCACAGAAGAAATTTCATCTTTTGATCGACTCGTAACCATAGTGTGGGTACCACTTCCAATATCCCCTTGCTTAAGGTTGTACAATGGCCGAAGTACCACGCTCACAAATAAAAATCCGAATAATAATGCCAGGATAAAGCTGAATAGTCTGCTGATACGTGTTACATACTGCGTCACTATTTCTGTCATTGGCATGATCCCCACGAATAACTGACTACTAATAACACTTTGACTGAAGGTGTAGTTAGACAGTCTATATAACAGTTATAAAGAGAAATGACCACTAAACAATAAAAAGGCTGACAGAAAATTCTGCCAGCCCCTCTATATTACAACCCTAACAAATTAGGAAGGAATAAACTAATTTCCGGAACATAGGTAACAACCATCAATAAAACAAACATGGCAACATAGAAAGGCATTAACGGTTTGATCAAATTTTCGACTTTTTCTTTTCCAACCATCGATCCAACAAATAAACCGGTTCCAACAGGTGGTGTAATCGTACCGACACACAAGTTTAAGATAAAGAAAATGCCAAAGTGTACTGGGTCAATACCAATTCCTTCTGCGATTGGCAGGAAAATCGGTGTGAATATTAGAATGGCTGGTGCAATGTCCATGAACATACCAATAATCAACAAGAAGATATTAATCAGTAACAAGATAATCAATGGATTAGTAGATAAACCGAGAATAAACTGGCTCAGAGCATCAGGAATGCCGGTGAAAGCCATTGCAAACGACATCAGTGAAGATGCAGCGATGAGTAACATGACAATACCAGACATTTCTACAGCTTTGATTAAAACTTCAGGTAATTGCTTAATCGTTAACGTTCGATAATAAACAAGTGCTAAAAATAAAGCATAAACTACACAGACAGCAGAAGCTTCAATTGCAGTAAATACTCCCGTCAAAATCCCACCGATAATAATGAAGATTAAGAGAATACTAGGGATTGCGTCTAAGATAATTTTCTTTTTATTTATGTTTGCGATTTCAGACTTTTGAACAATTGGATACTTTCGTTTTCTAGCAATAGTAAATGCAACCGCCATAATCGTTATCGCCCATAGTATGCCAATTAAGTATCCACCGACAAACAATGCTGCAATCGATGTACCTCCACTTATTAGCGAAAAGATAATAAACGCAGTACTCGGAGGTATTACCATTCCTGATGGGGCAGAAGCGATATTGACAGCTGCGGCGAATTTTCGACTATACCCCTCTTTTTCCTGTAAGGGTACCATGACTCCACCAATTGCGGTGGAAGCGGCAATAGCAGAACTGGAAATCGAACCAAACAAAGCGTTTCCTACTATATTCGTGTGGGCTAAAGATCCTGGTACTCTGCCGACTATCAGTTTTGCGAATTCTACTAATTTATGGGCGATCCCACCATTATTCATAATAACGCCTGACAGAATAAAGAAAGGTACCGCAATTAATGAAAAACTATTCAGGCTTGACACCATTTTCTGTCCAGCAGTAAAAACTGCAATATCAAGTGGTAGCATCAAGAGTACAGTGGCCAATGATGCTACGGCAATACATATAACAATCGGTATTCCGACTGCTAGTAATATAGCAAAAACAAGAACTAACATAATGCTAGCTTCTGCAACCATATTTAAGTCACCTACTTCTTTAAGAGTTTTCTTGTAGTAATTGTTTCGAATCGAGTAGGTCCATTAAATTAATGAAACAATATAATAGGATGGCTACTCCCGAAACAGGAAGGGATAAATACACATATCCCATCGGTAGATTAAGTGATGGCGAAATTTGTGCCATCGTCAGTGATACAGCTTTAAAACCTCCCATGATCATCATAGCAGCAAAGAGGATAAAGCTAATTTGCACGATAATCTCCAAGATTCGTTTTTTCGGTTCACTTTTTATCCTGTTACTAAGAAAAGTTATCGCAATATGGCTTTTTTTGCCGACGACATAGGCGCCTGCTAATAAAGAGAACCAGATTAAACCAAATCGAAGAAATTCGCCTGTTACGGAGCTTGGATTGTTCAAAATATATCGGCTGATCACCTGCCAGCTCGTGATAGCAACCATTATCATTAGCAATGTGCATGTAATAGTTTCCATCGTACGGTCAAGATATTTTCGCAACGTCTTGTTCATACACTTATTCTCCTTCTGAATGATGACTTTGATTTCGAATCGCTTCATATAGGTCACTTAATGTCTCATCTTGTTTAAACGATTCATGAATGGGTTGCACTTTCTCTAAAAAAAGCTCTTTCTCTACGTCATTGAAGGTTACACCGTATTCTTCTTCGGCTTCCTTTTTTTCTGCTTCCACTGCTTCTTTCCAAACTTGTTTTTCATATTCGGTGGATTCCTTAGCAGCTTCATGTACAGCTTGTTGTTGGTCTTCGGTTAGTTGCTTTAGTGCGTTATCACTCATAATCACAATATCTGGCACTCGTGTATGCTCATCGTAGGAATAATAGGAAGCCACATCTCCATGGCCTGCTGTAACAAGAGCAAACTCATTGTTCTCAGCGCCGTCAATAATGCCTTGTTGTAAAGATGTATATACTTCACCGCTTCCGAGTGGTACCGCGGTTCCACCCAGTAATTCGATCATTTGGATAGCGGTTTCACTTTCCATAACACGAATTTTCTTACCTTGAATATCCTCTGGTGTTTGGACAGGACCATCCGTTAAATAGAAACTACGTTGGCCTGAGTTATAGTAGGTCAATCCGATAAATCCTAAATCTTGAGTAGACTGATAAATCGGTTGCATAATTTCTTCGTTTTCCATGACACGGTTGAAATGATCAATATCATCGAAAAGATAAGGGATGCCGAAGACGGAATACTTATCGGAAAAACTCTCTAGTGCAGAACCGCCTACCTTGGTAATATCAATTGCCCCTGTTTGAGTTAATTCAATTAATTCACGTTCCCCGCCGAGTTGTCCATCAGGGAAATATTCCACACTTACTTGTCCATTTGTCTTTTCATCTACTAGTTCTCCGAACTTTGCCATAGCATCTTTCACCGGCTGAGCATTACTAGCATAAGCAAAGCGTAAGACGACATGCTCATCTGCATGTGTTTGTTTATTGCATCCGGTTACAAAAAGCATGATGCAGAGACTAAATAGAAACCATAAAATTGTTCGTTTCATCATTGTACCCCCAAGCACTTAGTTTCTTTGATGTTTAATGGGAAATCCCTTACATTTGTGGGAAAGTTACATAATTCGACTCCGATTATACTAACGAATAAAAATAAAGTCAAAAAATAATGTTTATATGTTTTTGTTTTAGTGGTTTTGTTTGTGTTTAATAATTATGAAGAATGATGAAAAAAGTATTGACAAAACAAAACTTAATAAGTAAACTAGTAGCCAAGTTATATGTAAGCGATTTTTTATCTAAAAATGATGAGCGCTCATCATTTTAATTCAACAGAGTAGATGGAGGAAATTGGTGAGAGAAATGAAGGTAACCGCAAAGACTATCGCTAAACAACTAAATATGTCAACAGCTACGGTAGATAGAGTATTACATAATAGAGGAGGTGTTAGTCCAAAGACTGCCAAGAAAGTATTGGACAAAGCAAAAGAGCTTAATTACAAGCCGAATAAATCAGCAAGTTTTTTAGCGAAAAAGAAATCGATACAAGTGGCTTGTGTTTTCCCTGAGTATCCAGAGTACTTTTGGGAAGAAATAGAAGGCGGGATCAAAACAACTCTCGAAGATATTAAGGATTATGGATTTCATGTAGATATCTTAAAAACTCCTCATACCATCCATAAACAGGTGGAGGTAGTAGAAAACATTATTCAGTCCCAAAAGTATGACGGACTTGTTATTTGCCCGACGGATGGTGTTCCGCTTGCAAAAATTATAGAATCAGGAATCAACAATGATTTTCCGATTTTTACATTCAACAATGATTCGCCATCAAGCAAGCGAATTTCGTACGTAGGGGCAGATTATAATGATGCAGGGAGATTAGCTGGAGAGTTAGCTGTCAAACTGACAGGTACATCAAAAAAATTCGCGATTATTACTGATGAAGCAGACACCTTCCAAATGAAACAAAAACGAAGAGGATTCGAAGCATTTGCTCTCGAAAACAAGCAAGTTGAATTTGTCAAAATGCTTAAATTGGATAATCAACATATGGATGTATCATTACAAAAAATAAAACAGAATATTTTGGATGTAGATGGTATCTATGTTGCATGCGGTGCATTAGACGAAGTTGCAAAAATAGTAAAAGAGATAGAGACAGATAAACCTGTCCTCATCGGTCATGATATGAGTGAAGCGATATATCAGCAATTACAGAATGATATTGTGGCAGCTACCATTTGCCAGGACCCCTTATACCAGGGGAGTTTAGCAATACGTTTAGCATTTAATTATTTGATGTTAGAAAAATATCCTGAGAAGCAAGATAACATTGTAAAGTTGGAAATTGTTACGAAAGGTAATGCCAAATATTATTTAAAATAAAATTTGGCTGTCTTAAATGAGGTTCGCTCATCATATATTTGAATAATACATGCGGTAAAATGAGTGTTTTTTATACAAAGAAATGAGGAGCGCTAATCATTTCAAGGAGGTGTTAAACAAGGTATAACAAATCCATAGATTGTTGTTATGTTTAGTTTGGAAGCGTAATCAAATAAAAGGAGTGTAAAAATGAAGAATAAAATAGTTGTTAGTTTAACTTTGATTTTATTTTTAGTTGTGTTAACTGCATGTGGAAATAGTGAGGAGAATACACAGCAAGAAGAGAATGATGGGAAACAGGAAATTTTATTATGGCATTACTACACTGGATCCGAAGAAGCGTTAAACGAAATTTTAGCAGATTATAATGAGTCTCAAGATGAAGTAGAAGTAGTAGCGGAATATGTCCCATTTGATGAGATGAATAGACAATTATCTGTGGGAACAGCTGGCAATACGTTACCTGATGTTGTTATTGCAGATACGGTCAACAATGTTTCGATGGCATCGATGGGAATTTTGGCTGATATTACAGACTATGTAGAAGAGTGGGGAGAAGCGGACCAATTCTTAGAAGGACCTTTTAATTCTACAATATATGAGGGCAAACAGTATGGGCTACCGCTCACTACAAATTCGTTAGGTTTATTCTACAATAAAAAAATGTTAGAAGAAGCTGGGATTGAAGAGCCTCCAACAACATGGGAGGAATTAGAAGAAACAGCAGCAGCTTTAACAACTGATGAAACTAAAGGATTTGGTTTATCTGCTGTCAGATCGGAAGAAGCAACCTTTCAATTCTATCCTTTCATTTATTCGGCGGGAGGAACCTACAAAGAATTGGATTCTCCGGAAGTGGCAGGTACTTTTGATTTCTTGAAAAACATGTTTGACCAAGGTTATATGAGTCAAGATATCTTAACCGCAACACAGGATGACCTGACACGCATGTTTATCGAAGAAAATTTAGCAATGATGATAAATGGCCCATGGATGATTGAACGAATTCAAGAAAATGAGGATTTAGATTTTGGTGTTACCAATATTCCAAAAGATCAAGAATTTGCTTCTGTTACAGGTGGAGATAATATTTCGATCACAGAAACTGGCAATCACGAGGCTGCCTGGGATTTTATAACATGGTTGTTTGAACCTGAGCAAAATGAAAGATTCGCAATGGAAACTGGTTATTATCCAACAAGATCGGATGTATTAAATGAAGCAGATTATTGGAAGAATGAAGAGGTTGTAAAAGAGTTCATTCCAATTATGGAAGTGGCTGAGGCTCGTGGACCTTCACCAGACTGGCCGGGCGTATCAGAAGAAATTCAACTGGCGATTCAAAAAATCTTAACAGATGAACAACCAGTAGAGGACGCCTTAAGTGAAGCAACTGAAAATATAGCAGAAATTGAAGCATCAGAGTAATTAATTGGAGGCAGTATGTATCTTATTAGGTAAACACTGCCTCTCCAAACAGAAGAAACAGGAGTGATGAGAAGTAATGGACAGTGTATTTACAGTACAAGGAAATCGACTTATACGGGAATTTGATGGTGAGAAAGTATGGATTGAACCATGGGGAGAAAATAGTCTAAGAGTACGGTCTACTTATTTATCCTCCATGACCGAAGAGGATTGGGCGTTATTGCCGCAGTCAAATATAAATACAAATATTACAGTAGAAGAAGACCGTGCCATCATAGAAAACGGCAAAATTCGTGCGGTTATTTCAGAGGGAGGTGCAGGTAAAGTCACCTTTTATAATCAGAAAGGTGAGATTTTGCTTCAAGAATATGTACGGAATCGTAAAAATTTAAAAGAATTCACAAGTGCATTGAAAATAGATGCCAGAGAATTCAAAGCAAATCTTGGCGGGGATTTTCAGTTAACACAAAGGTTCGAATCAGATCCAAATGAAAAACTATATGGGATGGGGCAATATCAGCAGCCGTTTTTGGATTTGAAAAACTGTACATTAGAGTTGGCGCATCGTAACTCACAAGCAAGTGTACCTTTTGCTCTCTCCAGTTTAGGGTACGGTTTCCTCTGGAATAATCCAGCAATTGGACAGGTTACCTTTGGCAAAAATGTAACGGAGTGGGTGGCTAATTCCACTAAACAACTTGATTTTTGGATTACTGCTGGCGACTCACCAGCAGAAATTGAAGAAGCTTATGCAAGAGCAACTGGTACTGTTCCCATGATGCCTGACTATGGAATGGGCTTTTGGCAATGTAAACTCCGATATCAAACACAAGAGGAGTTATTGGAAGTTGCTCGTGAATATAAAAGGAGAGAGCTACCAATTGATGTAATTGTAATTGATTATTTCCATTGGCCAACACAAGGTGATTGGAAATTCGATTCAGATTATTGGCCGGACCCAGAAGCGATGGTAAAAGAGTTAGAAGAAATGGGTATCGAGTTAATGGTTTCGGTCTGGCCAACAGTTGACAAAAAAAGTGAAAACTATCAGGAAATGTTACAGAAAGGTTATTTGACGAGAACGGAGAAAGGTATACGTATTACTCATGATTTCTTAGGGAATACCGTTTATTTTGATACCACCCACCCTGGTGCTAGAGAATTTGTTTGGGAAAAGGCAAAGAAAAATTATTATGACAAGGGTATTAAATTATTTTGGTTAGATGAGGCAGAACCGGAGTATAACGTGTATGACTTTGAGAATTATCGTTATCATATTGGTTCCAATGCACAAGTTGGCAATATCTATCCGATGATGTTTTCTAAGGCATTTTATGATGGAATGGCAGAAGAAGGACAAGAAAATATCGTAAATCTTGTACGCTGTGCTTGGGCAGGCAGTCAACGCTATGGTGCCCTAGTTTGGTCAGGGGATATTGATTCCAGTTTTGAATCATTAAGGAACCAATTTAATACGGGACTTAATATGGGATTAGCTGGTATACCGTGGTGGACTACTGACATTGGTGGATTTCAGGGGGCTTATACAGAAGATCCTGATTTTAGAGAATGTATGATTAGATGGTTTCAATATGGTGCATTTTGTCCAGTGTTCCGACTTCATGGAGATCGAGAACCTCATTCAGAGCCACTCGGATCAAGTGGTGGTGGTATTTGTCCAAGTGGTGCAGACAATGAAGTGTGGAGTTATGGAGAGGAAGCCTATCACATTTTTAAGAAATATATGTTGATGAGAGAACGACTTAGACCATATATCAAAGAATTGATGAAAGAAGCACATGAAAAAGGTACACCATTGATGAGACCACTGTTTTACGATTTTTATTCTGATCAACGAGCTTGGAATGTAGAGGACTCATATATGTTTGGGCCAGATTTGCTTGTGGCACCGGTATTATATGAAGGAAAGCGATCTAGAAATGTTTATTTACCAGAAGGTGCAACATGGACAAACGCACATACAGGTGAAGTGTTTGATGGTGGTCAACAGGTAGAATGTGATGCATCGCTTGATACGATTCCGTTATTTTTAAAAGATGATGCGAAATTACCTATAAAAGAATAGGTAGTAATGAAAATTCTGTAAGAAAGGAATGAGGTGCTCCGAGTGTGGAAGAAACTTAGAAAGCAAGCAGGAGGTTATTTGTTTGTGCTCCCTGCTGTTATATTTATGCTGCTGTTGATAGGCTATCCGTTGCTGTACAATATTATTCTTAGCTTTCAAAATGTTGATTTAAGTAATTTAGCAGGAGGTAATAGAGAATTTGTGGGCTTTGATAACTATCGAACTGTCGCAGAGGAAGATGTGTTTGGTATTTCCATAAAAAATACGTTGATATACACCGTAGGCAGTGTATTTTTTCAAGTAATTATTGGATTCTGTCTTGCTTCGTTTTTTAGTATGAAATTTAAGTTAGCGGGTTTCTTAAGAGGTATTATGATGATCAGTTGGCTGATTCCTATGACGGTTACAGCTTTATTGTTTAAATTTATGATGGGATCTGAAGAAGGAATACTGAACCAGATGTTAATGACATTTCATTTTATCGAAGACCCAATTGGGTGGTTATCTAGTCCTGACATCGCGCTGTGGAGTGTAATCATAGCTAATATCTGGATCGGTATTCCGTTTAACATGTTATTGTTATCCACTGGGTTAAGCAGTCTGCCACAGGATGTTTATGAAAGTGCCAGCCTGGATGGAGCGAATTGGTGGCAAAAGCTTGTTCATATTACATTACCATTATTAAAGCCGGTAATCATGGTGGTATTAATGCTTGGCTTTATTTATACATTTAAAGTTTTTGATGTTGTGTATGTCATGACTGGTGGAGGACCAATTAATTCAACAGAGGTACTCTCGACCTTGGCCTTTAGGTATTCATTTAGTGATTTTGATTTCAGTTTAGGTGCAGCTGTCGCTAACGTGCTATTTATCATATTATTCGTGATTAGTTTAATTTATCTACGAATGATTAAGAAAGATGAGGCGATATAGATGAGTCATAGAAAAAGTTGGATACTAAGCATAGTAGGTATTGTGATTGTTGCCTTGTTTCTCTTTCCAGTTTATTGGATGGTGATAACTGCCTTTAAAGCACAAACGGAAATATTTCAAACACCACCTACATTATTTCCGCAAAATTTTCAGATCGATAGTTTTATAGCAGTCATGCAAGGGGATGTCGGACAGTATTTTCTTAATAGTGTCATTATTGCTGGTCTGGCAACCTTGGTTGTTTTATTATTAGCGGTGCCATCAGCATATGGCTTGGCAAGATTTAAGATTAAGGGAGTTTCATCCATGATGCTTATTTTTCTTGTCACTCAAATGTTACCTGCTACGGTTGTATTAACTCCGCTATTCATTGTGTTCAACAATTTAGGGTTGTTAAATACGTATGTTGCCCCCGTACTGGCAACAGCTACTCTAGGAGTACCTTTTTCTGTATTATTACTAAGAACCTTCTTTATGGGTATACCAAAAGAATTAGAAGAAGCGGCTAATATAGATGGTTGTAGCCGTTTAAGAGCATTTTTGCAAGTGATAATTCCGATCTCCCTACCAAGTGTATTAGTATGTGGAGCAATTTCTTTCTTTTTTGCTTGGGGCGATTTAATTTTTAGTATTACATTTAACAGAGATCAAGAATTATGGCCGCTTACGGCAGGTATTTTTAATGCGGTAGGACGCTATGGGATCGAATGGAATAACTTAATGGCATTTGCTACGATTTCCGTCTTGCCTGTAATTATCATCTTTGTTCTTCTGCAAAAACATTTAGTGGAAGGGTTAGTAAGCGGATCTGTTAAGTAGTTTAATAGAGAGAGAATGATGATACTGAGGATTGCTTTAAAATCAGTATGAGACTAAAAACGGTACATGAATCAGGAGTACAAGGAAGAATGAGAAAACGAGGTAGAACCTTTTGTAGTAGGGTTGTACCTCGTTTTTTACTTGTTGAAATCAGATGTCGAATTGGTTACATTAACTAGTTCTAAATCCTGTTCACTAATCAAGTAGTTTTTAAGAGAATGAAGGGAAAGAGTGTGACGGTTACTTCTAAGATAGATAATTATCAGATATGTCTAAAAACATGATAAACTACATATAAATCAAGGTAGTTTCATAAAAGGAGGTTTTTTATGAGTGCACGAACACTAGTAATAAATATGAACTTAGATGAAAACCTGTTCAATGAAATCAAGCAGGAAATCCCTGACTGGAACGTCATCGCAAACAAAGACACTGACAAGATTCAGGACGAAATGGCCGAGGCGGAGGTAGTGCTGCATTGGAAAAGAGCTGCTGCACCGGTTTTGTTGGAGGAAAATAAGCGTTTAAAATGGGTTCAAACCTGGAGTGCAGGAGTTAACGGTCTTCCGCTCGAACCTTTACAACAAAAAAACGTGACATTGACGAGTGCAAACGGCGTACATGCCTATCCGATTTCCGAAACGATTTTTGCTCTTATGCTGGGTTTAACTCGAAAAATTCATACATATGTGCGCCAACAGCAGGAGAAAACGTGGCACAATGCGGGGATAAAATTAGAAATGCACGAAAAAACGATTGGCATTATTGGTGTCGGTGCTATTGGTCAAGAAACAGCTAAAATTGCCAAAGCTTTTGGCATGAAAGTACTTGGTGTTCGTCATTCAGGTAAACGAGCAGATCATGTTGATGAAATGTATACACCTGATCAATTAGCTGATATTTTACCTCTATGTGACTATGTTGTCATTACACTTCCGTTGACAGAAGAAACAACAGGCATGTTTGGGGCAGAAGAGCTCCGTCTAATGAAAAATAGTGCGTTTCTAATTAACATTGGAAGGGGACCGATTGTGAAGGAGGACGAGCTCATTCAAGCGTTGGAAAATCATGAAATTGCCGGAGCTGGACTTGACGTGTTTCAGGCGGAACCTTTACCAGAAGACAGTCCATTATGGACTATGGATAACGTCATCGTAACCCCGCATACTGCAGGAGCAACAGAACACTATACAGAGCGTGTTATTCGAGATATTTTTATTCCTAACTTAAGGCATTACCTTGAGTCTAGTACACCAAATATGAATGTTGTAGATTATGAGAAGGGGTATTAGGCAGAAGATACTGAATCCGTATCTATATTAATATTTGGATGATAAGATAGAATGGCATCTGATTTGTCAGGAGGAGGTGGTGGTATGGATTGGAAAAAATGGCTATTCGTCTCAGCACCTCTATTTTTGTTGCTAATTAGCATTATTGTTTTGATTAATTTACATAAGTTGTTGGTGTTAGAACAGCAGCCGAAAAAAGCAGATGCTATTTTAGTATTAAGTGGTGGAAAAGGCGAACGAGAGGCAGAGGCAGCTAAGCTCTATCACGAAGGTTGGAGTGATTCCGTTATCGTCACCGGTGCGCTCATCGGTTGGGAAACTTACTCATCAGAGATTATGACGGAGCATCTGATTGAATTGGATGTGCCTGAAGACGCTATTTATTCGTTCAAAGAAGTGACCAGCACCAGAGAAGAAGCAGAACTGTCCCAACCGCTACTGCGCCAGCTAAACGTTGAGACTCTACTGATAGTGACTAATAAATATCACTCCGCACGGGCCAAATGGATCTTTCAAAAAACATTGAATGATGAAAATATCGAAGTAATCTCTGTCCCTGTTCGTGATGATATCTATGACAAGAATTGGTGGAAAGACCATGAATCAAGAAAGCACGGAGCAAGCGAAGTATTAAAATTCGTTTGGGAACTTTTTCGTCTATAGAACAAAAAAAGGGGAAGTGGCATATAAAGTGCTACTTCCCCCTCATATACTGTTCCATTTCTTCATCACACCTGCCAGCTACAACTAGACAGCAGTATAACACAAACATTATCAACGATAACACCCCTCCGACAATCCACCACCACATATCGCATGACCCTCTCTTTAGATGTACATATGCCGAGTTACACATATCATTTTTTACCAAAAAACAGTTGGATATACGTTAACGTTGTGCATATTGTTTTTATCATCAGTGCGTCTTGCGTTATAATATATTTCGACTATCGAAATAAAGGAGTCCTGCTTGTGGATCAATCACAAAAGAAAAAAGAGAAGATTTGGACGAAGGATTTTGCCCTGATTTGTATGGCAAATTTTTTTATATTTTTAGGGTTTCAGATGACGTTACCGACGATTCCGTTATTTGTTCAGCAATTGGGCGGCAGTGATGAGTTTATTGGAATTATTACAGGTATTTTTACATTTTCGGCATTACTTTTACGACCGACTGCCGGGCATGCGTTGGAAACTAGAGGAAGACAGTTTGTGTATATGATTGGTCTGGGCATTTTTGTGATTTCGATTGGTTCTTACGCGTTTATTACAAGTATTGTCTTTTTATTTATTATGCGTTGTGTCCAGGGGTTAGGATGGGGCTTTTCGACAACGGCTACAGGTACGATTGCGACAGATTTGATTCCGGTAAGCAGACGAGGGGAAGGAATGGGCTATTTTGGTCTGTCTGGTAATATTGCGCTTGCCTTCGGACCGGCTTTAGGGCTTACTTTATACGGTTATATTTCGTTTACTACATTGTTTTTGATTTGTTCAGCGTTAGGATTAGTAGCGTTATTATTGTCTAGTCAGATTAGATACAAGCCTGTTGATCCTGAAGCGAAAAAGGTGGTTACTCCAAGGTTTGATGTATTTGAGAAAAAGGCATTACGACCGTCGTTATTATTGTTTTTTATTACGACTTGTTTTGGCGGAATTGCTTCATTCCTTCCGTTATATACGGAGCAAGAAGGAATTGCAGGAATTGAGGCTTACTTTTTTGTTTTTGCGATTTTCTTAATGATTACGAGAACGTTTGCCGGACAACTGTATGATCGAAGAGGGCATATTGTCGTGTTTTTACCTGGGACGTTTTTGATTTTGATGGCTATGGTATTATTAGCATGGTTGCCAAATTCCTTTGTTCTGTTTGTAGCTGCTGCATTGTATGGCTTAGGATTTGGTACGGTACAGCCAGCGCTTCAAGCGTGGGCAGTAAATCAAGCACCTGATAATCGCAAAGGAATGGCGAATGCAACTTTCTTTTCCTTCTTTGATTTAGGTGTAGGGGTTGGTGCGATTGGCTTTGGCTTTATCGCATCCTCATTGGGTTACAGCTACATTTATCTTACAGGCGCCGTCTCAGCTATGATTTCGATTTTATTATATATATCATTGTTGATGAAAGATAAGAAGGTTCGGGAGCGAGAAGCGGTTTAAAATGGAGTAGGAGACAGGTAATAAAGATAATTCCATTTAGTGGAGGCATCAAGCTGTTGAGAGAGTATTTCTCAACAGCTATTTTTGTACTATCAGAAGATAAAATTTTATGGTTGATAGTATAAGAATACTAAAGCTTCCGCGAGAACCTGGCTATAAGCCAAGTTTTTCTAATGAAATAGCTCCCTATTATTCTATTAAATATACAAATGAACATTTTATAAGTGATATAAGAATAGAGTGTCATCTAATGATATATTTAACATATCATGTATGTTAGAGTTGTTTATTTTATAGAGTGAATAGCCTGTTTAAATGAAAAACTTTGGTGATTACTATTTTAACTACTAAAAAACTCTTTAAACCCTTGGTGAGAGAGTATTTTTTATTTTAATGCATATCTTTATTTATAAAAACATATAAATATATCATTGACAATATAAGTATACTATTTATAATAATTGGTAACGGTTACAAAAATAAATCAATAATGATATATCATTATTGGTGAGTTAGCTGTTATTAAATAACTGAAGGGAGGGGAAAGCAGGTTCACCGCTTATGTCTTATGAATATTCAGAAAAATGAGGGGGTAGTAAATATGAGTAATTCTATCTTTCATAAATTAATGTTTAGCTTCTGTTTAGTACTAGTAATGGTTTTAGCTGCTTGTTCATCAGATGATGAAGCTAGTGAGAGTGCTAGTGGGGAAAACACGGTGGAATTCTGGCATTCTATGACGGATACGGCAGGTGACGCAGTAGAACAGGTTATAGAAGAATTCGAAAAAGAATATCCAGATATCGATATTAAAGCCACGTATGTAGCAAATCAAGGTGAGGGTCAAAATGAAAAATTATTAACAGCTATCGCCGGTGGAAATCCTCCTGATGTCGCTTATTTTGACCGATTTGAAGTAGCTACATGGGCTGCTGAGGGATCGTTGGAATCACTAACAGATTTGGCAGAAGAAGCCGGGATAAGTAAAGATGATTATTATGATTTTGCGTGGGACGAACTTATTTATGAAGGAGATTTGTACGGAATTCCAACGACGACCGATTCACGATTGCTTTTCTATAATAGAGATCATTTCGAAGAAGTAGGTTTAGACCCAGAGAATCCACCTACAACAATTGATGAATTGGAAGAAGCTGCAGAAAAATTAACGATTAAAGACGGAAATCGGTTTGAAAGAATAGGTTTTATTCCATGGTTTGCTCAAGGTTCGTTCTATAGCTGGGGCTGGTCATTTGGTGGGGATTTCTATGATCCAGAAACAGGAGAAGTAACCGCTGATGATCCTAAGAATGTTGAAGCACTAGAGTGGATTACAGAGTTTGGTAAAAAATACGGTGTGGAAGATATTGCAGGTTTCACAGATTCTCAAGGTTCGGGTGCGATGGATCCCTTTGTATCAGGTCAGATTAGTATGAAAATTGATGGTAACTTTGGGGTAGCATCTCTAGAGAAATTTGCTCCTGATTTAAATTATGGAGTGACGCCAATTCCAACTCCGACTGGCGATAATTTCAAGACATGGTCTGGTGGCTGGTCGGTAGTGATACCGAAAGGTGCTAACAATCAGGATGGTGCTTGGGAATTCCTGAAGTTCTTTGGAAGTGAAGAAGGTCAGAAGATTTTCAGTGAAGGAAGTAGAGACTTCTCTGTAATTGATTCAGTAAATGAATCCTTAGGATATACCGATGATCCCATTTTTTCTGAGTTTATTAATATTTTGCCAGAATCTAATTCTCGTCCCGTAATGACAGCAGGTTCGCTATATTGGAATGCATTAGCGGATGCAGTGGAATCTTCAACACGTGAAAACGGTACGCCGAAAGAGAATTTAGAAGAGGTGACCCAGCGAGTTACAGAAGCTTTGGAAGAATAATCTGTAAAGGAGGAGATAACACTTCTCCTTTCTCTCTTAAATGAAGGAGGTAATCCGAATGAAAAAGATGGAACAATCTGATCAAGCTTTAGTAGAGGAAGGCATGGAAGCCTCCATAAAGAAGAAGTCTAAAATAAGTGGAT
Organism: Gracilibacillus salitolerans; assembly: GCF_009650095.1. Lineage (GTDB taxonomy): Bacteria > Bacillota > Bacilli > Bacillales > Amphibacillaceae > Gracilibacillus > Gracilibacillus salitolerans. The sequence goes on along the minus strand of NZ_CP045915.1, from coordinate 4,067,389 downwards.
CATCAATTAATGGCTGGTTATTTGCTTCGCCCTGGGTAATAGGTTTAATTCTATTTTATGCATTTCCACTCTTCTCCTCCATTTATTATAGTTTTACTACATATAGTATATTAAGCCCTGGTGAATTCATTGGCTTCAGTAACTATAAACAACTAATGGTTGATGGGATATTTTGGAAATCAATCTATAATACCGTTTACTTCGCCATTTTCTTTGTACCTTTAAGCATCATTATTGGGGTTGCATTAGCTATGCTGCTGAATATGAGAGTGAAAGGAATGGCGGTCTATCGTACCATTTTCTTTCTGCCAACCTTAGTCCCTCACGTGGCATTAGCAGTATTGTGGATGTGGCTATTAAATCCAGGATTTGGTTTAGTGAATGGCGTGTTAGACGCAATTGGGCTTACAGGGCCAAATTGGTTAGGAAGTGTAACATGGTCGAAGCCATCGTTAATTTTAATGTCCTTATGGGCGATTGGACAGCCTGTAATAATTTATTTAGCAGGGCTTGGAGACATTCCTCAAGAATTGTATGAAGCTGCTGATGTGGATGGTGCAAGCTGGTTGCAGAAAACTTTTAAAGTAACATTGCCATTGTTAACACCTGTTATTTTCTTTAATTTGGTAATGGGGGCAATCGGTGCTTTCCAACAATTTACCCTGCCATATACGATGACGCAGGGACAAGGAACCCCCGATAACTCATTGACCTTTTATGTTATGTATTTATATGACAATGCCTTCAAATATTCTAAGATGGGTTATGCGTCTGCAATGGCATGGATTCTCTTTATCGTTATCATGCTATTAACAGCAGTCATTTTCATTTCATCCAAACGTTGGGTACATTACCAAGGTAAATAAAAAGGAGGTAGTTAATAATGCAGCCAAAAGTCAAAAAAAATCTTTTGACAACATCTGCTCACATTGGTTTATTAATTGCTTCGGCATTTTTCTTGGTGCCGTTCTTGTGGATGGTGTCAACATCACTGAAGCCAGTGACACAAATCTTTACGTATCCGCCTGAATTTATACCAAATCCATTTCAATGGAGCAATTATATTGAGGCAACAGAATATATTCCGTTCTTTACCTATTTATCTAATACGGCGATTATTACTGTGTTAAGTACGATAGGGGTTATGTTATCCTGTCCTCTCGTAGCTTACAGCTTCGCTAAGCTAGAATGGACAGGCCGCAATACGATGTTTATTATCACTATTGCAGTGATGATGATTCCGATGCAAGTTACGATGATTCCGCTCTTTCTCTTGTTTAATAAGGTGGGCTGGGTAGGAACACCGTTACCATTAATTGTCCCTGCATTTTTCGGTGTACCATTCTCCATCTTTTTAATGAGACAATTTTTTATGGGCTTGCCCAACACATTGCGAGATGCGGCGAAAATTGATGGAGCTAGTGAATTCAGAATTTATTGGCAAATTATGCTTCCGCTTGCTAAGCCAGCTGTGTTAGCGGTTGGATTGTTTCAGTTTATGAATGTATGGACTGACTTTATCGGGCCATTACTTTATCTTACGGATGAATCACAATATACGTTGTCACTAGGTTTACAGCAATTCCAAAGTCAGAAAGGGACAGAATGGGGCTTAATGATGGCTGTGTCCACCATGATGACATTGCCGATTATTATCTTATTTTTCTTTATGCAACGTACATTTATTCAAGGGATTACTTTTAGCGGCATTAAATAAACTTGTTTCACAATAGGAGGTTTTTAAGATGAATTATTCAATTGGTATGCGTTTATCTCCAAATATTGGAGGAGAAGGTATGGAATATGTTGCCAAGTGGGCAGCGAGCATTGGTTTAGATGTGATCGATGTTCCGGAATGGAATCAAGATATAAAAAAAGTTCTAGATAAGTATGGGCTTAAAGTAGGATCGATTGATGGTCGAGGTGCAGTGGGTAACACAAAGCTATTAAGTCTAGATGCTGATAAAAGGAAACAAGCGGTTGCCGATTTAACAGAACAGATGTCAGAGGTTGCTGCCTTAGGTGGTAAAGTGATATTCATGTGCTTGATTCCAGAGGATAATAGCACACCGAGGTCAAAAAGTTTTGAATTATGGAAAGAAACGTTTCCTGAAGTTGTAGCACATGCAGAAAGAGAAGATCTCTATATCGCATTAGAAGGTTATCCTGGTCCGTCTCCATACTATCCAACTATCGGGTGCACCCCTGAGATACTAAGAGCGATGTTTCAAGCTATTCCTTCTAAACATTTTGGTTTGAATTATGATCCATCTCACTTAGTACGCTTAGGAATAGATTACATGCGCGTATTATCGGAATTCGGTGATCATATTAATTACTGTCATGGTAAAGACACAGAAATATTACAACAGGAATTATATGAATTCGGGACTTTACCAGCTACATTTGGAACAAATATTGATTTTTCAGAAGGGTCTTGGCGATATACGATACCAGGTCATGGAGAAGTGGACTGGGGCAAAGTAGCAATAGGTCTTGAAAAAATAGGTTACCAAGGGCCGATAAGTATCGAGTTAGAAGACCATAGATATTGGGGCTCACTCGCCTTAGAAAAACAAGGTATTATAAAAGCGAAGGAACATTTAGAGAGATATTTTAAATAAGATTGTACGCATTGGAAGTAAAATATTTATGGATCGAAATACGAGGAGTGTTATTATGACTAGTAAAGTTAGCATAGGAATTATAGGAAGTGGTGGAATTGCAGCTGCTCATGCGAGAGCTTATCTAAGTTTTCCAGATGTTGAAATTATTGGTGTTTCAGATATTATACCAGGCAAAGCCCAAAGCTTTATTGATCAGCTTGGTATAGAAGGTGCAGTAGCATGTGATAGTGTAAAAGATTTATTAGCTTTAGATATCGAAGCTGTAAGTGTTTGTACACCGAATGTCGCCCATCACTCTGCCTCCGTTGAGGCTCTGAATGCAGGAAAACACGTATTAGTTGAAAAGCCACTAGCTGTAACGTTAGATCAAGGTATTGATATGGTGAAAACAGCAAAAGTTAATGAGAAAATTTTAAGTGTAGGCTTCCAACCAAGATATGATCCTAATATGAAAGCGATAAAAGAATTAATCAATTCTGGTAAACTAGGTGATGTCTATTATATGCAAGCTGGCGGTGGTCGTCGCAGAGGAATGCCTGGCGGAACGTTTATTAACAAAGAATTAGCTGGAGCAGGTGCGATGGCGGATATTGGTTGTTATTCATTGGATTTAGTTTTGAATGCTTTAAATTATCCTAAGCCATTGACTGTATCTGCCTATACGTCTAATTTATTTGGAACGAATCCAGCTTATCACCCTGAAGCAGATAAGTTTGAAGTAGAAGACTTTGGTGTTGCGATGGTCCGTCTAGAAGGTGGTAAAGTATTGAATTTCAAAATCTCTTGGGCTATGCATATGGATTCTTTAGGACCAACCTTATTCCTTGGAACAGAGGCCGGTCTGAAATTGACGCCGGCAGGTAATGGTCCATGGAGCGGTGTCTGGGACGGTGGTATCGGATCAATTGAATTATTCCATGATCTAAATAATCATCATGTAGAGACATCCATTCCTGTTCAGGAGCACACTATTGATATTTTTAGAGAAAAAGTACGCGATTTCGTTACTGCAGTAAAAGAAGGAAAACCAGCACCGATTCCTGCAGAAGAGATCTTAGTCAATCAAGCCATTATTGATGGTATCTTGCGATCGTCAGATTTAGGAAGAGAAGTAGAGATTCATATACCAGAAATATAATCAATTGACTAAGGAAGTGATAACATGGAATTAGAAGGTCTGACAGGAAAAGCACATAAAGTTGCCAACTGGTTAATGATGATCGTTATCACTAATTTGCTATGGTTTTTATTTAATATGCCAATCGCTTATTTAGGTTTTATGTTATTACTCGTTGATAATCTGATAGAAGTTATTGCATTTACCATATACATCCTTATTTTAGCACCATTGCTGTTTTTTCCAGCGACTACAGCAATGTTTGCAGTATTGCGGTATAAAATAATGTTTTCGGAAGATGATGCAAGCATTTTTAAGCTTTTTATTAAGAATTGGAAAGCCAATTTTGTTAGAAGTATGCTTGGAGGAAGCATTTTTACACTTCTATGGGTTATATTAGTGGTTGATTATTTCTTTTTCGTAAATCATGTAAATGAGAACTTTATGTATTTATTTATGTTGATTGGCTTTTTTCTTATTGTTATGACTTTGCATTTCTTTTCTGTGACAGTACATGTTCATTCGAAGCTTTTTCAAGCTATGAAAAATGCCATGATCATAAGTTTGGTTCATCCATTATTAACACTTATTATTGGCATCGTCAGTTTAATTGTTATTTATTGCAGCTTTCAAGTAACTACATTCTTGATTCCGTTTTTCCTTGGGTCGCTCATAGCGTATATCGCTTTTTATGGCTTTTATCGCTTCTTCACAAAAATAATGGATACAATGCCAATAACATCTGAAAAAGGTTAACTAGTTAACAGCTGGTTAACCTTTTTCTTTTGTACAAAAGAGGAATGAATGATTTATGGCGACTTGTTATTTTTGATATAATCGTATATTAATAGGATAAAGTACATCGTTGAACTTGAGGTGATAAGAATGCAAGCATTGTATGAGCAAGTGTATGAATCTCTGAAACATGATATTCTTTCTATGAAATATAAGATAGGTGAAAAGTTACCTTCTGAGAAAGAGATAGCAGATGATTTTTCAGTGAGTCGTATAACTAGTAAAAAGGCACTAGAAAAGTTAGTTCAGGAAGGGCATGTATATCGGCAAAGAGGCAAAGGAACGTTTGTATTGAACAACAGTCAAATATCCGTAAATGTTGAACAAAATAATCAAACTAAGCCTGTGTTCGGCTTAATTGTACCAAGGTTTGCCGAAAGCTATGGTACAGGGATTATTGAAGCAATCGAAGAAGAGGCAGATGGGAAGTGTTTCATAATGCTGAAGCGTTCACTTGGTATACCAGAACGTGAAGAGAAAGCGATCAAGGAAATGCTGGCGTATGGTGTCGATGGACTGATCGTATTTCCTGCCAAATCCGAGCACTATAGCTTGGAAATTTTGAAAATGATTGTGAATAAATTCCCATTTGTATTAATAGATCGTAGTTTTAAAGGTATTGCCGCTCCATCAGTATCCACGGACAATTTTACCGCTGCTAAGAAAGGCATTAAATATTTATTTGATAGCGGTCATGAACAAATAGGTATACTTATCCCGGAAGACTTTGAAATTACAACCATTGAAGAACGACTAAATGGAATTGTTAGTGCCTTCGCGGAAAATAAGGTTAGTGTAAATAAAGCGTACTGGTGTGACACCATCAGAAGAGATTCCACTACGGAAAAAAGAGATATTGAATTGATTAAACAGTATTTAATTGATAATCCTGACTTAACCGCATTAATGGCATTAGAATATAAAATTGCCATCTTAGCGAAAATTGCAGTGGAACAGCTTGATAAAAATGTGCCCGAAGATATTTCGATCCTATCCTTTGACAGCCCAACTGTAACTACAATGGATTGGCGCTTTACTCACTTAAAGCAGAATGAGGAGGAAATTGGCAGACGATCTATTCAAAAGCTATTAAAAATGCGTGAGAACGGTTTAGATTCGGATAAAGAACAGATCAAAGCTACCTTCCATGAAGGGAACTCTACTAAGCCGATTGTTAGTGTCATTACTTCAGAGTTATAAAGATTATAGTAGAAAAGGAGATAGCTAATGTATGATTCATATTAATCGTTATTTTAATGTATTTCTTAAGCGCTTAATATTACCTTGTTTGATACAAATGGGGAAAACTACAATATACAATTGTCATTTGCAGAGCAGTATACGGACCAAAAAGGCACATTTCTCTATACGCGGTCAAAAATACTATGTCTACACGTAATGTTTTAGAATACAATTCTGCAGAAATGTATATGGATGATTTATGTATGGGTACTTGGAATAAGGATTTTAAAAAGAGATAGGTCATCCTAACCTTTTTAGAAGATGGCGATTTCGTTGTGAAATACTCATAGACTATTGTGGGGATTTTGCATACTTACTTTTTTTCAGCTTCTCACAAGTAATAAATATCAACGCCTCACTCTTAAAAAAAGTGAGGCGTTTCAACTAATACAACAATCCATCCCTATACATGCAAGGAATCTAATTTATTTCGATTTGGATATGCCTTTACCTTTATTTCTGGCGCTTTCCTAGCGCATCCGACTAATGTCATTTTCTCTTTTGCTAGTTCTTTTGCTACTTCTTTTGCTTTGGATAGATACTTTCTAGGATCTAATGAATCTGGTGTTTCAGAAAAGTGTTCCTTTATTGCTTCTGAGTAAGCGTTTTTTAATTCTGTTGATACGTTCATTTTTGCCATTCCTAATGATATGCATTGTTTTACATCCTCTGCTGGAATAGCAGATCCACCATGCAGAACGAGCGGTTCATCGATAAGGTTGGCGATTTCTTTAATTCGCTCAAAGTCTATATCCGGATCACCGCTGTAAATACCATGTGCAGTGCCGATTGCTGGGGCTAATGTTGGTACGCCGGTTCGTTCGATAAATTCCTTGCATTCAGCAGGTACTGCTTTTTCCGCATCTTTATCGGAAACAATAATATTATCTTCTACGCCACCAACTTTTCCTAATTCTGCTTCTACATTTACATCAATATATTTAGCAATATTCATTACTTGATTTGTAAGACGTACATTTTCTTCAAATGGATGCATCGAAGCATCAATCATGATAGATGTGTAACCTGCGCGAATGCACTTGATTATTACATCTAAATCAGTACAATGATCTAAGTGGAGTGCCATTGGAATATCATATTTTTCAGATGCAGCATGTGCTGTTTTCACAATGCTGTCTGGACCTAAATTTTGAACTGTCCCAACCGTTGTTTGAATAATAACTGGTGCATCTATCTCAGCTGCCGCTTCTGCAACCGAATAAAGCATATCGAAAGAGTGAACATTAAAGGCAACAATGCCATAACCGGATTCTCTAGCTTCTTGTAACATTGGTGTAGATGATACGAGTGTCATATGATTCTCCCCCTAGGTAAAATTTTATTACGACGTTAACCGTCCGTAATTTATGCGAAAGCTCCTGCTAGCTCTTCCATTACGGTGTCTGCATCTTTAGCATTTGCTAGTGCTTCCCGTTTTTCTTCATAAATTAACATTCTCGAAATAGATGCAAGTGCTTGAATATGAGTAGTACCTGCTTCTTGTTTTGGAATTAATAGAGCGATAAAGAAGATAGCTGGTTTTCCATCTAAAGCATCCCATTACACTCCTTCTTTAGAAGATACAACGACAATAGCAGGCCGTTTAATCGCATCAACTTGTGCATGTGGAATGGCAAATCCATCTTGAAAGCCTGTTGTACTTTCATTTTCACGCGTTAGTAATCCATTCACAACCTCGTTGGAATCTGTAGCAATGCCTTGACTAATGGCAATAGTTGCGATTTCTTCAAAAACCTCTTCCTGTGTTGTCAGCTGTTGTTTTAATTTAATTTGGTTAATATCAAGCAATTTGTTGTCCATCATTTTCCCCACCTTTAGTTTTTTGATCTTTTAAATAAGCACGTTTTTTATAAAAACCATATATAACTGCCCCAACCAGGGAACCGATTAATATTGCAATGATCCATAGTATAGCTCCTGTAACAACTGGTAATACGAGGAATCCACCGTGTGGAGCTGGTACTTCGATGTTCATCATATACGTCAAAATAGCGGATACAGATGAACCGATCATTAATATAGGAATCACGACAATAGGGTTTTTCGCTGCAAACGGGATGGCGCCTTCTGTAATGTGAGTGGATCCAAGAATAAAGTTAACCCCACCGGCATTACGCTCTGCCTGATTAAAATATTTTTTGAAAAATACCGTTGCAAATGCTGTAATAAGTGGTGGTGTAATACAAGCTGCAGAAACACCGGCCATAAAGTAGTAGTTCCCCTCTCCAAGTAAAGCAGTACCCGTTACGTAGGCAGCTTTATTGACTGGGCCACCCATATCAAAGGCACTCATGGCACCAACAATTACGCCAAGTAAAATAGGATTTGCATTTTGGAAACTACTTAAGAAAGACATCATGCCTTCATTTATTGCTGTCATTGGCTCTACCAATAAAGTCATGATTACACCGACTAATAAGATGCCGATTAAAGGATATAAAAATATCGATTTAAGTCCGTTTAGTGATTTTGGCATTCTTTCTAGTAATTTACCTAGCAATACAATAATGAAACCACCAAGGAAACCAGCGGCAATACCTCCTAAGAATCCGGCTCCGCCATTGCTTGCAATTAAACCACCGATAAAACCAACTACCATACCGGGTCTCTTAGCAATAGACTCTGCAATAAATGCTGCCAGAATTGGCACCATCATTTGAAAACCAAGACCCCCAATATCATTTAGCGTTGCAGCAATAGGACTATAGCTTTCGTGATCTGGATCAGCGGAATGTATACCAAATAAAAATGATAGTGCAATCAGAACCCCACCACCTACAACAAATGGAAGCATGTGGGAAACACCATTCATTAGATGTTTGTAAATGGAATGTGCGATGTTATTACCGCCTTTGTTTGATGCGCTTTCATCTTCCTCAGTGGTATCACTCTTCTTCGCTTTGTATACCGTTGCTTTCCCGTCAATGATTGTTTGAATTAATTTCTCCGCTTCATGGATTCCTTTCGCAACAGATACTTCCACTGTTGGCTTTCCATGGAAACGATAGGCATAGACATCTTTATCTGCAGCAATAATGACTCCATCAGCTTCGGCAATGTCTTCTTTGGAAAGCTCATTTTCAACTCCAACTTGCCCATGTGTTTCTACTTTAATCTCCACCCCAAGCTTCTTTGCTGCTTTCTTTAGGGATTCTTCTGCCATAAAAGTATGCGCAATACCTGTCGGGCAACCTGTTGTTGCAACAATTTTAATATTAGCCATAAAAACTCTCCTCCTTTAATGTTTCTATTAGAATATCTGATATAAGTGCCTGAATATGTGAAAGGCTACAAAGACCTTTACTAAAAGCTGTGGCTGCTCCTGCAGCAGAAGCATAGATTAAAGCATCTTCTACTGATTCATTTAGTTCTAACTTTCCGATAAAAGTACTTAGCATAGCATCACCTGCACAAGCAGTGTTCACTACTTCTCCTTTAGCTGAGCTTACTTTCACAATACGTTGAGGAGAGGAATAAATAGCTCCTTTTTCCCCTCTGGAAACAAGTACTTGCTGAGCGCCCATTTTCAAAAGCGTATTATTAAGCTCCATGATTTTCTCTTCAGTGAGCTCTGCTGGTGACAGTTGAAAAAGGGAGGCAAGCTCATCATCATTTGGTTTAATTAGTAACGGTTTATATTTCAAGCACTCTAGTAAAACATGTGAACTAATATCTAAAATCAGTTTGATATTTTTTTGATGACATATTTTAGCTATCTCGATATAAAAATCATCTTTGATACCTCTAGGCAAACTACCTGAAACACAGAGTGTGCAGTTAGTAGGTATTCGCCGAATTTCTTCGAGCATTTCTACTATTTTTGAGTGTGGAACAAGTGGTCCTTTATTGACAATTTTGTATTCTTTGTCAGCATTAGCGAATACATTTATTCTAGTAATTCCTTTTACATAAATCATGGAAGTGTTAATGGACATCTCCTTTAATTCTTGTTCGATAAATTCTCCTGAAAATCCCCCGATAAAGCCCATGGCTGTATTGGTAATTCCTAGTTTGCTTAGCATAATAGATATATTAATTGCCTTACCATTTGGCTGATAGTCTTCTTCATATGTTCGATTTACAACACTAGGTTTTAATTGGTCTAATCCAACATAAAGGTCGATAGCTGGATTTGGTGTCAGTGTATAAATCATGTCCCCACCTGCCTTGTTTTTCTATTTGCCTTCATTATGGCATAGAAAATAGCGTAAATGTTTTCAGATTATGTAAAGGTTTTCGTTCGATGAAAAAAAGAAAAACTTGGCGTATAGCCAAGTTTTAAAGCATTCGTATTGCGTAGGCATCTAATAATATTCGCGAGATAACACTTAGAGGAAGGCGGGAGCGTACTTCGTAATCAGGGAAATAGGATTGGGTTCCCTTGTACCCGACAAATGTCATTTCCGACATTTGTCCCAGGCTTGATTCCATTCTCGTAGTGAGTGTGATCGTAGTGATTTGCCTAATATTTAAGTTTTTACAAGCTTCGACCAGTTCCTCTGTTTCCCCATTTAATGAAACAAAAATAGCTATTTCATTTGGTTGTATATTTCTTGATTTTATTCTAATGATATTAGGATCGTTATGTACTTCGCAATTTTTTCCCATTAACTGTAGCTTGATTGTCATTTCTTTAGCAATCATTTCAGAGAAACCGCGCCCAAACACAAAAATTTTCTCCGCATCATCCATTTTTTGGACAGCGTCTTCTATTTGGCCGATACTTTGTAATTGAATGGTTTTGATAACTTCATGCTCATTCTTTTGAATGGCTTGCTTAATCTTTTGGTCAATGTTTTCCATTTCATTATTTTCATCTGAAAGCTTCACTTTTTCTTTTAGACTATACTTAAATGAAGTATACCCGTCATATCCAATTTTCTTCATTAACCTTACGATAGTGGCAGTGGATACATTAGCATGTTCACTTAGTTTGACAATTGACATAGACGAAATCTCATCTAAATGATTGTGAATATATTCTAGTAAATACTTTTCCGTTTCGCTTAACGTTTTGTAAGTGTTCGCAGGAATATCAAATAATATGTTGCTCATGAGAGAGCCCCCTTTAATCTAAGCTTTTGATTCTATCTTAACCAAGATTTACGTAGAACACTACCTGAAGTGTTCTACGTAAATGGTGACGCCAACTTTAAATCCATCAACTTTGTTTACTCTTTACTAGATTTCCGATAAAAGGATGGTGGGACGCCTTCCATATTCTTAAATGATCGACTAAACGCATGAATAGAGTTAAAACCAAATCGTTCTGCAATCTCGTTGATTGAGAGCTCAGAATACTGAATGAGTTCCTTTGCTTTTTCTATTCGAATTTGTAAGTGATACTTAATAGGAGTCACTCTGTATGTCATTTTAAATAAACGGACTAAGTGATACTTACTAATATTTGCTACTTTCTCCAGTTCTTCAAGCGTTACCTCTCTGGCATGATGGTGGTTTATGTAGGCTTTTACATGTTGAATTTCTTCCCAATATTTTTGAATTTGGGTGTTTTTTTGCCAATGAATCTCACGTTGTATGTACCCCCATAATTGTGAAAATAACCCTTGGATCGTAACCTCATAATAAGGTAGCTTTTGATCAAATTCATTAATGATATCGAATAATAGATTTTCAATAATGATCGGATTTTTCAAACGAATAACAGGTGATATATCTATATTAACCTGCTTCGTTATATCCTCTCTAAACCACGAATTCTCTTTTGGAGTCATTTCATGCATTTTCTTAAAGGATACTTTGACATCCTTACTATCTTCTCTATGAAAAAAATCAAAGTGAATGTGTGGCTGATAAATAGTGTTTTCATTAATGGACTTTAACATATGATGTTGCATAGGTTTTAGAAAAATAATATCACCTGGAACACAATGATAGGAATTATCCTCAACTGCGAGAAGGATTTCTCCTTCTTTTAAAAATATTAACTCATAATCAAAAATGGACCGGTTTATATAAAAGGGAGGCTTAATTTTACTATCCATTGCCACTCGAATATATGGTGTTAAGTTTTTGAATTCCACGCCAGCACCTCATTCTGATATGCAATTTCTGTTAATCATTAAAAATTGCAAGAACTGTATAAATCTATTATAACTTTATACATATATACAATGGAAGTTTAATAATAAAGCAATATATGTTAACAAATTGCAAATTTATGCTAAATACAAATTGTGTAAGCGTTCTATAATGGGGTTAGTAAACAAAAAACATCATAGTAAAGGAGAGGTAAAGTTGAAACAATTTGATGGATTAGGAATGGGATTACATAATATCTCCCTGCTTTCATCAGCCAAAAGTCGTTCCATAAGTGCTGAGAACTTTACAGGGGAAAAGGGGAAAGGAGGTATGGCCACAGAAGGTACGGGTCAAGAAGCTGCCAGAGATTTAGGGGTGGGTTGGAAAGTATCGCCCTCTGTTTCTATTCCTGCAGAAAGTGAGTTTGTACTTGCGGGTATCGATGGACCTGGAGCGATACAACATATATGGATGACTTGTGATTCAGTATTTTATAGGAGCCTCATTATCAAAATATATTGGGATGATGAGGAAGAGCCTTCTGTTTTAGTTCCAATTGGTGATTTCTTCTGTAACGGTTGGGGGAAGCGGGTCAATGTTACATCTGAACCAATTGTAGTTGCTCCATCAGGAGGATTTAATAGCTACTGGGAGATGCCTTTTCGAAAGGCTGCTAAAGTCGTGATAGAAAATATCGGCACTGATGACTCTATTCTTTACTACCAAATTGATTATGTTTTAACAAATGTTCCAGATCATGCTGCTTACTTCCATGCTCAATGGAGAAGGACGAATCCTGTGAAATATAAAGACGTTTATACCATCCTTGATGGTGTAAAAGGTCAAGGTCACTATGTAGGCACTTATTTAGCATGGCAAGTGAACAATAATGGTTGGTGGGGTGAAGGAGAGATCAAGTTTTACATGGATGGTGATCAAGAATACCCGACCATTTGCGGCACTGGTACAGAAGATTATTTTGGCGGTGCATGGAATTGGGAACAACCTAAAGGTGAATATAACACATATTCGACCAATTATCTTGGAATGCACCAAGTTATCAAACCAGATGGGTTATATAATGCTCAACAACGATTCGGAATGTACCGTTGGCATGTGAAGGATCCTATTAGATTTGAGAAAGACTTAAAGGTGACGATTCAAGCATTAGGGTGGCGTTCCAAAGGAAGATACTTACCGTTGCAAGATGATATTGCATCTGTTAGTTATTGGTATCAGGCAGAGCCACATGCTAGCTTCCCTAAATTACCAAGTTTAGATGAACTCGAAAGTATATAATTTCTTTTTGGGGCCAGGTCATAATGCTTTTATTACTGATGACAAGGGAACGGATAGGAACAAAGTTAGCCAATGCAAGAAAAACTTGTCTTTCGCCTGTACTTGGCGATAAGATAAGTTTTTCTTTATGGTCATAGAGCTTGTTTAATTGACGTTCCCCTTTGAATTTGTCCTCTTCGCGACTATTACTTTTATTTCACGCTATCTTAACCAAAATTCAGTTAATAATAAAATGGCGCAAATGAACAAGAAAAAAATTCTTTTATTTATGAAAAATGGCTAGGATAAAACGAATGCATTTTGAGAAAACAATTTAAATTATTATAGAAAGTTATGAGTTATAAAAAATATAAAATGTGTATATCGTTTCTTTCAACTTTTTGCTATTCGTAAAAGTTGGCGCAATCGGCTATGAAGGCATTTAAAAGTTGCTTTACTATATAACTAACCAATTCGTTGGAGGTGAAGCATAAAAGTAAAGTATTTCATGATGAAAGGTTGATTAAGATGCTAAAGGTTGCTGTCGTAGGGGTTAACAAAATTGGTAAGCTTCACTGCCAATATTATCACCTTCATCCTGACACGAAACTTGTAGCAGTTTGTGATCTGGTTGAAGAACGTGCTCAATTGATGGCAGATAAATATGATGCAACATGCTATACAGACTTAGATAAAATGCTTGATTCAGAAGAGATAGATATTGTTAGTATTGCCACTGCAGGTGAAGAAAATGGCAGCCATCATTATCTTCCGGTTATGACTGCAATAGAAGCAGGAAAAGATGTATTAGTGGAAAAGCCAATATCCAACGATATAATGGAAGCACGTGAAATGGTGCAATTTGCTGCACAACAGAAAGTACGATTCGTATCTAACTTAAACCATAGATTTGTACCTGCAGCCAGTAAAGGAAAGGAATTAATAGAAGAAGGTAGCTTAGGATCGTTATTATTCCTAAATATGAAATTAACCATTCAAAATCCAAAGGACATGACGAAGTGGTTCCATATGCGGGCACTGCATCCACATTCTATTGATGTTATGCGATATTTTGGTGGTAACATACGCCGTGTTCAATCCTTTATGACGAAGGCACCAAAAAGAAATACCTGGTCTACTGTTTCTATTAATATGGAATTTGCTTCAGGGGCTGTTGGTCATTTAACGGGGAGTTATGATATGTCTAGACTTCACCCGATTGAGTATTGTGAAGTCGCTGGAAATAGAGGGCGTTTTGAAATTGATAATGTCTATGAAAGATTTACTTTTTTTCCGCATGAAAGAGATGAGCTGCTTGCTCAGCGTAATTCTATTTTATCGGGTGTCGGGAGTTTTCATGATACTTTTGCTAATCGTTTTGCTGATTTTATTCGTCAGATTAAGGGCAGGGTACCACCTGAGCAAATGAATGCTTCTGGTGAGGATGCTCTTGCTGTACAGGAAGTGATCGAGGCAGCTATTCGATCCCACCAAAACAATGGCGCAGTTATGGAAGTTCCACAAATTAAAAACCACACTATCCATTGATTCTTCCACGACAGTAGCTATCCTTGAAAAAACTTCAAATGTTTCAACTCACAAAATGAAAGCGATTACAACATTCGACAAAAGACGTTTTTGAAAGAGGGTTGATATCAAAAAAAGGGGAGGAAAAAAATCATGGGTCAGGTTAAATTAAATATCCTCACACTGTTAGCTAGTTTGTTTTTATTTATTCTTCTTGTGGGCTGTAGCAGTTCTAATGAAGAAACAACATCTAATGAAGAGAATACAGACAATACTTCAACTGAAGACACAGAAAGTAGCGATGATGATGAACTGACAGAGATCACCTTATTAATGGGTGAAGCTGATGATACTCTAGGCTTTAGATCAGTAATAGAGGCGATGGAAGAAGACATCGGTATTAAAACAAAGATTGAATTACGGCCAGGTGGACCTGAAGGGGAAAATATTGTAAAGACACGTCTTGCAACTGGTGAAATGTCAGATATTTTGTTATTCAATTCGGGATCCTTATTGATGGCACTTAATCCAGAAAAATACTTTGTCGATTTATCGGATGAACCGTTTGTTGATAGAATGATGGATTCCTATAAAGAGGTTGTTAGTTCTGATGAAAAAGTATATGGAATTCCAGAAGGTTCGAGTCAAGTTGGTGGCTGGTTATATAACAAACGAGTATATGAAGAGCTGGATTTAGAAGTTCCGAAAACATGGGATGAATTGATGGAAAATAACGAGATCATTAAAGAAGCGGGTAAGGTAGCAGTCATTGGTACTTATGGGGAAATTTGGACATCCCAGCTTCCAATTCTTGCTGATTTCTATAACGTGCAAGCAGAGGCACCAAACTTTGCTGAAGAATATACAGCTGGAGAGGCAAAATTCGCCAATACTCCACAAGCACAAAGAGGATTTGAACGAATTCAGGAACTTCATGAACGTGGCTTTATGAATGAAGATTATACTGTTGCCGAGTACGGGCAGGGTAGACAAATGTTAGCAGAAGGTGAAGGAGTTCATTACCCAATGTTGACCCAAGTATTAGAGAATATTAATGAAGATTTCCCTGAGCTAGTAAATGATATCGGCATTTTTCCTCAGCCAAGTGATGACCCGGATATTAATGGACATACGGTTTGGATGCCTAATGCGTATTTGATTAACAAAGAGTCAGATAAGGTAGAGGCAGCGAAGAAATGGATGGAATACTTCATATCAGATAAAGCGATTCAGCTTTACGAAGAAAATTCTAAAAGTATTGGTCCTTATGTTATCGAAGGGGTTGAATTGCCTGAAGACTCTTATACAGCAGTAAAAGACTTAGTACCTTATTTTGAGTCAGATAATGTTGCACCGGCTTTAGAGTTTGTTTCTCCCATAAAAGGACCTAACTTACCTCAGATCTGTACATCGGTTGGAAGTGGACAAATGACAGCAGCAGAAGCGGCTAAAATGTACGATGATGACGTAGAGAAGCAAGCGAAGCAACTGGGGCTCGATTGGGACTAATACAATAGGCTGTCTTGAAAGTTCAGCGAGTCTGGCTTTTAAGATAGCTCCATTTTCCTTAAGAAAGGAGATGACATAAGATGAACAGTTCGACCAAAAAGATGTACCCTTTAGCTTTTTTGATCCCTGCAGCATTGGTGTATTGTACATTTTTCTTGTTCCCGACATCAATGGCGTTCTTTTATAGTATGACTTGGTGGACATTAGATGATTGGGAATTTATTGGATTCGACAACTTTGTTCAGTTTTTTCAAGAACCGTCACTAAGGATTGGGTTTCGAAATACCTTAATTTATGCTTTTACTACCATGGGTGGAAAAGTTGTACTAGGGTTATTTCTTGCCGTGTTTCTCTGTTCAAAGATTAGAAATAAGGATTTTCTAAGATCCATTGTATTTTTCCCAGCGCTACTAAGTACGATTGCTGTAGGGTATACCTTTAGCGCGTTAATGCACCCAACGAATGGGATCATTAATAAAGCCTTAGCCTTAGTGGGTATTGCAGGACCAAATTGGCTAGGTGATGCAAAAATAGCTTTGTTATCTGTTGCAATGACTGATATATGGAAAGGGGTTGGAATTGCTACCGTAATTTTTATTGCGGGAATTATGGCGATACCTGGCCATTATTATGAGGCGCTCAAAATAGATGGCGGGAATGCATTTCAATCGTTTCTTCATATTACGTTACCACTTTCACGGCCAGCATTTA
This sequence comes from Gracilibacillus salitolerans, assembly GCF_009650095.1. Classification (GTDB taxonomy): domain Bacteria; phylum Bacillota; class Bacilli; order Bacillales; family Amphibacillaceae; genus Gracilibacillus; species Gracilibacillus salitolerans. The sequence goes on along the minus strand of NZ_CP045915.1, from coordinate 4,050,520 downwards.
ATACCGTTGTTATCCTAGCGTTAATCGGCGGTCTACGAACTTTTGATTTAGTATGGGCAATGACTGGTGGAGGACCAGGATTCAGCTCAGACCTTTTAGCATCGATTGTATATAAGCAATATGCAAGTGGGTTTTTTGGCTTGGCAACAGCCGGTAATGTCTTATTGTTTTTGTTTGTTGGTCTTATTGCTTTCCCAATCTTTAAACTTTTAAATAGGAAAGAGGTGGACCTATGAGTACGAAACAAGAAGGTGTTATGGAGGAAACATCGATACAAATTCAAACAAAGAAAAAAGTTTCAAAGAAATGGTTTGCATTCGAGTCTTTAGCCGTTTTGCTTGCCACTATCTTTTTTGGAGTTCCATTTTATTTTGTCATCATTAACTCTCTGAAGGATAGCACAGGTGCAGCAGAACTAAGCTTGGCATGGCCAGAATCATTTCAATTTTTAGCGAATTATAAAGAAGTTCTTATGCTGAACGATGGAATTGTATGGAGAGCATTTTTGAACAGCTCTATCATAACAATATCATCTATTACCATCATTATTTTGATTTGTTCCATGGCTGGATTTATTCTTTCGCGCAGGCAAGGAATGGCTAAAAGACTTAATTACGTTATTCTAATGGGGCTGATGATTCCACCGACAATAGTACCTACCATTTGGGTGTTACAAAAACTGGGATTATTCAAAACATTTCCCGGCATCATCTTTCTTGAATCTGCGTTGCACTTTTCGTTTGCCTGTTTGTTGTATACAGCCTTTGTCGCTACGATTCCGCGAGAACTTGACGAAGCAGCACTAATGGATGGATGTGGGCCATTTCAATTGTTCTTTAAAATTATCTTCCCTTTATTAAAACCAGTCACTTCAACAGTTATCGTATTGTCGTCGATTCAAATCTATAATGACTTTGAAAACATGTTGTACTTCTTTCCCGGAGCGGATAATGCTACGGTACAGCTTACCCTGTATAATTTCACAGGAATTTATGGAACGTCCTATCACTTGTTGTTTGCCGACGTGCTATTAATTTCGATTCCGCCACTCATTTTATTTATTTTCTTTAATAAAAAAATTGTGGATGGTATGACAGCTGGGGCAGTAAAAGGATAAGAAGATGTCTTGAATAGCCTACCTGAAGGCGGGATGAACCATGCAAGCATCTTTTTTAACCTATATGATTTAATTATACGCGAGATGGTCTATATTTAGCGTTTAATTAAATAAACTGAAGGAGGAAGAAAAATGAAATTAGGCGTTAACTCTGTTCTTTTCAGCGGTTATGATTTAGCAACAGCCATCCAATACATCAAATTTACCGGCTATGACGGTATAGAATTATCATCCATTGTTGGAATGGTGGAACATCTGACAGACACAGCAAGTGAACCTGAACTTTCGGAAATACGAAAAATGGTAGAGGAGGCCGAACTTGACTTTTATTGTGTGGAAGCGGCCACTAATATACTCGTTCCAGAGAATCGTGAACGAACCAAAAGAGTTTTTGAACGCGCTGCTAAGTTAGGTATTCCGATGGTTACGACAGGAAGTGCCGGAAAATCCGATGATGAAGAGAGTACAGAGGCTTCCATTCGAGCAATTGAAGAATTAGCACAAGCTGCTAGTGATGTTGGTATACGCTATGCATTAAAACTACATTATGGGCAAAGTATTTACAATACGAAAACGGCTCTTAGACTAATGGAAGAAGTAAAACACCCAGCATTGGGACTGAATTTTGATGCGACACACGTTGGGCGTGTAGGAGATGATCCTGTCGCAGCAATTGGATCCCTTTCGGAACATATTATTCATTCTCACATCCGTGACACATTTATCGAACAATTAAAGATTGCTGCTCCTGAATTTCAAACGGCTGGAAGAGGAACCGTCCCTCTAAAAGAAGTGGTCGATAAAATGGTTGAAATAGATTATGAAGGTGCCACAGTGCTTGAGATTATTGGGGCAAAAGACTATGCCTTACCAGAGGTTACTGCAATTGCGGCGGAAAGTCGTGGTTATTTAAGTCGTTTATTTGAAGAGGCGAAGGAAAAGAGGGAGGAATTACAGTGCTAAAAGTGGCGGTTGTTGGCGTTGGCAATATCGGGAAAATTCATTGCCGGTATTATAATGAAAATCCAAATGTGGAATTAGTAGCGGCTTGTGACTTAATTGAAGAGCGTGCTCAGACAATAGCTGATCATTACGGAGCACAAGCTTATCAGGACATGGGAACAATGCTTGAGAATGAAGAGGTTGATATTGTTAGTATCGCAACAGCAGGGAAAGAAAATGGTAGTGATCATTATAGGCCTGCAGTGATGGCAATTGAAGCGGGAAAAGATGTGTTAGTGGAAAAGCCGATTTCCAATAATATAGAAGAGGCTAGATCGATGGTTCGGCTTGCTGCTAAAAATAATGTGCGATTAGTAAGTAATTTAAATCACCGCTTTGTTCCGGCTGCTTACAAAGGAAAAGAATTAATTGAGAAAGGTGATTTAGGTACGTTGCTTTTCTTAAATATGAAATTAACGATTCAAAATCCAAATGAAACGAGTCCATGGTTCCATTTACGAGCACTTCATCCTCATTCTGTTGATGTCATGCGTTATTTTGCTGGAGATATCAAACGTGTGCAAGCATTTATGACCAAAGCACCAGGAAGAAGTATTTGGTCGACAGCCTCTATTAACCTAGAATTTGCTTCAGGAGCTGTTGGTCATTTGACTGGTAGTTACGACATGGCTGGACGTCATCCAATTGAGTACTGTGAAGTCGCAGGCAACAGGGGGCGATTTGTGATCGATAATGTCTATGAAAATTTTACTTTCTATCCACATGATAGCGACGAGTTGTTAGTTCTTCGTAATTCGATCATGACTGGAGTTGGGAGCTTTCAAGAAACGTTTAAAAATAGGTTGGACCATTTTGTTAAACAAGTACAAGATGGGGTGGAGCCAGACGAAATGGAAGCCTCTGGTGCGCATGCTTTAGCAGGACAGGAAGTGATTGAAGCAGCTATTCAATCCCAAATGGCTAACGGAGCAGTAATAGAAGTACCGAAGACAGATAAGGAGATCTTGTTATGATAGGTACTTCACAAGAGGTGTTTGCTTTGTCATAGAAAACAAGTAAAGAAAGGGAGGACTGTATGAAACCGCTGAAATTTCACAAATATTTGGAATAAAGGAGCGGAATGTGAAGTGAAAATTAAAAGCAGTCTGTATATGAAGGAAAAGGAATTTCCATTTTGGATTGATCACAAAGTTCATACAGCTCATAACACGCCACCCATACATGCGCATGATTTTATTGAATTAGTCTATGTAACAGAAGGGGAAGCAGAACACCTTTTTGAAGGAAAGCATTATCCATTGTCAAAAGGCGATGTTTTTATCATTAATCCTGGAGAAGTCCACACGTATAAAGTAAATCCAGGTAATGAATTGGGAATCGTTAATTGTCTGTTTATGCCAAGTTTATTTGATGAAGCGTGGCTTCGTGGATTGGGGATCTCTGAATCTATGGACTATTTCTATGTTCACCCATTTTTAGAGAAATGCGAGCGATTTCACCGTTGCTTAAAATTAAGAGGACAAGAAGCAGAAGATATGCTTGATAAATTAGAGGAGCTTTCAGATGAATTTGAAAGTAAGCGGAATGGTTATTCCCCGTTGATTCGTTTACAACTAGTTCAACTGCTCATCTTATTATCTAGAATTTATGTGAGGCGTAACGTTACGACGGAACAATTAAATGTCAAAGCACATGAAAGAAAAATGTTTATTCAACGGATTTGCGGTTATTTGGAAAGACACTATGACCAGAAGATAACGATAGCTAATTTAGCAGAATTATTCAGTATTAGCACACGTCATTTGAATAGGATTTTTAAGGCAGAGACAGGAAAAACCGTGATTGAGTTTATCCATCACATACGGATCACGAGGGCAATGAAATTATTAACTGAGACAAACGAAAAGGTGATAACCATTGCCATGGATGTAGGCTATGATGATCCAGCATTTTTTACACGATTATTTACTCGAAAGGTCGGTTGCTCACCAGGGAAATATCGTGAAGAAAGTAATGTAGAGACTTTGGAGAGTGAAGTTTCTGGTTGTTAAAGAGGTTGTTCACGCACGTAAATAAACGAAACTTTTATAGGGAGGATTTCCATGAAGAAACAACCAAATGTTATTGTTTTTGGTATCGATAGCTTAAGACGCGATTATATGAGTAGTTACGGGTATCACCGATTAACTACTCCTCATATGGATAAAATCGCAAGTCAAGGAGTGTTATTTGAAAATCATTTTAGTCCAAGTATCCCGACTACACCAGCTTATGCATCCATGCTGACAGGTATGGACTGTTTTGGGACAGATGTGGTAGCACTACGGCATCAAGGTGGCTTAGGAAATCATCTCAAAACATTGCCAGAAATATTAGCTGAGCATGATTATAATACGACTTGTGTGGGTTTTTCTAATAACCCTTCTTCAAGAGGATTCCAAAAATACTTAGATTACGAAGCATGGCAACCAGATGAAACAGGAAAGTGTCCAAAAGCAGATAATTTGAACGAGGTTGCCATTCCTGAGTTGAAGCGATTGAATGAAGCAGACAAACCTTTCTTTCTATTTTTAAGACATATGGATCCGCATTCTCCATATCTCCCACCAAAACCATTTGAACGAATTTTCTATGATGGAGATGAAAAAGATCCAGCAAACAAATCAATGGAATCAGTGTATCATTTCAAACCACATGCAGACTTTTTTAAGTCATGGATTCCTGAAGGAGTTACCGATCAGCGCTATGTCTGTGCGCAATATGAAGGTGCTATAGCGTATATGGATGCATGTATTCAAAATATATTTGCAACCGTTGAAGAGCTTGGAATCGAAGAGGAAACGTTAATTGTTTTGACCTCTGATCATGGGGAAACCTTATATGAGCATGAATGCTATTTTGACCATCATGGTATGTATGACAATTGTTTAGTTGTACCACTCATTCTAAAATTTCCAGGAGAATTGCCTGAGGGTAAACGCATTACAGATACTACGGTGATACAAGATGTGACACCGACCATTTTAGAATTATTAGGAATCGAAACAGATATAGCATTTAATGGACAGAGTATAGTTCGTCCTTTGAAGGGTGAGAAATTGGCTTCTGTATCAGAGTTTTATATAACAGAATGTACTTGGATGAGGAAGCATGGGTGGCGTACCTCCGAATGGAAGCTGATTCAAGCATTAGAACCGGATTTTCATTTTAAACCAGAGATAGAATTATATAACTTAGTGAAGGATCCTGAGGAAAATCACAATGTAGCAAGCCAGGAGCCTGAGGTAGTGAATCTATTACAGCAACGAATGGAAGATTATATTGCGAAGCGTGAAGCGGAGACAGGAAGAATAAATCCAATGTACACGAATATTCATTATCACGGATTAAAAGAAGGACCGTTGAAATCTTCTCAAGAAGCCTATGATAAGTTATATCTTGGCTCGATTTCGAATGCTAGAAAAATCCAAGCCAAATAAGGACCTGCCGAGTGGGTAGGTCCTCCTCCCATTTGATAGAAGAAAGGAGGGAAATCATGGGGGCTTTTGGAATTTTAAAAATACCAGAATGGATGTTGAAGTTCTTGTACGTGAATTTTTTATGGATTTGTTTTTCTCTCGTTGGTTTGGTTATGTTTGGGCTTTTTCCTGCAACTGTTGCCATGTTTGCAATATTTCGTAAATGGATCATGGGGGAGACAGATATTCCGATTTTTAGAAGCTTTTGGAGATATTATAAAAAGGATTTCCTAAAGAGCAATAGGTTAGGTCTGCTTCTTTTGGTAATTGGTTATACGTTATATATTGATTTTCAGTTGCTTCAATATGCTAGTGATAGTGTTTGGATAACGATTATTTCATACGTTGTAGCGACTATTACCTTGATGTATATCTTAACTCTTTTATACGTTTTCCCGGTTTTTGTACACTATGAGATTCCGGTCTTTAAAGTGTTAAAAACCTCATTTCTAACCATGATTGTTTCTCCGCTTTCCACTATTATGATGATGGCGGGAAGCGTTATTCTTTATTTTTCGTTAAGGAATTTTCTTGGATTAGCTGTGATTTTAGGTCCAAGCTTGTTTGCGTTTTTAGTTATGTGTTCGGTTTATCTATCCTTTACGAAGCTCATAAAAAGCAAAGCAGTAAAACTCGAGAGTTCCTAATAACAGTTTCGATAAAGAAGAGGCGATAAAAAGTGTTATTAGAATGTCGCTAATAACACTTTTAGTTAGAAAATAGTAACGATGCGGTCTTTAGATAATTACATATAACATTTTTAAAAAGAAATCAACACTGAAACTGTCTTTTTTAATTTTTGTTTAAAAGTTTTTCTAATCTTTCAGAAGAATGGTTCTCTAGCCATTCTTCCCAAGTAAGCCCAACATTGCTTAGAATATTTTCAATTCTTCTACGGAATGGAAGTCCGTCTTGAGTGATTTGTCTTTCCATAGGATCTTCTTTGCCTTGTAAAATACGCTCTATCCATGTATCTAGTTCATGCTCTAATTGTTTTGCGATTTGACGTTGTGAGTGAGCAAGATTAACCGTTTCTTCTGGATCTGTGTACAAATCATACAGTTCTCTTGGTGGGCGAGTGAAAGGACCACTGTCCCTTGTTCGAATAAATTTGTATCGCTCCGTACGTACGCCCCGTGCTGCTTGCCATGCACACTCACTTAAATAAATGGTAGATTGGGTCCCTTCTTCTTCTCCAAAAATAGATGGCCATAGACTTTTGCCATCAATATCTTCTGGAAGAGATAGAGGTTGAATATTCGCTTCGTCCCTTTTATTAATTGCTTCGAATATAGTAGGCATAAGATCTACTTGTTGGACGATTCCTTGCACTCGTTTTCCTGATGGAAGCTGATTAGGCCATCTCATTATCAATGGTACTTGAACGGTTGTGTCATAGAGACCGCAATGATCCCAATAGATATCATGTTCTGTTAAACTTTCTCCATGATCGCCAAAAATAATGAGCAGCGTATCCTCTTTGATTCCTAATTCTTCTAGATAATTATCTAATTCTTTCAATTTATCATCTAAATACCGTACTTCCGCGTCGTATAATGCATTAATGTATTCGGCATCTGTGACAGGACCTAATAAATCAAAATGGTGATGTTTAAAAAAAGGATAGGCTAAATGATTATATGCTGGTTTCATACTGTTATTTTGCTTGTCATATGGATCTTTGTTTAAGTCATAAAAGTCAGCCACATATTTTTTTGGAGGCAGGTAAGGTGTATGGGGATCCCAGTAATGAAGGAATAAGAAAAAGTCCTCGTCTTTGTGCTCTCTGAGCCATGGTTTCGTTAATTCGTTTATTGTTTCCCCGTCTATCCATCTTTTATTACCGACACTATTAATATAGTAACGAAAGCCTCTGGCAAACCATTCTTTTAATTGGTATAAGTTATCTACCGCTCCAGTGGTAAATCCTGCTTGACGTAACATGGTGGGGAGCCACGCTGTTGATTTGGAAAGGTTGTTTAATTGTGAGCCGTGAGAAACAATTCCCGTCCGAAGCCCTACTTTTCCGGTGAAGATGGAGGTGTGAGCTGCCTCAGTTGGTATGTCAGATGCAAATGCATTTTCAAAAAGAACCCCCTCTGAGGCTATATGGTCCATATAAGGGCTTGTTGGTTTAGAATATCCGTAGCAGCCTAATCTTTTAGCTCGGAGAGAATCAAGTGAAATCATTATGGTTTTCAAATGTGAAAGCCTCCTTTATCAGACTAAACCAGAATTAGCTATTTGTATCCGTTAATATGCGTTGTTTGCGTATATATTCATTTTAAATACATACGAATACTTTATCGACACTGATTAAGCCATATTTATGGTCAATTAGGCCATTGGGAAGGGTATCTATCCGTTCACTGTCTCGAATTAGAAATTATAAATGCGGAAAGTTGCTAATAAAAAGCCAGAGTTGCAAACAAATGCAGGAAGTTGCAAGGATACAGCATCTAATCCTAATCTTTTGGGCATTAAAAGAGTTATTGTATCATAGGGTTAGGGGACGTTAAAGGAGAGGATAAGGGGATATCTTTTACTGGTAATAAATAATTTTAGTTATTTATGAAAGGGAGAATGTGCATGGTAATGTCTAGGCTTAAAAGAGATGGAAAAGTAGAAAGAATAGAATGGGCGCTACTTAAGGGAGTAAGGTCAAGACCAGCGGGAGGCAATGCTAGGTTAGGTGTTCACGGAAAAGAAGTCCCTATGGATATAGTTAGAATAACCATAGAGGGTGTTACTGGTTTCGGCTGGTCTCGTATTTCAAAAGAGAACGCAAAGCAGTTAGTTGGATTGACAGTGAGCGATCTTTTTACAACAGAGGGGAAAGTAAAACCAAGTTATTATGCTATAGAATTTCCTTTATTGGATTGGTTAGGAAAATATACAAAAAAACCTGTATATCAATTATTTTTAGACTCAAGTGTTGATGAATACTCTGTTCCTTGTTATGATACTTCCCTCTATTTTGATGATCTACATTTGGAAAGTGATGAAGATGCCGTCGAGTTAATCCAGATGGAGGCTTTAGAAGGAGTCAAAAAGGGGCATCGTCACTTTAAAATTAAGGTTGGCAGAGGTGCCATGCATATGCAGCTGGAAAAAGGGAAAAAACGAGATATTGCAATTATTCGTGGGGTTAGGGAAGTATTAGGACCTGATTCAAAGATTATGATTGATGCAAATAATGGATACAATCTTAACTTAACAAAAGAAGTACTTACAGAAACTGCTGATGCCAATTTAACTTGGATTGAGGAACCGTTTCATGAAGACCCAGAATATTTATCAGAGTTAAAATCATGGTTGGAAAAACAAAACCTGAATATTATGGTTGTTGATGGGGAAGGAAACGCAGATGTTAATATTGTTCGATGGGCTAAAGATGGTCTGCTTGATGCCATTCAATACGATATTCGTCAGTATGGATTCCATAAATGGTTGGAACTTGGTGAAGAATTAGATAAGGCTAATGTGCACACAGCACCACATAATTATGGGGGATCCTATGGTAATTTTGCACTCATGCATTTAGCGCCAAATATTAACGGCTTTTTGTTTGTTGAGTGGGATGGAATGGATATTCAAGGTATTGATGACTCTGCTTATGTTATTAAAGAAGGAGAAGTTTCTGTACCTAATTCACCAGGATTTGGGTTGAATTTAGACGATGATTATTATACTAATCTATTAAATAATAATGGTTGGCATGTTGAATGGAATCATAAACAAAGGATCTGAAGAAATTGTAAATCATACCAGAGTGGTCAAGCGTTGAAAATTTAAATACTTAGACAGGAAAGAAGTCATCGTCACAATTGTCGCCAAACTTCCGGGATATCCCAATACGAAAATTAATTTACATCGAAGGGCCTTTCAAATAAAGATATTTATTGTGAATAATTTACTATGATAAAGCCCGATTCCAGCAATTAATCTGAATTGGGCCTATTTGTATGAGAAAGGAATAAAAAATGTGATTCAAGAAATATTTGAATTGTTGTCTTCGTTTTCATATTGTCATAATACTCTGTAGCAACCGTTGTAAAAAGTTGAAAGTAATGGTAGGGATATGATAAGCTTTACTGAAAACGCTACCATAATATTGATCACTAAAAGAGACGAGGAGGAGAAACGATGATTAAAAGAATAGGTCACACAGCATTTACCGTTAAAAATATGGAGAGGTCGTTAGAGTTTTATTGTGATCATTTAGGTTTTGAAAAGTTATTTGAATTACATAATCAAGATAACGAGCCATGGATTATCTATCTAAAAGTGTGTGAAGGGCAATTTATTGAATTATTTTATGGTGGAAAGAAAAGTAATAGCATAGATGGTGAGACTATTGGTTATAATCATTTGTGTTTAGAAGTAGACGATATAAATGAAATTGCAGGCCATTTAAAAGAAAAAGGGCTAACGTTAGATGTGGAACCACAGCAAGGATTAGATTTAAACCATCAATGTTGGATAAAAGACCCAGATGGTAACCGAATCGAATTTATGCAACTACATCCAGACTCTCCGCAATTAAATAAATAGGCGTATCCTTCGAAAGTAAATGACGAAGAGAAAGTGTAAAGTAATAGTTTTTAGAATAAAAAGCCACTCATAACGGTAATCATAAGTGGCTTTTCTATTATTATTGACTATATTTCTCTACACGTTCATCATTAATCACGCCATCCCAGTTCAAACCGAATGTAAAGTCATAAACATTTCCTTCTGAATCTACATGTACTTCCATGTCATGTGGCACATCTTCAAATTGCTCTTCCACTGTTTTCATGTCAGCCGGCATTTGGAATGGTAAGAGACCAGATGGTTCTACATTACCTGAAACAATTTCAAGCAGGGCCTGATCTTGTACACCAAAATTAGTTAATATGGCATCTGCGTGATCTTCAAATTCACCAATAACGAATGGATTGTTTGTCTGAACGGAGACAATCACTGGTTTGTCATCCATTTGTGCTTTTGTTTCTAGAACAAGATCAAGGTCTTGTGTGTTTGCTGCAGTCACTGTTTTGTCTTTATACGTTCGATTCGTAAAGTCTTCAGTTGGGTGACCGCCGGCAACACTTTCTGCCCGTGCGTAATCTGCTGTGTATTCACTGTATTGTAAACTGATCGGTAAATAACCATTTCCACCTTCTTTACGGTCTTCTACAGAATAACCCAAACCGCCGTCAGGACTCATGATGCCGACAAGTGCGAAGTCCGCTTCATCCGGATTAGTTGTCACATTGAAATATTGTTCCACAACCTCCATATTAAACGGTACTTCATAGTAACCAGGAGTAACGCCGCCACCGAAACGTGATTTAACTGGAGGATACCAGCGTTCTGGCACATATGCAGTTAACTGATCACTGCCTTCAGCCTGAAGTGGTAGAACATTTTCTTTATTTTTTAGCATGACAATCGATTGAAGTTGTGCATCAAAACCTGCTTGCATGAATTCCGGATTACCGACAACCTCACTTGTTTCTGCAACATCAAGGTAAGGGTTTTCAAATAATCCTACTTGGAACACATTTTTTAATAAACGGACTGCAGACTCTTCAAAGCGGGCGCGCATTAACTCTTCACCATGTTCCTCCACGCCAAGCTCATAAGCTTTAAGAATATCATCTGATTCATCTACACCACCAAATTGGTCGACTCCATTCATGATCACTTTATAGAATCGTTCAGGTACAGAAAGGTGTTCTACACCCCAAGAGCTGCCATAGCCGAAGTTCTCCATATCCTCGATTTCATATCCAATATCACCTGTAATACCCCAGTCGGTAGTTACGACGCCATCAAAGCTGTATTTTTGACGAAGCAGGTCATCGATCATGTATTTACTATAAGCATTTCCTACATTTTCTCCATATTTCGGATCCTGATCCCAAGAAATCGTATAATAAGGCATAATTGCGGCAACGGAATCTGTTCCGCCTTGTAAATCAAAGGCCCCATCTAAAAAAGGTACAAGGTGTTCATCAAAATTATTTCCTGGATAGACGGCATATTTTCCGAATGGATAATGTGCGTCACGCCCACCTTCACCGGATCCACCACCTGGCCAGTGTTTCGCCATTGTGTTAACACTGTTGTAGCCCCATGCATTTTCAATTTCGTCCTCGTCTTTTGATGTTTGAAATCCGTCTGCATAGGCGCGGGCTAAGTCAGCTGATAGCTTCGGATCTTCACCAAAAGTACCAGGGAATCGGTACCAACGTGGATCTGTAGCAATATCAATTTGAGGTGAAAGAGCAGTTGAAATACCGAGTGCGCGGTATTCTTCGGATGCAATATCACCAAATTTTTCAACAAGTTCAGGGTCAAAACTTGCTGCTAATCCAATTGACTCCGGCCACATGGAGATGTCACCGCCAGCTCCAGCATTATACTCTGCACTTGCATCTGATCCGTGTCGTGGGTCCGAACTATTGTTTAAAGGGATACCTAGACCTAATCCTTCTGCCAATGCTTGTGCGTTATTAGTCCATTGTGCAGCTGTTTCGGGACTTTTTACACTTGTGATTAGTACATGACGTAGGTTGTCGTTCACGATATAGCTTGTCTGCGCTTCCGTGAGTTCTGAGGAGTTAATGCTCTGGTGGGAACTGTATAGCATTAAACCAGCTATTTGTTCTTTTGACATTTTCGATGCTAAATCCTCTGCACGTTCTTCAACAGGGAGCCGCCAATCTTCATAGTCGTCTAATTGGTTATTTTGGTTTAGATCTTTAAATGCGTACCCTGCACGGATAATATGTTCCACACCAGAATTGGCTGAATAGCCTAAAGTGGCTCCATCTCTGTTGGAGATATAGATCATATCATCTGATTCGGTAACCGACCATTTGCGACCGTTGTCTTTTGATAAACCTTGGCCGACACCTTTACCATTGTTACTGTCACTTGCACCGAAAACAGGACCAGGCATCCCTAGCACTAATGCGGTGATCGATGCAACCCCAATTGCCTTTTTCCATCCTTTTAGCATAGTTTTCCTCCTTGAAATTGGATAGTTAACTGTGAAGCGTGTGATTAGTGGTTCCTAAGGTGTGTACTAATTTACTTTCATGAATCACTCCTTTGTGTGGATTATCATAAAGCGGCACTAATATTGTAACCGCTTACCTTTTCTTATTGTATAATAGCTTTATGTTGGAGGAACCAAGAAGTACTAGCACAATTTAAAGATTTTCTAGATTATTTTAATGTGAGGGGGAAGCGTAAGCAAGCTAGAAACTTTTTACGCAGCTTCTTTTTTAGATTGCTAGTAAAGCGAAAATGGCCAGAAAGGCAACCTGCATACAATATAGGAAAAGAATCAGAAAAACCTTCTAATTCCCCCTCATCTCACTATTTGCGTATTGGTTAAAAATGTCGCCTTTTTCACCATAGCTCGGAATAGAAAGAACCATGAACAAAAAAATTGGTGATGGAAACATAACTTTTCTAAAAATAGAGAAACGTTTTCATTTATGGTATGCTTTTATTTGAGGTGATACTATGGCAACGATAAAAGATGTTGCGAAGCTAGCTGGTGTAGGGATTAGCACGGCTTCGCGAGTTATTAATAAATCTGGATATGTGAGTGAAAGTACAAAAATAAAAGTCCAAGATGCTATTAATAAATTAGGATATGTTCCCAATGAAACGGCTAGAGCATTTGTGACGCAAGATAGTAAAATTGTGGCGCTATTTTTACCGTCCATTCATCATGCCTTTTTCTCGGAACTTGCTTATTATATTGAAGATGCACTAGATAAAAACGGTTACAAAATGCTTTTATGTAATTCTACCGGCAACATTCAAAAAGAGTTGAGTTACATCAGTATGCTTAAACAGAACAAAGTTTCTGGTATTATCGGGATTTCTTATAACGAAATTGAAAGTGAAATTCATAATTCTATGCCGATTGTGTTGGTAGATCGCCATATTGGTACAATTCCTTATGTATCCAGTGACAATTACGGTGGAGGAAAAATCGCTTTTCAAGTATTAAAGGACACGGGGTGTCAGCATCTTGCTTATATTGGATCTTATTCAAACAGCGTACTAACAGAGGTTGAGAAACGGCAAAAAGGGTTTGAAGATGCAGCAAAAGAAGATGGGATGGATTATATTATTTATACAGAAGAAGACCCGATAAAAGACCAAACAGCATTTTTAAAGCGATTTCTATCTCAATATAAAAACGTAGATGGGGTTTTTGCTGAAAATGATCTTATGGCATTGGAGCTTTTTGAACTGGCAAAGGAACAAAATATTAAAGTTCCCGAAGAGCTGTCTATTATAGGGTATGATGGCATTAAAGTTTATGAAGTGTTAAAATCAAAACTTTCATCGATTAGACAACCAGTAGAAGTAATGGGAAGAAGTTTGGTGGAATTATTAATCAAAAGAATAAAAGGTTCTTATGTAACGCCAGTAATACACCCGGTTGAATTTGTAAAAGGGGAAACAACGCGTTAATGGAAAAATATAAAAATACGGATTGACAATATGAAGGGGATTATATATACTAATTTCAAAGATGGAAACATTTCCATATAACATTAAAAAGGGGCTAACCCCTTTTTAAATTTACTAATGTGGAAACGTTTCCTTATAAAAGGAGGAGAAGTTATGAAAAATATAATTAGTTTTCTGGTGATCCCGTTGATTTTCTTGGCATTAGCTGCTTGTTCTAATTCATCAAATAATACTTCGGAAAACAGTGATGCAGAAGAGGATGTAAAAGAGTTGGAAGTTTGGGTACATGTTCCTGCTGATGAACCAGAAGGAGAAAACTATGATGTGAGAGCGAAAGAATTCGAAGAAGCTCATGAAAATGTAGACGTGACGGTAGAACATATCGTCAAAACAGGAGGAGGAAGCGGCTATAATGATCGGCTCAATGCAGCGATCACTACTGGAGAACTGCCAGATATTATCGCATTAGAGAGCGTATATGCTGCTTCGTATACGGATTCTGATATTCTTTTACCGCTCAATGAATATTTAGATCAAGCAACATTGGATTCATACCTAGATACCATTATTTCAGCTGGTAGTGTAGGAGATAATATTTACGCCTTGCAATCATTTGATTTATCATCACCCGTTTACTATAACGTCGATTTATTTGAAGAAGCAGGCATTGAGGTGCCAGCAGATGAAAATGGTAATTGGACGTTGGATTTAGCTTGGAGTTATGAAGAATTTTTAGAGAATGCGAGAAAGCTTAAAGATCACATGGGTCAAGAGCCTGTCCATATGTTTACAGAAAATAACGGTTGGCATATGTATGCCCATTCTCCTATTATCTTTTCCAATGATGCGAGAATGGTCGGAGAAAATGGTCTTGATACAGAGGGATATTTAGATAGCAACAACACAATGGAAGCATTACAATTTTTAGACACATTATTTAGAGATGGCATTGTAGCTTCCACAACAAGAGAAGACGCTTTTGCATTAGAGGAAGCGGCGATTAGTTTTGAAGGACCATGGATGGTAGATGTATTTCAAAGTGAGTATCCAGATTTAAATTGGTCGATCATGCCTTACCCGTATGGAAAAGATGGGCATCAATCAGCACCGCATGGCAGCTGGTATATCGCAGCAACACAAAACACAGAGTATCCAGAACTGTCAGCTGAGCTAGTAGCGCATTTAACAAACAAAGATAGTGCGATCAAAATGGAAGAAGCGGCTGGATTAATTCCAGGTCATAAAGAGTTGCTAGATTCATCCGAAACATATAGCGATTACCCAAGAAAGCTTATGTTAGATCAGTTAGTCAATACGAACCATCTTAAGCCAAAATCTCCTATTTTCCCAGTGTTGGAAGATGCACTTGGTGACATTATGGAAGGAATTGCATTAGATAATGGATCACTCGAAAGTCTCATCAATGATGCGAAGGAAAAAGTAGATCGTGAGGCAGATAGGTTTAAGTAAGAATTAGAAAATAGCAAGTGTACGCTAAATCGTACACTTGCTATCCCATCAAAGGAGTATTTGTTATGCATAATATCAAGCAAAAGATAAAACAAAATAAAACTCTTGATTTTATTTTTAGTGGAAAAATATTATTTTTGCTTCCGGCTTTTGCGTTGATCAGTATCTTTGTTATTTATCCACTAATTTTAGCCGTTGGTTATTCTTTTACTGATTATTATTTGCTGAAACCAAATGATATATCTTTTGTTGGCTTTGATAACTACATGGAAATAGCTTATGACAAATATGCTAAGAAGGCTTTCTTTAATTCAGCGAAATACGTTATTTATATTGTGCCATTACAGGTTATTTTATCTTTATTTTTGGCCACGCTGATTGCGAAAAAGTCCAAAACGAACACACTTTTTCGAACGGCTTTCTTTTCGCCGTATATTTTGTCTATTATCGTTGTTTCCTTATTGTGGAAAAACATCTTAGATCCCAATTCAGGAATTGTAAACGAATTTTTGGCTTCATTAGGCTTTGCAAAACAAGAGTTTTTCTCTGACCCAAATTTAGCACTCCCGACCATTTCCTTCATTATTCTTTGGCAAGGGATCAGTTTTCAGATGTTAATCTTAATGGCTGCTCTTCAGGATATACCATCTTCTCTTTATGAAGCAGCTTCTATGGAAGGGGCAAATGCTTGGCAGAAATTCAAACATATTACGCTTCCTAGTATAAAAGGTCAGGTCGTATTTGTACTAATTGTCGTGACCACAGGAACTTTTAAAATCATCATTGAACCTTTAGTTATAACAAATGGCGGACCGCAAGGCAGTACATCAAGTATTCTTTTATATATGTTTGAACAAGGAACAAGGTATCGTCAAATAGGTTATGCCAGTGCCATCACCGTCATTTTTGCCATCATATTGATTATGATTGCCTTTGTCCAAAGAAAGCTAGTAAAGGAGGAAGAAGGGTGAAAGGGATTACGGTCATTCGTTTATTAAAATATATCGTATTAATCGCCTTTGCTATTTTGTTCTTATTTCCCACTGTTTGGATGTTTGTAAGCAGTACAAAAACCGTGGTGGAAATTTCAGAAGAAATAGGTTCGATGCAAAGTTTTATACCGAACTTCACTAATATTCAAAATTGGTTAGTACCTTACCAAGAAATGTTTAGCCGATTTAATTTCTCGATCCATTTCTTTAACAGTGTTTATTACACTTTTATTATTGTATTCGGAAGCTTATTCGTTAATTCGTTGGCAGGGTATGCTTTAGCTGTATTTGATGTACCCTTTAAAAAGTTTATTACAGGCGCTTTAATTATTTTAATTATTTTTCCATTTCAATCTGTATTTATTCAAATTTTTATCATTATCAATCAATGGAATCTGACGAATACAGTTTGGGGATTAGCGCTTCCTCATATTGGAAGTGCCTTTTATATTTATCTGTTTATGGTGTTTTTTCAAAAAATCCCTAAAGAACTAAGGGAATCTGCTTATATAGATGGGGCATCTAATTGGAAGATATTTACCAAAATAGTGGTACCAATCTCCAAACCTATTTTTATGACCATTGGTATATTGGTTTTTGTCGGCGCTTGGAATGATTATGTTTGGCCACTAATGGTTTTTACAGAAGAGAGTAAATATCCATTATCAGTTGCGGTAAATATTATGAATGAAACGAAGCCTGCTTATTTAAACCAAGTCATGGCAGGATTAACTGTCACCACCATTCCGATTCTATTAATCTATATTTTGGGGCAAAAATACATTACTCCTCAGAATTCTTCATCTGGGATTAAATAATGAGAGGTGAGTTATGAGTTTAATATATGATCTTCCTTTTCGTGAAGGAAAAGGTAATCAAACAAAAGAAGCAATTCGCGGCAATATATTGCCCATTCATTATGTATTCAATCACGCAAAATATAAAGCAAGTTGTTCTCCTAATTGGGTGGAATCACCCGTATCTGGATATGCAGTGGACTTTGATGGATATTCCACTTATATCAAAGATCAACCTTTAGAAGTAAATGGGTCTTTTTCTATATCTGCCTTTCTTGCACCTCGGTGTTTTGAAGCATGTCACGGGGATGTACCTACTACCATAATCGATCAGATTAATCAGTCGAGTCAACAAGGATTCGCTTTAAGTATTTTTCGACACGGAGAAGTGCAATTCGAATTAGGAGATGGAAGAAATATTTATCGATTTAGAACCGATAGACAACTTGAATTGCTTACAAAATCTTTCCTAACGGTGTCATATAACCAAGAAGAACTCTCCGTTACGATTTATATCAATGGAAAGAAGGAGCTTGAAAGTACTAACATAAAATATTTCCGTCCAGCTGATATCGCGTTATCCATCGGATTAAATAATCACCCATTTGAGATTAGTGAGGTGTTTAAAGGGGGCATGTTTGCTGGACTGATAGATTTTATAAAGGTATATGATCATGCACTGACAGATAAGGACATTCAAAAAGAATATGACAAAATACGTGACAAGCGATCAGTGCCATTAGAGGATATCGATCTCGATGAACAAAAACTATTAGATGATGTGCATCGTCCTCAATATCATGCCATTCCTCCGCAACATTGGATGAATGAGCCGCATGCCCCTTTTTACTATAAAGGGAAATATCACTTATTCTATCAGAAAAATGCATCTGGTCCTTATTTTTCCCATTTACATTGGGGGCATTGGACGAGTGATGATTTAGTATTTTGGGAAAATGAAAAAACGGCTCTCTTTCCGCAAAAGGGAGAATTGTCGCCATCAGGTGTATGGTCTGGCTCTGCAACTATAGGGCCCAATAACAAGCCTTATCTTTTCTATACCTTTGCCAATTTCAACAAAAAATACAATCAAGGTGTAGCGATTGCTCGTCCTGAAAATGTTGAAGATCCCCATTTAGTCGATTGGAAAATGGAACCACAAGGAGCTATCTATCAAACCGACCAACAAGGAATCCCTTCACAATTTCGAGATCCATTTGTTTGGAAAGATGAAACAGAAGAAAAATGGTATTTGATCATTGGAGGCGGTGTGAAAGATAAGGGACCTACAGTTTGGATATATACATCCACTGATTGTGAGCATTGGGATTTTAAAGGGGAATTATTTTCAGTAGATAGTAGCCTTTATCCATACCTCGGAACCAATTGGGAGCTCCCTGTTTTATTACCAGTACGTGATCAGCAGGGGCAAGTGAAGTATGCCTTTATTTTTATGAGTTTCTTTGATGATGAATCGAAATATGAAGTGGATACTTATTATTATTTAGGAGAATTCGATAAGCAAAAAGTCCAATTTATCCCGGATACAATAGAGCCGGAATTAATGGATTACGGTCGATTTAAATTTAGCGGTCCAAGTGGATTTGTGGATCCTGTTACGAATAAAACGATTGTTTTCTCCATTCTTCAAGGAGATCGAGAGGAACAAGAAGAATATGAAGCAGGATGGGCTCATCATGCAGGCCTGCCAATTGAGTTATTCTTGGAGAATCAGGAATTACGTATCCAACCTTTAGAAAATTTAGCTTCATTAAGAGAAGAGCTGTTAATCCATGAAAGCAATAAATCTATTGAAGAAGCCAATCATAAAGTGAAAAATATTCAGGATAAAATGCTAGAGATCATGATTGAATTTGAAGAAACCGAGAATCTAGTTGGACTCGAGTTAAAGAAGGATCCCGCTAATCAAGAAAAAACAAAGCTGCTTTTTGACAAAGCAAACGATAGGGTTTGGCTGGATAGAACGGAAAGCAGAAAGGATAAAGAGGGTGACATTCAAGGCGGATCACTAAAACTGGATGAAGGTTTTAAAGCCCATATTTTTATTGATCATTCTGCGATGGAATGTTATTTGAATCAGAAAAAAATGATATCCAGCAGAGCCTCCCCCGTATCATCCAATAGTGATTACTTGTCTATTGTTGGTAACACTGATATTAGAATTAAATCAATCAAAATTTTCAGACTTCAATCTATTTGGAAACAGAAAGAAATGAGTGATTAGATATGACAATAAATACAATAAATACAAAAAATACAAACGAGACTTATCGACATCATTATCATCTAATGCCGGAATATGGCTGGATGAATGATCCTAACGGCTTTTCATTTTTTAACAATAGCTATCATCTATTTTATCAGTATTACCCATATGATACTGTATGGGGGCCAATGCATTGGGCTCACGCCGTTAGTGATGATTTAATAAAATGGGATCATGAAAAAATCGCTTTAAGACCTGATAAAAGTTATGACAAAAATGGTGTTTTCTCAGGATCAGGGCTTCAAGTAGGGAATGAACATTGGCTTTATTATACCGGGCATAATGATTCATTCCTGGATTTTTTATATGATCAAAATTTGAAAAAGAAAGAGGGGGTGATAGAAAGCGAAGAAATTGTTTCTCCTATTAGACAGGTTCAATGTTTAGCTAAGTCAGCGGATGGTATAACATACGAAAAATATGAACATAATCCTGTCATTTCCTCCCAACAAGTTCCTTCCAACATAAGATTGGAAGATTTTCGAGATCCAAAAGTTTGGGAGCACCATGATCGATTTTATATGATAGTTGGTGCAAAGAGTCATGAGAATGTTGGACATGTTTTATTCTATTGTTCCAATGATGGCGTTACATGGGAATATTTAAATCAACTCTCACTAGGTCCAGAGTATGGAACAGCATGGGAATGCCCAGATTTATTTGAATTAGATGGAAAACATGTATTGATTTTTTCACCTCAAGAAATTCCGCGTATCGGCTATCGCTATGAAAATATTCATTCTACGATGGCTTTAATCGGTGAGTTCGATTATGAGACAGGTGAATTCATAGTGGAAAACGAACAGGAACTGGATCAAGGTTTCGACTTTTACGCTCCGCAAACTATCTTGTCTGAAGAAGGAAAACGGGTGATGGTTGCTTGGATGAATATGTGGGACGTGGAATATCCTTTACATGAACTAGGCCATGGTTGGAATGGTTCCATGACACTGCCCCGAGAACTATTGCTAAAAGATGGAAAGCTTATTCAAAAACCTTATCATACGATAGACAAGTATAGAGAGGAAAGGATAGAGTGGAGTCATTTTAGTATAAAGGATTACTTTGAGAACGATAAATTGCACGGAAATTGTCAGAAAATGGAGATTCAATTTTGTATGAATGATAGTGATTATTTTAATATGGAATTTTTTAAAGGGGACCGAGAAAAATTATTGTTAAGCTTTGATAAATCTAGAAATGAAATAGTCCTAGATCGTCGAAATGCTCAATTCCCTATTAAAAATATGGCGATTCATAATGATTTTACGAGAAGCCATTCTATAGATTTAAGCCAAAAAGTTAAGCTAAACATTTTTTTAGATGTTTCTTCGATTGAAATTTTTGTGAATGATGGAGAACACGTATTTACTTCGTTATTCTTTTCAAAAGAATTAGGAAAGCAAGTGTTGCTTCATTCAGAAGGCCATACACATATTGATGAATTGATTAAGTGGGAACTTAGATAGCCATAAAATTAAAGAGGGAGTAGAAGGTAGCTTCCTCTTTATGAATAGGTTTGAGTAATACGGGTTAATCAAAATGAAAGCGTTTTATAGTAGGGGAATGAATGTTTAACAGAAAGAGGAGGAAAAGAAAAAATGGTCAAACAGATTAGTATATGTTTTTTGATAATCTTGCTTTATGGGAGTCATTGGATGATCTCAGGAGATATACCGGATGTAAAAGCTGCCAATACCATTACAAACCCAGGATTTGAAACAGGAGACTTGTCAGCTTGGGAAATCGTCGATGGAACAGCTTTTACTGACACAGATATCAGCTCGAAATCAGAATATTGGGATAAACAATCCTTTAATCAGCATAACTTCTGGCATATTTGGGGAGGAAGAGGAGACAATTCCAAAGTTGGCGTAATGCAAAGTGAGACTTTTACACTTGGGGGAGATGGACAAATAGATTTTCTTACTGGAGGTGACAAAGATATAGATAATCTATATGTTGCTCTAGTAAGAGAATCAGATGGAGAAGAATTGATGAAAGCAACCGGTACAGGGACAGACACATACAGTAGAGTGGAATGGGATGCATCATCACATATTGATACTACCGTAAGAATAAAAATAGTGGATAATAGTACAGAAGGACATATCAATCTTGATGATGTAAATGTCCCACCAACGCCATCTTTGCATGATCATATTGAACCTTCAATCTATAACCATGATTTTGAATATACAGCATTACCACCAGATGAAATAAGAGGGTGGGAAATAGTGAGTGGAGATGCATTTGGACCTGATAGTTTAGTCCATGAAAATGAATGGAGCCAAGGGGATACGTTTCACCATGAAGGGGATTACCATTTGTGGAGTTTTCAAGATGGTGGTGATGCCTCAACAGGTGAATTGCATTCTGAAACCTTTACACTGGATGGATCTGGTGGCATTGATTTTCTGATTAGTGGTGGTGAAGATGAGGAAAACTTATATGTGGCCCTAGTAAGAGAATCAGATGGAGAAGAGCTATTTAAAGAAACGGGGCGAAATACAGAAAAATATCAAAGGGTGTTTTGGGATGCATCCGAATATATAGGGGAAGCAGTCTATATAAAAATAGTAGATCATGCAACAGGTGATTGGGGACATATAAATGTTGATGACTTCCATGTGTACAATTCAGTGTATGATCAAAATCTAATTGGTTATTGGAATTTAGATGAAGGCACAGGCAAAGTCACCACAGAACAAGTATCAAGCATACAAAACCCAGTCGATTATCATTTGAATGAGGGAGTTTTCCAAGATTCACAAGATCCATTATGGAAAAGTGACGGGATTTCAAATAGCGCTCTATTGTTTGATGGATATTCTACTTGGGTGACACATACCCCGGATAAATTTCCTGCACCAGATAATGCCATCACTGTGGAAGCATGGGTAGCACCACGTAATTTCGAACATGGTGATGAAGGCAGGTTATCGGCTATTGTCAATCAGCACGATCGGGAAGAGAAAGAGGGCTTTATCTTAGGTAATTTTCGCCACGGCACTTGGGGACTTAAATTCGGGACTGGCTCAGATTGGTATGAAGTAATGTCCGATACACTTTTACCTTTAAAAGAGTGGTCCTATATAGCGGCAACGTATGATAGTGCATCAGGGGAAGCAGTTCTCTATCAAAATGGTGAAAAAGTAGCTTCACGAGATTTCCCTGCTGGCCAACAGATAAAACCAAGCGTGAAAGATTTATTAATTGGTAAAAACAATGATGGTATGTGGTTATATGGATATGATTTAAATATGTTCAGTGGTTTAATAGACGAGGTGAAAATATATAATCAAACATTAAGTGCAACAGAAATTCAGAATGCTTATGATTCATATTTAAGTAACTTGAATGGCAATTTGCCCACTCCAGATATGAAAATGGATAGAAGTATCCTGGCGAAGGATAAACATCGTCCGCAGTTTCATATGTCACCTCCAAATCATTGGGGAAATGAACCGGGAGGACCTATTTATTTTAATGGACAGTACCATGTGTTTTATCAAAGTAATCCGAGAGGTCCTTTTTGGAATCATATTCGTTGGGGACATTTAGTAAGTGATGACATGGTACATTGGCGTGATGTCGATGATGCTGTAATTCCAGGTAAACATGATGTGGACCCTGATGGTGCGTGGGCTGGTGGAGCTGTCGTGGATGATAACGATGTACCGGTTATTTTTTATACGGCAGGCGATGATCGTGATTTTCCTAATCAACGGATTAACATTGCGAGAAGTACTTATCCAGAAGATGGGGATAATGATTTAAATCGGTGGGAAAAGAGCCAGGTAGTAATATTAGAGCAGCAAAAGGGAGAGGGAATTCAAGGCGAATTTCGTGATCCGTTTGTGTTTAAAGATGAGGACACATGGTATATGCTGGTGACTTCAGGAAAAGAGGATGAAAATGGGGATCCTATTGGAGGTACAGCACTTGTATATTCCACCAAAGATTCTAGCTTTGAAAATTGGACATATCAGGGAGATTTGTTTGTAGGAGACTATGATCAGTATCCTAAAACAGGCCGTGTATGGGAATTGCCAATATTATTACCATTAGGGGACAGTGGTAAATATATCTTTTTAATTAATCCTGCTAAAACATCCAGACAAGAATATCAATCGAGATACACCTATTATTGGATAGGAACTTGGGATCCGGAAACAGCTAGTTTTACTCCTGATAATGAAGAGCCCACTTTATTAGATGTAGGAGAGCATTTTACTGGTCCAGCAGGTATGGTAACACCAGATGGCAGAACTATTATTCATAGCATAACGCAGGGGCGAAGACCTGGTAATGATGATTATGATGCTGGTTTTGCTCATAATTATGGATTGCCGGTAGAGGTTTCCTATCGATCAGATGGTCAATTGGGAATTCAACCTATTCAAGAGCTGGAACAATTAAGAGGGGACCAACTAGTTGATATTACCTCAGATACATCATTTGATGATGCTAATCAGATTCTTTCTTCTGTACATGGAGATATGTTGGAAATTGAATTAGAGATAGATAATGGTTCTGCTAATGAAGCGGGAATTAGTTTAAGACGTTCACCAAATGGAGAAGAAGAAACGACTATATATTATAAAGAAAGTAGTAAAGAATTCTGGGTGAATCGTTTGAAATCCAGTCTTGATCCAGATGTGGAAAAATGGTATCAAGGTGGAAACGTAGATATAGGAACAGATAATATTAAACTTCATATTTATGTGGATCGTTCAGAGATTAATGCGTATATAAATGGATTAAAAGGTTTAACGACAAGAGCATATCCAACTCGTGATGATGCCACTGGATTAAAGCTTTGGGCAAATGATCATAGTGATACCATTTCAGTTAAATCACTAAAGATTTGGGAAATGAATTCGGCCTATACCCCTGTACAGGCTGCTGGTGTTTCATTAAATCCAAGTAGTATGGATTTAATAGAAGGCGATAGTGAATGGCTCACGGCAACAGTTACACCATCTCATGTAACGAATAAAGAAGTGATTTGGACATCGGATGATCCATCGATTGCTACTGTTGTAAATGGGAAAGTAACTGCACATGCTGAAGGGACCGTTACTATAACAGCGAAAACAAGAGACGGAGGGTTAACGGCAACCAACACCATTGATGTCGTACCTGAACCAGAACATGATGAATTAGTAAATCATGATTTTGAAACACCAGATTTATCAGGGTGGACCATATTGAGTGGAGATGCCTTTACTGATTTAGACGTGACAAGTGCAAATGATTGGGGATGGGGTGGTCCATTTAATCACCATAGAAACTACCATTTATACAGTATCTATGAAGGTGATGATTCACAAGTCGGTGAGATTCGTTCCCAAAAGTTCATTCTGGGAGGCAATGGACAAATAGATTTTCTAGTGTCTGGTGGAGATGATATTTACCATTTGTATGTGGCACTAGTAAGAGATGCTGACGGTAAAGAGCTAATGAAAGTAACTGGTGGAGATCAAGAAGGATATACGCGTGTTCATTGGGATGCTTCAGAATATATCGGCGAGAAAGTTTATATAAAGGTGGTTGATCAAGCTACAGGATCCTGGGGACATATTAACATTGATGATGTAAATGCTCCCGTGCATCCCACTGAGAAATAAGATATCACCGATGCCAATTTTGAAAGTGGAGATTTAACAGGCTGGCAAATCGTGAGTAGAGATGGGATTGCTCCTTCAATCACGAAGGAGAGTATCATTTGCGGAGTTTTGGGGGACAAAGCTAGAGTTTGGCATATAGTACGGATAAAGGAAGAACTTGGTCGAAATATTCAGGTAATCCTGTCATTCATAATACTGAAAATCCCCCAGTATTTGGAGGTCCAAAAGTATTCTGGCATGAAAGTTCAAGTAAATGGGTGATGTTACTAGCCGCAGAAAATGTTGCACAAGAACAATTTGTCAAAACTTCTGCTGTTTGGCGAACAACATCCCCAACTTGAATTCCACCTGGTCCATTTGAGCGATAAACAAAAATCCCCTTAGTTGTAGCAGGGTCACCATTTTCCGTTAAATCTTGCATCCTATACCCATCACTAGTAGTTGCGAAAATCGTTTCACAAGTTGTCACATTATTGCCTTCTATAAGAAAACAGATCCATTCTCTTGAAAATCATGGATTTCATAGTCAGCATTACTATCTATAATTCCTGAACAATCAACTTCAGTGGAAGATTCACCTCCTCCGCCTTGAGCTCCTCCGTCAGCACGCCACCTTTCCTGGATCAGCAAATGCTGCATTACTAGAAGGTAATATAAGACTTAATGCGAATAAACAATAAGTACTATTTTTACAAATCTGACTTCCTATCACAATTTTCTCTCCTTAAAAGTAAACTTGCACACTTACTAGTAAAACAACCTTTTATTAAGCAGATTGAGGTTGCCTCTGTTTTTAAATTACTATTGAGGTGAAAAACGTTGAATTTTTGGATACAAAAGTTACCAATCACTATTTAAATATTTTTAATTAGAAACGTAATTTAGTAGATAAAGAATAACAGTTAATAAAAAACTTACTCAAAATATTTTACACTCTCAAATAATCATTGTATGATCTAATAAAAAAGAATGATTCAGACTAGTATAATTCTTTAATATTTATTTTTAAGGAGAAACACACATGACCATTAAGCTAAATGATGTTGCTGAAGTTGCAGGTGTATCACCCACAACCGTCTCACGTGTTATAAATAATCGCGGGTATATTAGTGAGAAAACAAAACAAAAAGTTGAAAGCGCTATGAAGGAATTAAGTTACTATCCAAATGATGTAGCTAGATCATTATATAAAAAAAGAACCTATTTAGTAGGTTTGATCATTCCGGATATTTCTAATCCTTTCTATGGTGAGTTATCTTTAGCTATAGAAGGTATTTGTTCCGATATGGGTTATAGAGTGATTTTATGTAACAGTCTTGGCCAACCGGAAAAAGAAGAAGCGTATTCCGTTATGCTGATAAGAAACCAAGTAGATGGTATTATTGTTTGTTCATACAATCGAGATGTTGAGACGTATAAGAAGTCAAATCTCCCGATAGTAGCCATTGATCATTACCTTGCTGAGACGATACCAGTCGTGGGATCAGATAATTATGAAGGAGGTAAAATGGCAGTTCAACATTTGATTGAACGTGGGTGTAAATCTATTATTCATATTAATGGACCTGCTGAACTGGAGACACCAACTCAGTTAAGAAGAAAAGCATACGAAGATTTAATCAAAAAACCTATAACATATGTAGTAAAAAGTCCCTTCGATGAAGAAGAGATCATCCAAACAATCAAAAAAATCTTTAACGAACACCCTGAAACAGATGGTATCTTTGCTAGTGATGACTTGATGGCAGCAAGCTGTTTGCAAATTGCTGAGGAAATGAATATTGAAGTGCCTAAGCAGCTGAAAATTGTTGGTTATGACGGCACTTCCACTGTAAACAAGTTATTACCACAGTTGACTACGATTAAGCAGCCAATAGAAGATATTGCTTCAACAGCTGTATCGCAAATGATGGAGCTTATTAAGCATCCAGATAAAGAGCTTCACAGGGAAACTTTTCTATTACCTCAGATCATCATAAATAAAACGACATAAAGGCCTTTATAGTTCAACTAATGGCTTATTTTCTAAATGTCAACCGGTTGACATTTGAAAACGCTTACTATACTATTGGTTTTATAATAAAGTAAGACCCCGATTTAAACATAATGTCAACCGGTTGACATTATGAAAAAACCTTATTGCGAAAGTTAATTTGTTAAATCAAAATGTCAAGGAGGAGAATATTTAAGAAAAACATGGCTGACCAATAATCCGAATAAATCTTTCTTTTGGAAAGGAGTTTTGTTGATGAATCATACATTAAATGAAAAGGTTGTTTTTCGTTTGCTTTTCTTAATTGTAATAGGACTAATAATCACTAAATTGATCTATATGGAAGCATTGCCAACAGAGCAAGTAGTAAGTACAAATGAAGATAAGGAGGTTTCTGTGATTAACGCAAACACAAATTTAGCTAATTGGATAGTACATGGAGAAGGCACACTGGAAGACACAGAACAAGGATTAAAGCTTACATCCGAACCAAATGAGAATGTAATGGCGATTTCAAGTGTTCAATCAGAAGACTTTATTTATGAAGCAGATATAAAAATTTTGGACCAATCAGCAGACGCTACCTTGATTTTTCGATCTGGTGAAGATGGTTGGGATTCTTATATGGTTCAAATAGCTCCAGATGCAGGAATTATTCGACTTCGTGATGCTCGTGATGAAGGTAGATTAAAAGAAGAAACTCACGTAAATATTCAAGAAGGAGAAATCTATCATTTAAAGGTAAAAGTAGTAGCAGATAATATTAAAGTATATTGGGAAGATCAATATACTCCAGTCATAGATTCTAATGTATCGCTCTATCATAACGGATATCTAGGACTAAATGTATGGAATGGCTCTGCATTATTTCAGAATGTAGAAGTGAGTGAAGTTACTACAAATTTAGGTTCAACTTTAGTTGAGGAAGGAAATTGGGAACCAAATATTAAAGGTTTAAAAGGACTAGCAGATGAGAACGAAATAGCTAAGAAAGTATATGAAACACAAGCAAGTGACTTTGTGTTAGAAGGTAATGTCTCTCTTGATGACGAACAAGCGGAGGCAGGTCTTACATTCCGTATGAATGAAGATGGGACTGACGGTTATCAAGCTATACTTATGAAGCATGGAGAGGAAATGGAAGTTCGGTTACAAAAAACAGATGGAACAGTGATTGGAAAATCTACACGAAGCTTTAAATCACCAAATGGTACTAAGCACCATTTGGAAATAATAGTGAATAAAGAGCAAATAACATTGTATCTAGATGGTTATGCAGATCCCGCAGTACAAGTTACAGATAGCAGTTACTCGGATGGTTTAACAGGCTTGACGGTTTTAAAAGGGGAAGGTTATTTTCAAGATGTCTATGTAGTTCCAACAAATAGTTATTACAAAGAAAATTATAGACCGGATTATCATTATACGCCAGCTCGAGGATCCGCCAGTGACCCGAATGGACTTGTATATTTCGAAGGTGAGTACCATCTCTTCCATCAAGATGGTGGTAAATGGGCGCATGCAGTTAGTGAAGATTTAATTAATTGGAAACATCTACCTATAGCTTTGCCGTGGAATGATTATGGGCATGTATGGTCAGGATCTGCAGTAGCAGACTTGCATAATGATTCGGGGCTTTTTACTGATTCTGGTGGCAAAGGATTGATAGCGTACTATACTTCTTTTAACCCTGATGCTCACAATGGAAATCAGCGAATTGGTCTTGCTTATAGTAAGGATAAAGGCCGTACATGGGAATATTCAACAGAACACCCGATTGTAATTGAAAATCCGGGGAAAAACGAGGAAGATCCAGGAGGCTGGGATTTTCGCGATCCGAAAGTAGTACGTGATGAAGCGAATGATCGTTGGATAATGGTTGTATCGGGCGGAGACCATATTCGATTCTTTACTTCTAAAGACCTTATTCAGTGGGAACATACAGATAACTTTGGCTATGGTGATTATATTCGTGGAGGAGTATGGGAATGTCCGGATCTTTTTGAACTGCAAGTCGAAGATACAGACGTGAAGAAATGGGTGCTTATGATCAGTACCGGGGCAAATCCGAATACTGAAGGTTCTGATGCAGAATATTTTATTGGAGAGTTGACACCAGATGGGAAATTCATCAATGACAACCCAGTTGGAGAGGAATTGAAGACAGATTATGGTAAAGAATTCTATGCTTCCATGTCGTTTGCCAATATGCCGGATAATCGCCGTATAACGATGGCGTGGATGACAAATTGGGACTATCCATTTGATTTTCCAACAGAAGGATGGCAGGGTCAACTTACTATTCCAAGAGAATTACGGTTAATACAAACAGATGAAGGAATTAGACTTGCTCAAGCGCCGATTGAAGAATTACAAATGATTCGCAAAACAGTTTTTGAAACAGAGAATAAACATATAAAACCTGAAGATGCCTTGAACTTATTAAAAAAAGTAAACGAAGGATCCTATGAAATCGAAGCGGAGCTTGAAATACCATCTAATAGTGACGTAACCGAGTTTGGTTTCCAACTTCGAGAGGGAACAGAAGAAAAAACTTTGGTCGGTTACAACATAACAGATAATCTAATGTTTATTGATCGTTCCAATTCAGGTTATACAGATTTCTCTAACCAATTTACAACTTTACATGAAGCTCCGCTACTACCAGAAAATAAACGCATTAAACTGAATATTTTTGTGGATAATGCGTCTGTTGAAGTGTTTGCGAACGATGGAAAATCAGTATTTTCTGATGTCATCTTTCCTAAAGCAACGAGTAGAGGAGTTAGCTTTTACACGGAAGACGGCGCTGTTAATATAGTGTCCCTTAAAGTCCATACACTTAATGATATCTGGAATCGAGATATAAATGAGAAAGCTAGTATCGTGACAAATACGAAAGAGATAGAGATGAATATTGGAGATACCCACTCAGTGTATGCAGCGATTGATGGCAGTAAAGAGAATGAAATGCAGCCAATAAAATGGGAGACATCAAATGCTGATATCGTAAAGATAGAATCTGTTAATAATCGTAATGCAGTAATCAAAGCAATAGGTGATGGAGAAGCAACTATTACAGCATCAACACCAGATAAGAAAGTGTCTGAAGAGATTAATGTAAGCGTATACGATGGTGAGTTTCATTCAAATCTTACAGGTTGGACCTCAGATATATCTGGTGCCACTTGGATTACTACGGAAGATGGGATCCGAGGTTCGCATAACAGTGATGCTAATTACATGGCAAAAGAAAATGGAGGAAATTTTATATACGAATCAGACATGATGCTTGATGAAGCTGGTGGAGCTGGATCCATACTATTCCGTGCAAGCAAAGATGGAAGGAGTGGGTATTACTTTAACTTAGATCCTAATATGAAAGCTTTTCGTCTTTTTTATAAAATGGATGGACGTTTTGAAGAACGTATGATAATCAAGGAAGTCCCAGCATTTATTCAGCCTGGAAAAATATATAAAGTAAAAATTGAAGCAAATGGTCCACAGATTCGAATTAATGTAGGTGGTGAGAACATTATAAATATTAAAGATGGTACCTTTGCAGAAGGACACTTTGGGTTAAACGTATTCGGAGGGCGAGCTACTTATCAAAATGTGAAAATTAGTAATGTAACGGAAGCTGACTTAATGGAAACTTCCTTTATCAATTCTCATACTGGGCAAACCATCTATGCAGCTACTTCTAATAATGGTGAATTGGTTACAGTAGGAAAAGAAGATGAGCTGACAAATTGGACCTTAATTCCTACTGGAGATGAACACGACTCCTATTCAATAAGGAATGAAGAGGGAAAAACTATTGATTTAGATACGGGCGAGAATAAAATTCAGCTATATGATTACCTCGGTTACGATAATCAACGTTGGATAATAAAAGAAAACGAGAATGCAACTGTATCGATAATATCTGTTTTTAATAGTCAAGCAATGGAAGTAACAGAAGAAGGTGAATTAACGTTACAGGAATATGACCCATCGAAATTACATCAGCAGTGGACATTATCTTCAGAAGTAGATTAACTGGTAAGCAATAGGCTGAAAAGGGAGGTTGGTAAACTTCCCTTTTCTAAATTAATTTATCATGGCGCTAACCGTCCGTAATACCCTCAATGATTGAAGTCTCACCTTGTAATGATAACGCTAAAGAGAGGAAGCTTTCCCGTGATATAATGAGAAGTGAAATTAATCTATTTGTTAATTTAATAAAGCTTAAAATGTTCTATATGTATTTGGAGGAACGAATATGTTTTTTTCATTGCGAAATAAGCTATTTCTAGTGTTTTCTTGTTTATTAACCATCCCGTTTCTTGTTTTGTCTTTAGTTATTCCTAGTTTATTTACTATTTATATTAAAGATCAAACGCAAGAATTAACGGTTGAGATGATGGACCAATTTTCACTTTATATTGATTCTATTACCAAGCAGGCTGAAGATGTAGGACAACAAGTGTTGGTTAACCCGATAACGCAGGAATGGTTACAATTAGAAACAAAACAAAAAGGTGATGATACACTGACCACTGCTCGATTATTAGTAAGAAATGAATTAAACGCTTTACTAAGTTCGATGATGGTCAATAACTCTAATAATATTTCAGTTTCCATCTTTACACATGACGGGGAAGGGATTTGGGGAGATTATGCTGATTTAGAAAATAACACTTGGTATAGCGAGTTTGAGAATCATAATAAAACATATACACGTTCACATATAGACCCGAATCAACAGTCGGCTGTAATGCGAGATTTACATATTAATAGTCATCTTATCCCTTTAGTTGATATGAATTCCTTTGGTGATAGCGGTGTTATTAAGGTTAATTTTTCTACAGAATTGATTGAAAATGCATTAGATAAAATAAAGATTGGTGAGCAGGGAAATACTTTTATCGTCAACGAACAGGGGGCAAATGTATTAACAGGGGAGATAAAAACACCTCAAGAGATTGTTACTGATTCTTTAGAAGAGATGAAAGACAGGCAAAACGAACAAGGATTGTTAGAAATAGAAGGTGATAATGAAAAATATTTATTATTTTATCAACACTTATCAGTAGGTGATTGGATTTTAATGAGTGAAGTTACTGAAGCGGATTTGTTTGCCCATCCCTATCAAATTCAGAAAAGTATGCTTTTACTGAGTTTTGGAGTGTTTTTAATTACCATTATTGCTTCATTTGTATTTTCATCTTCTATTACTAATCCACTTCGAGAGCTAACTAAAGCAATGAATTACCTGGAGAAGGGGGATTTTAATAGTGCCAAGCAGATTATGCCAACAATAAAATCAGAAAATAATGAAGTACGTTATGTTTTACGTGTGTTTGCTCATACGCTCGAACAGTTAAAGAGTTTAATTGATAATGAATATAAAGCTAATATTCGTCGGCGTAATGCAGAGTATAAAGCATTACTGTTGCAAATAAATCCCCATTTTTTAAATAATACCTTGGAAATTATGGGGGGATTGGCAGCTCAAGGTAAGAATAAAGATGTGATGAATGTTAGTGTTTATTTAGGGAAAATGTTGCGATATTCTTTGGATACAAAGTCTAATACTGTCACACTTGGTGAGGAGATTCAGTATATTCGTAACTATGCAACTATTTTACAACTTCGATACGAAGATGCGCTCCATATATCTATTGATGAAGATCCGGAATCTAAAAATCTTCCAATTATTAAATTTATTATTCAACCACTAGTTGAAAATGCAGTAAAGTATAGCTTCATTGCCAAAAACCATGCAAAAGTGTATATAAAAACGAGTTATCAATCAAATCATCTCACAATCGTTATAGAAGATGATGGGATAGGAATGTCCGAGGAAGTTATTTATCATTTGATAGATAATGATGATAACAAAACTAAATCAAGTACATTGGAAAGTAGCGGAAATAGTATTGGCCTTAAAAATGTCTTGGATCGCTTACAGTTATATTACGAAGAACAATTCTCTTATCAGATAGACTCAGAAATAAATAAAGGGACAAGAATTACATTAGGTATAAACTATGAGGGAAGGGAAATGAATGAGGAAAGTCATAATCGTTGATGATGAAGCGCAAGTACGTAAAGGACTACATTGGAAGGTTGACTGGGAAGAGGAAGGCTTTCAAATCGTAGCAGAAGCACCAAATGGCAAGGAGGCACTCGCATTAATTGCTGAGAATAGAATTGATCTGGTACTGACTGATGTTAGAATGCCGATAATGGGCGGAATTGAATTAGCAAAGCAGTGTCAGGAAAATTATCGAAATACGAAAGTTATCGTATTATCAGGTTATTCAGATTTCGAGTATGTGAAGAATTCAATGAAAGAAGGGGTGAGAGATTATTTATTAAAACCAGTAGATCCAGACGAATTACAAGAAGTATTAAAGCGAATGAGACAAGAAATAGAAAATGACAAGAGTAAACAATTAGAATTAGAGAGAGTGCAAAGACTTGTCCGTACCCAACTACAGGAAGTGCAAGAGCAATATTTACTTTACTTAGTGAAAGAAGAATGGCTGCAGCATAGTATTGTCAAAGAAAGGTTAAAACAATTAAAATTACACAGTCTTCTGCAGGAAAACGTAAAGGTTCAGTTTATCACAGTGGAGGTACGGGATCTAATCGAGCATTCTAATCGAGTTAAACAATTACAGATGACTTTTCAAATGTTATGTAAAGAAATTGCCGAAAAACAATCTGGTGTCTTATCTTTTTATGATCCCAATTATACGAATATGATCCATTTTTTAAGATTGGTAGATGACTCAAACAACCCGTCTTATTTAGTTAAGTCAGTTCAGCATAATGTGAAAGTTTTACTTAAATTAGAAGCGGTGATTGGCATCGGTAATATTGTGACGGGAATAACCGAATTTAAAATGGGGTATATTTCTAGTTTACTGTCTTGGAGTCAAAGTCAATTAGGAACTCATTCGCAAGTTATTGATGAAACAGTGAAAAAAGAAGGAATTGCCGATTTTTCACCAGAGTTAGAAAAAAGAATAACGAATGCAATTGAACAAACCAATTTGGAACGGTTTAAGTCAGAACTTGAATTGTTGCTTGGCGAAACGAATAAGCAATCTGTGTTATCTTTCTCCATCATGTCAAACAGAATATTATTTTCTTTAAGCGCAATTGCTAAAAAATATGATATGGAAACGACCCAAACACAAAGATTTATTTGGGAAAGCCAACAAGCAATTTGGGAACTTAATTCCCAAAAGAGAGTGATGGATCACCTTGTTCAACTTGCACGTATAATCATTGAACGAGTAAGTAATACCCGTATAACCGATGGGAAATTAATTGTTGATGGTGTTAAACGCTACCTAGATCAGCATTATGGAAATGATGTTTCTTTAACCGCCTTATCGGAATTATTTCATATTAATAGTGCTTATTTATCAGAAATTTTCAAGCTTCAAGTTGGTCAAAACTTTAGTGAATATCTTGTTGAAAGACGAATGAAAGAAGCAAAAAAATTTCTAAAAGACCGACATTTAAAGATTATTGATGTTGCTAATTTAGTCGGTTTTTCTAGTTCCGCTTATTTCAGTACAGTTTTTAAGAAACATGTCGGTCAAACACCAGCAGAATACCGTAAGTCTCTAACAGTATTTTCTGATTTTGAATAAAGGGTGTATGCATATGAAAAAAATAGTTTATATCTTAGTCTTCATTTTATTAATTAGTATTGTCACTTGTTATTTATTAATGGTAGTAAAACCACTAACATCTGATCGTGGTCGTCATAGTGCTGAAGAGGTGATGAATGAGGAAGACAAGGTACACCTGACATTCTGGCGTAATTTTGGTAATTCTGCTGAAAATGAAGCATACAACGAGTTGATTAGTGACTTTGAAACTGCGCATCCTAACATAAATATTAATATGGAAGAAATAGAATATAGTAACTATGAAGTGAAATTGCGTACGGAAATCGTTACTGGAACTGGACCAGATATTATGGCTATCGACAGTCCTAATTTAGCATTGTACGCTAATTCAGGAATTTTGCTATCATTAGATCCTTTTGTGGAAGAAGATGTAGATATAAAGGGAGACTTTCCAGAATCAACCATAGAGGGTTTAACGTATCAAAATGAAATCTACTTAATGCCAATCGTAGAATCTAGTATTGCATTATACTATAATAGGCATATTTTTGAAGAGGCTGGTGTACCTTTTCCAGAGAAAAGTCCTGTAAAGCCTATGACTTGGGAAGAGACTCTTGAAATAGCTAAAGCTGTACAAAACAAAGAGCAAGGTGTGTATGGGATTGATCCAGCTCAAGGTTTCGGTAATGGGGAATCTCCAGCTTATTTTAAGTTACCCTTACTATGGCAGTTCGGTGCTAGTGTATTAAGCCCTGATGGCTCCACAGTAAGTGGTTATCTGGATTCAGAAGAAGCTCTTGCTGCTCTTCAGTTTTACCAAGACTTGTATCATAAAGAAGGAGTCGCAGCACTTGAGTTACCAGATAAAGCTTTCGAAACCAATCAACTGGCAATGACAGTTCTTGGTTCATGGGCATTAACCGATTTGGAAAAAAACGGCTTCATATTAGGAGAAGATTTTGGAGTTGCGCCGCTCCCGAAAGCAGATAAACAGGTAGTTCCAAATGGAAGTTGGGCGTTAGGTATTTCCTCTAAAACAGAACACCCTGAAGAAGCTTGGAAGTTTATTCGTTATGTCACAAGCTATGAAGGAATGAAAAAGTATGTAACCATAACCGGAGATATTCCAGCAAGATATTCGGTTGCAGAGGCTTTGCCAGTATTTGATGAATATCCTTACAATATATTTTTGCATCAAGCATATTATTATTCAAGAAATCGTCCTGTAACCCCTGCTTATCCTGATATCAGCACTGCAGTAAAGGAATTATTTGAGGATATTGGTATTGCTAACAAAGATGTTGGGTCTTCTGTTGATGAAGCAGTTGAAACAATTAATAAACGTTTAAAAGAAATAGAGTAACCATAAGATTGATAGATTCCCTTCCTGTATTTAGGGACTTTCAAAGTTCCCAAAAATTTTATATGACATTTTCCAAAAATATTATAATCCTAAAAACACTCCTTTTGTTAAAGTGAAAGTAGTTATAAGCATTAATGGCATTTAAATGAAGGGATGAATCAACATGCTGGAAAAAAGGTGGTATATACGACTGGGGAATTTAGGATTTAATTTAATTTTACTAAATATATTATGGATTACGTTCTCTTTATTAGGCCTCATTGTGTTCGGTTTCTTCCCGTCGACAGTAGCATTATTTGCTGTTATCAGAAAATTTATATTAGAAGATGAGGACATACCAGTTTTACCAGAGTTTATAAAACAGTTCAAAAACGAATTTATGAAATCAAACCTGATGGGATACAGTGTTACTTTCATAGGAGTATTTTTATTTTTAGATTTTAAAATTGTCCAACAAATAAGCAACGATTATTTGCAAATGATGATGTTTAATTTGATTTTGGTCATAGGGATATTCTATGCGATTAGTATATTGTATATTTTTCCGTTGTATGTTCATTTCGATTTTAAGTTAATACAGTATTTTCGATATGCATGCATACTGACAATAGCTCGACCCTTTCACACTATTATGTTGATCGCTTTTCTAGGCGCTATATTATTTATATATATGTATATCCCGGCGTTAATTCTCCTTTTTGGAATCAGTTTGTTTTGCTTTGTCGTAATGAAAAT
This sequence comes from Gracilibacillus salitolerans, assembly GCF_009650095.1. Lineage (GTDB taxonomy): Bacteria > Bacillota > Bacilli > Bacillales > Amphibacillaceae > Gracilibacillus > Gracilibacillus salitolerans. Next base: position 4,013,525 of record NZ_CP045915.1, on the reverse strand, counting down.
AGCGGCATTATCTTTTCCGAGAAAGCAAGGACTTAAAGAGTCATATTAATAAAAAGCATTCACTATCACTAGTTTGTACTAGTGATTTTTTTGTTTTATCAAAATTTTTTACCCAAATATTTTGAAGTTCATCAACCTAAAATATTGAAATAAAACGCTTTCATTATTTGGTATATTAAACACATGAAAGCGGTTCGCTAACCCTCAGTGGGGGACAAAAACCCCACTGAGGGAAATCTCACTTTATTCTAAAGAAATCAATTGATCTAAGGAGGACTTCTAATGGGGCAAGGCTGGGATACTTCACCTAAGTCAGATGCACTGACCAAACAGATAAATGAAGGGAGGGAAAAGAAGAAAAGTTCATTAGAATATATCAAAAAGAATTATATTTTGTACTTGTTCTTATTACCTGCTGTTATCTTAGTTTTTATTTTTAATTATATTCCGATGTATGGTGTGACAATCGCATTTAAAGATTTTAGCCCATTAAAGGGAATTATGGGAAGCGAATGGGTAGGTTTTAAACATTTTATCAAGTTTTTGGAATCGCCAAACTTTCATCAAATCTTTATGAATACGATAAAGCTTAGTACATTCGAATTGCTGATTGGCTTCCCGGTACCTGTAATATTAGCTCTAATGTTAAATCAAGTAAGAAGAGCGAATATTAAAAAGAATATTCAGCTAGTGCTTTATGCACCACACTTTATCTCTGTGGTGGTTATTGCTGGTATGACTTTTATATTTTTATCACCTGCAGGGCCGTTAAATGTACTATTGACATTAGTAATAGATCGTCCGATTTCCTTCATGTCTGAGCCTGAGTATTTTCGAACCATTTTCATAGCATCTGGAATTTGGCAGTCTGCGGGGTTTGCATCGATTATTTACGTCGCAGCTCTATCGAATGTAGATCCACAATTACATGATGCTGCCACTATTGATGGTGCTTCATTATTTCAACGTATCAGACATATTGATTTGCAAACATTGAAACCAACGATGGCGGTGTTGTTTATTTTAGCTGTTGGAGGAATAATGACGATTGGATTTGAGAAGGCATACTTACTTCAGACTTCGATGAATTTACCTGCATCAGAAATTATTGATACCTACGTTTATAAACGAGGACTGCAAGCTGCTGATTGGTCATTTGGTGCGGCAATTGGTTTATTCAATTCTATAATTAGCCTGGTTCTGTTAGTAACAGTTAATACAGTTGTAAAAAAAGCAAATGGCGAAACCCTTTATTAGAGAGGAGGTAGTGAAAATGAATAATAATCTCATTAATAATTCGAAAACAGACAAAGTGCTACTCTTTATTAATAAGATACTTTTGGTTGTCGTAGTGCTAATTGTTACATTACCTCTTTTGTATGTACTATTAGGTTCCTTTTTACAGCCTGATGTTCTTTTGACGAAAGGACTTTCATTCGACCCCAAACATTGGACAGTTGATGGGTATGTTCGAATTTTTAATGATGGGTCGATCGTGAGAGGATTTATAAATTCTATTTTATATTCAACTGGTTTTACTCTTGTTTCAGTTGGGTTTACTATTCTTGCGGGTTACTCATTATCTATTGATAATCTGGTAGGGAAGAAAATAATTATGCTTTATTTTCTTTTTACCATGTTCTTTAATGGGGGAATGGTTCCTGTCTATTTACTGGTAAAAGATTTAGGTTTGCTTAACAGTCCATGGGCGATTATTTTACCGGGAGCTATTACTGTTTGGAATATTATCTTGGCAAGGACATTCTTTAAAGGCTTGCCTAATGAATTGAAAGAAGCTGCGAGAATTGATGGTGCATCAGATGCTAAGATCTTCATTAGTATTATATTGCCATTAGCGAAACCTATTATTTTTGTTCTTGCACTTTACTCATTTATCGGACAGTGGAATGCCTACTTTGATGCCATGATTTACTTAGAGGATAAAAGTCTGTATCCGTTACAGTTGGTTCTACGTGACATTTTAATTCAAAACGAAATAGAGCCAGGTATGATTGGAGATCAACTGGCGAGAGCAGAATTACAAAGAATTGCAGAAATGATTAAGTATTCTGCCATTGTTATAGCAAGTTTACCATTAATGATCATGTATCCTTTCTTCCAGAAGTATTTTGAAAAAGGTGTCATGGTTGGATCATTAAAATAATAAAAGCGAGGGATAAAAGGATGAAAAATATGTACAGAAGTTTATTAACACTAACGAGCGTGTTGCTCGGTATTTTATTAATTGCTGGATGTGGTAATAGTGAAAAAGCTTCATCAGAAAACTATGAATTAAATGATATCACGTTCCCTTTAGAGGAGGAAGTAACACTAAAATTCATGACGGAAAGTTCACCAATGGCTCCTGAAGATCCTAATGATAAATTAATTTTACAACGTTTAGAGGAAGAAACAGGAGTACACATAGAATGGAAGAATTATACTGGCGAATCCTTTGCTGAAAAAAGAAATTTAGCAGTAGCAAGCGGTGAATTACCTGATGCAATTATGAATGCAGGTTATAGTGATTATGAATTACTGGACTTAGCGAACGACGAAGCAATTATACCTGTTGAAGATTTAATTGATCAATATATGCCAAATCTGCAGGCGGTATTAGAGCAAGCACCTGAATATCGTGCTATGATGACAGCACCTGATGGTCATATTTATGCTTTTCCTTGGATTGAAGAATTAGGAGCTGGCAAGGAAAGTATCCATTCACTAGATGCGACAGGTTGGATTAATGTTGAATGGTTAGATGAGCTTGGTTTAGATATGCCTTCAACAACTGAAGAACTCAAAGAGGCCCTAGTTGCATTTAAAGAAAATGATATGGCTGGCGATGGCCAAACCATTCCAATGTCATTTATTATCAACCATGGTGGGGAAGATCTTTCATTTTTATTTTCTCCATTTGGTGAGGGCGATAACTGGGATCATACTGTTGTAAGTAACGATGATGAGGTTATATTTACTACTGCACAAGAAGGATACAGGGAAGGAATTAATTATCTACATGAATTATATGAATTAGACTTAATGGATGTAGAAGCTTTTGAGCAAGATTGGAATTCGTATCTAGCTAAGGGTAAAGAAGAAAGATATGGTTTGTATTTTACTTGGGATAAGGCGAATATCACTGGTCAGAACGATAAATATCAATTGTTGCCGCCGTTAGAAGGTCCTGATGGGCGTAAACATGTTGCTCGTTCGAATGGAATGGGCTTTGATCGGGCCCGAATGGTCATTACTAGTGCAAATGAAAATCTAGAATTAACGGCGAAATGGATTGATCAACTATATGATCCTCATCAGTCTGTGCAAAATAACTGGGGGACATATGGTGATGAAGAAAAGCAAAATATCTTTGAATATGATGAAAGCGAAAACATGCTAAGACACTTATCTCTAGAAGGAACTGCGCCAGTAGAATTGCGTGAAGAAACTTCGGTTGGTGGACCATTAGCGATTCTAGATGGATATTATGGTGATGTAACAACAATGCCGGATGATGCAGCGTGGAGATTAGAAATACTTCATGAAGAGTTGGTTCCATATATGAATAATGACAATATTTATCCAAAAGTATTTATGACATTAGAAGAATTAGATGACCTTTCTACCATTGAAGCAGATTTATTTCCTTATGTAGAAAGGAAAAAGGCGGAATGGATCTCAAATGGCAATGTTGATGAGGAATGGGAAGAGTATCTGACAGAATTAGACCGTCTTGGTTATCAAGAATGGTTAGAAATTAAACAAACAGCCTATGATAGAAATGCGGAGGAGTAATAATTATGTCACTATGTCAAGTGCAAAAATATCGACCACACTTACATTTTTCACCACAAGAGAATTGGATGAATGATCCAAACGGTTTAATTTACTTTAAAGGAGAATACCATCTTTTTTTTCAATACAATCCAAATGACAGCAAATGGGGTCCCATGCATTGGGGCCATGCTGTCAGTAAAGATCTGATTAAGTGGACAGAGTTACCTATTGCCTTATATCCCGATGAAAATGGCACCATTTTTTCAGGGAGTGCTGTAGTTGATTGGAATAATACCACAGGTTTCTTTCCTGATGAACCGGGGCTTGTCGCGATTTTTACTCATCATTTAGAGAACGAAGTATACATCCCACCAAAACAATCACAAAGTTTAGCTTATAGTTATGATAATGGACGGACATGGGTAAAGTATCAACATAATCCTGTGTTAGAACATGACTCAAATGTTGATTTCAGAGATCCAAAAGTATTTTGGCATCACTCCTCTAACAAATGGATGATGGTGTTGGCGACTGGTCAAACTATATCTATTTATTCATCTCCTAATTTAATAGATTGGTGTTTTGAAAGTGAGTTTGGAGATAACTTTGGATCTCATGACGGGGTTTGGGAGTGTCCGGACTTATTTGAATTACAGGTAGAAAATAGCGAAGAATCTAAGTGGGTACTTTTTGTAAGTATAGGAGATAATCCTAAATTCGAAAAAGGTTCACGTACTCAATATTTTGTAGGTACATTTAATGGTTCTGTATTTCAGGCTGAACATGAGGATGAAAAATGGTTAGATTACGGGAAAGACAATTATGCAGGTGTAAGCTTTTCTGATATACCAGTAGAAGATGGTAGACGTATTTATTTAGGGTGGATGAGTAACTGGCGTTATGCTAATGAGGTACCAACTCAAGGTTGGAGAAGTCAAATGACATTACCTAGGGAACTAGGGATTCGTAAAGTCAAGGATTCCTATTCCGTGATACAGCAACCTGTACAAGAATTAGATGTTTATTTTACAAGAAAAGAAGTAATCAATAACAAATTGATAGATAAGGAACTACGATATGATTTTGATGAATCGTATGGGATGATAACGCTAAATATCGAAAATATGGATGCGACAAAATATGGAGTGGATATTCATCATACACAATCGAATGTAACATCCATAATAATTGATACACAAAAACAATTATTAATATTGGATCGTAAAAATTCAGGCATGAATTCTTTTTCAGATAATTTCTCAATGCCACAAGAAATAAAATTATTTGATACACAAAAGATTAAACTAAACTTGGTTATTGATTCTTCTTCTATAGAAATATTTGGAAATGAAGGAGAGTTTGCTTTAACAAGCCTAGTATATCCGGATAAAGCATGTGAAGAAATTTCGCTTCATGCTTTAGATGGTGAGATGAAGGTTGAAGAGGGATATCTTTTAAAGCCTAGAACTTAACCATTTTAAAATGTGTGAAGAAAGCCAGAAGACCGAGAAATAAGATTCTGGCTTTTTTCTTAGAAGTATGTAGTAGTGAAACTATATAAAAAATGAAAGTTTAAACTGTCTATAGAGACTTGTGAAAGAGTAAATTATAAATAAGTTGGTGAAAAAATGGTAGATGTAACAGCATTAGGCGAGATATTAGTTGATTTTACACCAAATGGAGTTAGTGAGCATGGGAATCCGGTTTATGCTGCAAACCCAGGAGGAGCTCCCGGGAATCTATTGGTAGCACTCTCTCGATTAAGTAAAGAAACATCATTTATAGGCTGCGTTGGGAATGATCAGTTTGGAAATATGCTTGAAGACACATTGTACAACAATGGGGTTAGCACATCGGGCATGGTATATTCCGATATACATACAACACTTGCATTTGTTCATATAGATGAAAGCGGAGATCGTTCTTTTAGTTTTTGCAGAAATCCAGGAGCAGATACAATGTTATCAAAAGATGATCTAAAGCCTGAATCAATTGCTCAAACTAAGATTTTTCATGTAGGTTCTATTTCGATGACAAACGAGCCATCTAGAAAAGCTACGCGAACAGCTTTAAAAGTAGCAAAGGAAAATGGTGTAACTATTTCATATGATCCAAATCTTAGACGTGATTTATGGGATTCTTTAGAAGGGGCAAAGGAAAGAATAGTAGAATTATTATATTATGCAGACATAGTAAAACTCTCAGAGGAAGAACTAGAATTTATAGCAGGTACGAACGAGGTGGAGAAAGGTGCTAAACTGATTTTTCAGCAATATAATGTGGCTTTACTTTTTATTACAGCTGGTAGTACAGGGAGCTATTGTTGTAACAAACATGTTATTTTGTTTAAACCAGGATTATCTATAAAGGCTATCGATACAACCGGATGTGGTGATGCTTTCTTTGCAGGAGTTTTATACAAGATATTAGAAAACAACATGTCATATCAAAATATTTCGGAAAAGGAAATGAGTGAATTACTTCTATTTGGAAACGCTATGGGGGCATATGTTGCTCAAAAACAAGGCGGTATTCCAGCGCTTCCAAATTTAAATGAAATAAATAAATATATATCAGAGGTAAAAGAAGAATAATTATTTAAACTAGCAAGATTTTGTATGAATTTTTGCCATTAAAAAACAGCTCTCGGATTTACTTTAGCCAAGAGCTGTGTATATATTTTTTTAAAATTTTACATTAAGTCATATACAGATTCCTCGAAATAGAGCCAGTGAAAATATTCAATTTGTTCGTCTGTCATGTTGTATATGGTTTCCTCATTAAATTTGTTTTTCTCTAGTAGGTGTTCCATTTTGTCATTTCTTTCTAATTGGCTCATGCTAAGTCCTCCTCATGCTCCTATTCAAAGAGTTATTCATTCGGTAAAGCGTTTTCATGATGTTAACTTTATTATAAATCGCGATATGAGATAATACAAATATCAAATTGAGAACGATCGGACATGAAGTGATATGAAGTTGTTATAGTTAAATGAACCTTTTCCGATTAGAGTTGACAAGTTCCATAAATTTAATACAATATAAGTTGGCTCTTTTATTAGAGCGGGCTGGGAGAGGGATAATTGAATAGAAGGAATTACATTGAGAAAAGATATTTTTCAATTAAAACAACATGAGACGAGTGTAAAACAAGAACTGTCTGCTGGATTAATCGGGTTCTTCACGATAGCTTACATTATTGCCGTGAATTCCTTGATCTTATCAGAAGCGGGTGTTCCTTTAGAAGGAGCAGTACTAGGTACAATCCTTACTTCATTTGTAGGTTGTTTAATTATGGGAATATGGGCTAATGCGCCAATTCTGATCGTTCCTGGTATGGGTATTAATGCGATGTTTACCTATACGCTTGTACAGTCCATGGAGCTCACGTGGCAACAGGCCCTTGGTGTTACCGCTATGTCAGGCCTTATTTTCACGTTGATTGCATTTTCATCGCTAACAACGATAATAAAAAATGCGATTCCAGAATCGTTAAAGCTAGCAATTAATATCGGAATTGGTCTATTTCTGATGTTGATCGGTTTAGAAAAGGGGCATCTGGTTGTGCGAGGCGATCAATCGATTGTTGCCCTAGGTGATTTCAGTGATCCGGCTGTCTTTGCAACGATTGTTACCTTCATCATTGCGCTGGTATTATTTATTCGTAATGTAAAAGGTAACTTCTTATGGACCATTCTGTTTGGAACTGGAATAGCCTTCTTATTAGGAGTGCTGCCTTCTAAAGCAAGTGAATCGTTCTCACTAAATGGGTACCAAGAAGTATTTGGGGCTTTTTCGTTTGCGGATTGGGCTTCTTTTCCGTATTTAGTTGCGGTATTTTCCATCACAATGGTTGTCTTGTTTGAGAATGTTGGTTTAACGTACAATCATGTTGCTGCAACAAATCGTCCAGAGAAGTTTAAGAAAGCTTTTCAAGCAAATGGGGTCTCTGTAATGCTATCTGGTCTTTTTGGTTCGAGTCCGACGGTATCCACAGCGGAAACAACGGCGGCAATTACTGCAGGTGGACGTACGGGATTAACCACGATTACGACAGGTTTCTTGTTTTTATTAGTTACGTTTTTTATTCCATATATCCAAATGATTCCTTCCAATGCGATCGCGCCGGTGTTAATGATTATCGGAGGACTCATGATTCAAGATATAAAGAAATTAGATTTGCGTGATCTAAGTGAGTCTTTTCCTGCGATATTTATAATTGTGATGATACCTTTCACCTACAGCATTGCAGATGGAATTGCCATTGGATTTATTCTTTATGTGATTTTGAAATTAGGTACAGGGAATGCAAAGAAAGTATCCTTTACACTTTACGTGATAGCTTGTCTGTTTTTACTACATTTCATTATTCACTTTGCTGTTTGAGTCTTTGATTTTCAAAGGCTCTTTTTTACACTTTGGAAAGTAGAAAATATAAGAGGGAGAATACAAAAAAATTCCTCTTTATCAATCACATCCTCTTTTTGAAGATAAACAAGATGCTTTTCAAATTAAAGATGATTAATAGAGAGATAAGCATGGTTTTTACTTCATTTCATGATTCACTTTGCTGTTTGACTCTTAGATTCAAAGGCAAAGTATAAAAAGTGGCTAGCTCCGAGTTAAAAATGTATTTAAACTACACATTTTAATAGTCTTCCAACCTTTGATTAAACGAAGTATAATAACTTCATACTATACACCATGAGGTGATTATCATCAGTCTAAGAGTTATTAAAATTCTAAAAGCTGAGAAAGTGAAATTGCAAAAAACTATAAAAAACGAACAAACTCAGATTGCATTTCTCGAAAAAGAAAAAAGAGAAGATCTATGGATCAAACAAAAAATAGAGTGTGTAAAAAAGCGAATTATTTCTTACGAGATAGCAGTAGTGGAATTGGATAATGCAATAGAAACTTTGGAAACAGAGTTATCTAGCAGTATATATTTGATAAATTATAAATAATTAAATGATATAAAATCATCAATAGACTAAACCCCCTGATGCGGGCACACCAAACGGTTATTACAGACCGAACACTTATTAAGTCATTTTTGCGTTTCCGTGTAAATCAACTAATGGACAGTAATATTAGTCCTTGTACGCTTTCTGTAACTCCACAAGATCAAGTTTCTTCATTTTAAGAGTAGCCTTATTAACACGGGCTATTTGTTCCGGTGTACCATTGCTCATCATTTCGTCCATTTCTTTTGGAACTATCTGCCATGAAACTCCATATTTATCTTTCAACCACCCGCATTGCTGAGCCTCAGGAACCGCGGATAGCTTGTTCCAGTAATGATTAATCTCTTGTTGTGTGTCGTAATATACTATAAAGGATATTGCCTCGTTGAAACTGAATTTATGTTCTCTTGCGCTGTCCATTGCAGCAAACCACTGATTCTCAAGCATGAAGTCAGAAAACATAATTGTTCCTTCTTTGTCAGGTTCCATGCCTTGAGGGTATCGTGCAATAAGACCCTGCCTTGCATTCTTAAATATGGATAAATAAAAATGAATTGCCTCTTCCGCTTACCGCATTTATCACCGACAAACATTAATGATGGCACAATTGTAGGTCGTTCTTCACCTTCTGGATTGGATAGGATTAATTGCCATGACAGACCATACTTATCTTGAATCTAGCTATACTTTCCCTAAACGGGTACTTATCAAGTGGCATTAACTCGGTGCCACCTTCGGATAATTTGTTCCACACTTTATCTAATTCTTCACTCGCGTCTTTTTCTCGCGATGGCTCAAAATTAACCATGAAAGACACCGATGGATTGAATTTGAAAAAAGGTCCTGCGCTGATCGCCATGAACTTCTGTCCCCACGATTCAAAAGAGACTAAATCAACGTTACCTGATGGTGTGTCTTTAAGAGTTGTTCCATTGGTAATTCTTGAGTCCGGGAAAACAAAAGCATAAAACTCTGCTGCTTCAACCGCTTCCTTGTCATACCATAAGAACAATGTTTTGTACTGTCATCGTGATACCTCCTAATATATTTTTATTTATTGTACCATTTTGGTTTTGATTTGATTTCTTCTAGATTGCTGAATGCGTCTGTCTTTTGCAGCAAATTTACGTTTTTTTACCAAATGTTTATAGTGAATTAATATTAGTAAGGTATCCTTGGAGTAAGGAGGGATTATATGAAATTTGCTGTAATAGGTGATTTGCATTTTCCAGAAGTTGATCCAAGTGTTGAAGGGTTGGAAGAAGCGAAGTGGGATTTCTATCGTTCTTTTCTAGACCATTTTCTCGGTAATGAAGCGGATCTACATATTTCACTAGGTGATTTAACCCATTATGGTACTAAGGATGAGCTCGAAGAAGTTTATCAGATTATCAATAGTAAAGATAGACATTTTTATCATGTATTAGGTAATCATGATTTGTATGCACAATCTATTGAAAATGTGTTAAAAATAACTGGTCAACCTTTATATCATACCATTGCTAAAGGAAATGCGGTTTTTGCCTTTTTGAATACTGCCAAAGAAATGGACTATGAGGACTGGGGTGGTTCGATTAATCAAGAGCAATTGGCTTGGCTGGAAGAAGTCGTCGAAGCATCTGGAACCAAACCACTATTTGTATTTGGGCACCATCCGATATACAATACAACCTCCCGCTCAGATATGGATAAATTATCTATTGACCCTAATATAGATATATGGCGTGTCTTAGAAAAGAAGAAAGGGCAAGCTGTATACTTTAATGGTCATAATCATCAGAATTCTATTGTCCACAAAGATAACTGGACTTTTGTACAAGTTGCCGCTTGTTTAGATGAACAAGCATGGCGCGCAGTAGAACTCACAGATAATCATATCATCATTACCCACCATAAAGTTTCTAATCCACAACTGTCAGAACAGGCAGCATTTGTGTCCAAACATATGAATTATTTTCACCCTTTCTCGGAAGCCTCAGGTACAGAGAAAGATGTACAATGTGTGCTTCCTATTCATACAGTTAGTGAAATAACATCTTAATATGCATAAATAATATAATAGTGCTAGTTAAAGGGGATTGTCCTAGGTCTATTAAAGGCTTAAGACAATCCCTTTGTGCTAATCGTCTGTAAGCCTCCCACCTCAAGTAACATAAGGAAGCTAAGTGTGGAAAACAGACGCTAACACTCTGATCATTAGCGAAACTTCATCTATTCTAGCTATTTTTACCTAAATTATCTTTCAAAATCAATTGTTTCTTCTGTATCTAAATAAATAGCAGTTTCTTTTGGCTTCGTGCCTGCTAGCTTTACACCATTCCGATAAGATGCTAACACTTCTGCTTGTTTTCGAACCGCATCATAAATATTGTTGGTATTTAGGATGATGAAATTAGCCGGCTTGCCAACTTCTATTCCATATTTATCTTGGATATCTAATGTTACCGCACTATTTTCGGTAATGAAATCAAAGGCATCTATAATCTGATGGTATCCCATTAAATGGGTCACATGTATTCCCATATTTAAAACTTGCAACATATTTCCTGTTCCAAGTGGATACCATGGGTCAAAAATATCATCATGCCCAAAACTAACGTTAATTCCTGCTTCCGTTAATTCTTTCACACGTGTTATACCACGACGTTTAGGATAATCATCAAAGCGCCCTTGTAAGTGAATATTAACAAGTGGATTAGCAATAAAGTTAATATTAGAAAGCCCTAGTAGCTTCATTAATTTCGATACATAGGCGCTATTATAGGAATGCATAGCAGTTGTGTGGCTAGCTGTAACTTTACTACCTAAGTCACGCTTATATGCTTCTGCTGCGACAACCTCAATAAATCGAGATTGCTCATCATCGATCTCATCACAATGAATATCGACTAAACGATTATATTTTTCTGCTAAATCAAATGCAATTTTCATCGATTCCACACCATATTCACGAGTGAATTCAAAGTGTGGAATTCCACCTACGACATCTGCGCCCATTCTTAATGCTTCCTCTACAAGCTCAGCACCATTTGGATAAGACAAATAGCCTTCTTGAGGGAATGCAACCAATTGAAGGTCAACATACTCCTTCATGTCTTCTTTTACTTCTAGCAATGCTTTCATCGCGGTCAATGATGGATCACATACATCGACATGTGTTCGAACATGTTGGATACCCTGTGCAATTTGCCATTTTAACGCTTTTGTCGCTCTTGCTTTGACGTCTGCAATAGTTAGTGATTTCTTTCGTTCAGTCCATGTAGAAATCCCTTCGAAAAGTGTACCACTTTCATTCCATTTCGGCTCACCCGCAGTTAATGTCGTATCAAGGTGAACATGGGGTTCAATAAAAGGAGCACTCACTAATTTACCTTCTATATCTAGTGCGCCTTCTATGTCTTTTGCCTCTTCTATTTTCGAAAAATTTCCATTCTCGATATAGATATTCCATCGTCCTTCTCGTTTTGGCAATGTTGCATTTTGAATAATCACGATTTATACCTCTTTTCCTAACACTATACTTTTCTCTGTTTTAAATACCTTCTCTGTTACTAGTGTCAAACCTACATATAACATAATTGCACCTATAATGCCATTTAATGGTGGGATTCCTGGTAACCATTGTGCTGCTGCAAATCCACCTACCCAAGCAATAATAGCAGGCCAACGAATGACTTGAAATGCCATTTCTTCTAATGCTGGATAGTGCCCTTTTCTTAACAAGAAGAAGTCAGCTAATAGTATAGCACCAATTGGTGGAAGTGCTGCTCCAAGTAATGTTAACCAACCAACAAAATTATTATATAACCACATGGCAAAGATTGTCCCGATAATTCCATTGAAGATGACTACTTTACTTTTCTTGATTTTTGTTATATTGGAAAATCCTAGACCTGACGCGTATAAGGAATTATCGTTTGTTGTCCAAATATTTAATCCTAATACGATAATGGCTGGTACGATCAAGCCTTGGACAAACATTACTTCTGATATATCACCGAGACCAGTTGAAATGGCCCCTACCGCACCGAACAGAAACATTAATGAGTTACCGATAAAAAAGGCGATTAATGTTGTGATAACTGCAGTCTTTTTCGTCTTAGCAAAGCGAGCAAAGTCTGGTGTTAATGTTCCGCCACTTGCGAATGATCCGACACAGATAGTAAGTGCTGCAGCTAAGCTTATCGTTGCTTCCGGTTGATAGGCAAATAATTTAGATAGCCCACCTAAATCACTTATCGCAATACCAACAGACACACTTCCAAGGATCGCAATTGCTGGAACTGCGACCAAGCTTAGAATGGCTAATGCCTTCATCCCAAAGAAAGCAGAAAAAGTCATGACAATTCCTGAAATAATGATTAATGTTAACATATCAATTCCTGTTACTTTATTAACTGGTACGGCAAACATGGCTAATCCGACACCAAACCAGCCTACTTGTGTGGCACCTAATAAGAAAGAAGCTAGATAAGAGCCTTTCTCACCAAAGGCATAACGCGCTAGTAGGTGAGTAGATAAGCCTGTTTTAGCAGCTATATAAGCGAGTCCACCTGTATATAATCCGAGAATAAGATTGCCAAGTAAAACCATCCATATAAATTCTGTCATCGTTAAGCCAAGTCCTAATTCTCCGCCTGAAAGCATACTAGCAGAGAAGAACGTAAAACCGAGCATCACGACAAACATTTTTAAGAATCCATTTCGATATGATTGTGGTACAGCTTGAAGTGAAAATTCTTTATCCATTATAAGTTCCCCCTTGTCATGTTACTGGTACCAGCGTCGAGCAGTTTATTTGATAATAAGATAGGAAGAATTCTCATACTAGTAGTTTGGAAGATTTCCCATCAAGCTTATTAACAAAAAAAGCTTCCTGCCCGACTGACAAGAAGCTTTTGACATATAGATACGTGTGTATTGTAAATATATACACATGTAGCCTATTTGCAAATCCGTTGTCCTTGTCAGCCTCACGGGACTGAATTAAAGGTACCAATATTTAATTGGAGCTATTATCTCAAGATTGTCGAGCTTTGTCAATAACAGTGTCATTGATTACGAATTATCCAGATTGCTGATCCATTTAAACTTCTAATTATGTTCTTGTTATTGGTTTATGCTACATTTTTTTGCATGCTATAATGAAAGTAATAAATGAAAACGCTGTACAAAATCTCCAGAAAGTATGTCTGGTATAGATTTGACTATCTGACGCGAATGAAAAAGGGAGGAAAATCATGATGAAAGCAGAATTAGCTTATGAGATCAAAGCATTGCTCGGCGAAGGTCCTTGTTGGGATGAGAGAAAACAAGTTTTGTATTGGACTGATATTTCAGGAAAAGTAATCCATCGATTTGATCCGCAAACGGGGCAGAACGACACATTTAAGATTGGTCAGATGGTCGGAGCGGTTGTTGTGGCAGAAGATGGTCGATTAGTTTTGGCAGCAGAAAATGGCTTTTATTTTTATAATACGGAAACAGGACAGACGACCGCAATACACGACCCGGAAGCAGACAGACCAGAAAATCGATTCAATGATGGAAAGGTGGATCCTGCGGGAAGATTCTGGGCAGGAACGATGCAAAAGAATGATAATGATCCTGAAGGCTCGTTGTACTGCTTGGATGATACGCTTGAAGTAGAAACAAAGCTAACTGGATTGAGAACTTCCAATGGCATGGCCTGGGATATGACAAACAAGCGAATGTATTTTATAGATACACCAACTAGAAACATTTATGTATTTGATTATAATTTGAAAACCGGTATTATTGCGAATCAGCGAGTTGCCTTTCAGTACCCGGGAGGTTATGGTTTCCCAGATGGCATGACGATTGATACTGAGGGTATGCTCTGGATCGCAGGATGGGGAGCAGGAAAAGTAAGCAGATGGAATCCGGAAACAGGAGCGGTTTTGTCTACGGTAGAAGTACCGGCTCAAAATATTACTTCCTGTACTTTTGGTGGGAAGCATTTTGACACACTATACATCACGACTGCAAGAGAGGGGATGACAGACGAGGAACTAGAAAAACTCCCGCTGTCCGGTTCTCTATTTTCTATCCAAACGAATGCAACAGGATTGCCAGCGAACCGTTTTAAAAATATTCACCACGTATAACAGTACTACCCGGGACTAGTGATTCCGGGTTTTTCTCTATCTTAACGCCACCTTCCCCTTAAAACTACACTCAATTGTTGATTCCTTATTCGCGCTCTAATTATTAAAGAACTATATCAAAACAACAGAAAAATATCCCCCATAACCGAAAGTTGTCTCCTGTTACCTCATTGCCATATTAACTATAATTATTGTAAGCGTATACACGGATAATGTGTTTCTCTAATTTAATGTTGTCTATCTACTAAGCTAGCGTACAAACAGTTATCCACTGTTTTGTATAATCTTTTCCAAATAAGAAAGGAGGGACAATAAAAGCTATTGTCTAGCAGGGAGAACCAGAATCTAGTATGTAATATTAAAAGGAGGAGCTTATGGTAAAAAGTAGAACCTATGTGAAGAAGTTAATGATCATGTCTTTTATTACAGTTCTGGTATTAGGAGTACTAACATCTGTATGGACAACATCATCGAAAGCAGAAACAGAATCGGAAGTGGGAATCACAAATATGAAAGTGGAAAACACTGAAACACCATTAGGATTAGATAAAGAAAATCCAGCCTTTAGTTGGCAAATGGATGCCCCAGAAGGTGTCAGAGGAGTTTCACAAGAAGCTTACCGTATTGTTGTGGAAGATCAAGAGGGACAAGTAGTATGGGATACCAATAAAGTAGAAGATACTACTTCGATTAACATGCAATATGCGGGAGAAGAATTGAAGCCAACCACTAAATATGAGTGGACGGTGACTGTTTGGGATCAAAATGGTAACACTTCGTCCAAGTCCTCATGGTTTGAAACTGGACTAATGAATACAGATATATCAGGTTGGGATGAGGCATCATGGATTGGTGGAAGTGACGATGATTTAGTATTGAAGGCGGATTACTTTAATGTATACAAAGTGAATTATTCTCTTCAGTTAGATGAAGAAAGCGAAAGCACGAAAGCAAGCTTTGTACTTGGAGCTAATGATCCGCGACTAATGGATGCTAATAAAAACATCCGAGGAGTAGAGAATGAGGAAGATGAAAGTTACGTAGCTTTCGAATTAGATGCTTCTGAAGTGGATGGTAGTGAAGGTGGTCTTGCTAAGTTAAATGTATATCGAGTTGGATATACGGAGGATGATTCAGATGATACACCGTTATTAAGCTATGATATTCCAGAAAATTTACTAAACGCTGATAACCTGTATGACGCTCATAACTTCTTTATCTCAGCAGATTCAGGTGTGATAGAAGTAGCTGTGAACGGAACAGAGGATGAACATACAGTTGTTACAGATGGACGTTCTGGAGTAAATATTAATCCAGTTGGCTCAGGTGGAAATTATATCAGCTACCCAATGTTAGCTGATATAGGTTTTTCTCTTAAACCTGATCAAGAAGCTTTCTTTTCCAATGTTGAAGTAAAGAACCTACGCTCACCTTCCAATACTCTATTTGCGGAAGATTTGTCTGTTGAAGAATATAATGGTCTTTACGCAAATGAAGATGTCGATGGTTTTGAGGTAGATAATGGTGCTTATGTTTTAAATGGTGGAGAAGACGGAAGTTTTATAGTAGCTGATCCTAGTAAAAATTCTATGCCTATGTTACGTACAGAGTTCGATACAAGTGATCAACAAATTGAAAGTGCTCGACTTTACGCAACCGCAAGAGGTATATATGAGATGTATCTAAACGGCGAGAGAGTAAGTGAATACTATTTCACTCCTGGGCTTACACAATATAATGAATCACATCAATATCAAACATATGATGTAACAGATCATCTTCGCTCTGGAGAAACGAACGCAATTGGCGCAATGCTTGGAGAAGGTTGGTGGAGTGGTGCTATTACATTTACTACTAGTAGATGGAATCATTTTGGTGATCGACAATCATTGTTAGCAAAATTAGTAATCACCTATGAAGATGGAAGTAAGGAAGTCGTTACTACGAATCCAGATTGGAAATATTATGACGAAGGTCCGGTTGTTTATGGGAGCTTCTTCCAAGGCGAATATTATGATGCAACCAAAGAAGAAGCTGTCGATGGCTGGAGTCAAGCAGGCTATGACGAGAACAATTGGGAACCAGCAGAAGTTGTACCACTAGATGAAAAAACAACACCAGATGATAATGGCCTCTCCTATGATAATATGGAATTGATTGGTCAAATAGGAGAAGCACCTCGTGTAGTAGAAACATTGACAGCACAGGATGTGACAGAAGTACGTGATGGTGTATTTGTCTATGATATGGGTCAGAATGCTGTTGGTGTTCCACAAATTACGCTAAAAGATCAAGAAGCAGGTAATAAGGTAACATTAAGAGTCGCAGAAATGCTTTATCCTGATTTACCTGAGTCAGGTGATAATGTAGGAATGATCATGCAAGAAAATCTGCGAGCGGCGTTAAATCAGGATAATTATATTACAAAAGACGGAGAGCAGGTTATTCAACCGAGCTTCACATTCCATGGTTATCGCTATTTGGAGATTACCGGAATAGATGAGGCATTACCACTAGAAGATGTGAAAACATTAGTGATCAGTTCAGTAGATGAACTGTCTGCTAGTTATGAAACATCTAATGAGAGTGTAAATAAGTTGTTTGAAAATATATCATGGTCAATGCGAGGTAACTTTCTTTCTATTCCAACCGATACACCAGCTCGAAATGAACGAATGGGCTGGGGAGGAGATATTTCTGTTTTCGCAGAAACTTCAACTTATCTAGCAGATGTAAATGAATTTTTAGATCGCCACTTATTAGCATTACGAGATATGCAAGAAGATAATGGTAAATTTACCGATGTTGCTCCGGTTGGTGGCGGTTTTGGTGGAATTCTTTGGGGAAGTGCCGGAATCACAGTTGCATGGGAAGCTTATCAGCAGTTTGGTGATACCCAATTACTTGAAGATCATTATCAGGCAATGGCAAATTATATGAGTTACTTGGATTCCGTCGTTGATCCGGAAACCGGGTTTATTACTGAATCACAATTAGATGATTGGTTAAGTCCTGAACGTGGGCAAACAGGCGCTCAAAATCTATGGGTTGCCTATCACGCGTATGATCTATGGATCATGTCTCAAGTAGCTGAAGTACTTGGAAAAGCAGAAGATGCTAGCATGTATTTAGAACAATATAATGAAAGAAAAGCATTCTTCAATGACATTTTTGTAGATGATGAAACGAAGAAAACATTAAAAGATGATGGTACGATTGCTGATACACAAGCTTCTTATGCTGTACCATTAGCATTAGATATTTTTAATGAAGAGAATATTCCATATGCAGCAAAACATCTTGCTGAGACTGTAAAAAGAGAAAACAACGATGATGAAGGGATAACTCGTCCTGAATACTCTCTCATGACTGGCTTTATCGGTACAGCTGCGGTTAACAAAGCGTTATCTGATAATGGTTATCATGATATTGCATACCGCTTATTACAGCAAACATCCTATCCATCGTGGTTATATTCCGTAGAGAATGGAGCAACGACGATATGGGAACGCCTGAATTCTTACACAGAAGAAGCTGGGTTTGGTGGCAATAACAGCATGAACTCCTTCAACCATTATTCATTCGGTGCTGTAGGATCATGGATGATGTCACATTCGCTTGGAATTGAGCGTGATCAGAATAACCCTGGGTTTAAACATTTTATCCTTCAGCCGAATCCAGATCCTGATAAAAATATGACATATGCAAAAGGTAATTATGATTCTATGTATGGTACAATCGAGAGCTCGTGGGAAGTTAAAAACAAAACATTTAACTATAATGTAACTGTCCCGGCAAATACAACAGCAACACTCAATATTCCAACACACAATGAAAACACGGTAAAAGAGTCTAATCAGCCGATACAAAAGGTTGACGGTGTTACATTTGAGGACTACAAGGATGGCAAGGCAGTGTATGAATTAGAATCTGGTAGCTATGAATTCCGATCCATCTTAGAACAATAAAGAACATAGAGTACAAAAATATATTTGGTGATATTGTTAACCCCTGATTAATTCTTAGTTGAATTGATCAGGGTTCTTTTGTGTGTTGTTTTTGACTTTTTCCTTATCACACAGAGATGCACTCGCCTATTATTTAGTTATTTTTTAGGACGAGCTTCATATAGTGAGTAGGGGAGATAATTATCACGGTGAACAATCGTCCGTAAGCCCCCACTTCAATACTTAGAAGAATCAAAGAAGTCAAGTTGGGGTAACGGACGCTAGTACCCTGATAAGTTTCGCTAACCATCAGTGGTGGATGAAGAACCCCCACTGATGGAAGTCTCACTTTATAGAGAGGGGTTTTAGTATGAAGGGTCTTTGGATGAGTGTTATGGTATTGATTTTACTCACTCTGGCTGCTTGCGGTTCTTCAGAATCTGGAGGAGATACCGATGAAAGCAATATAGAAAGTGATAACAACGAACAAAATGAGGAAACGGGAACTAATAATGAAGATGAGGAAGCATATGTCTTGAAATTTGCACATGTGGTGAGCCCTTCTACTGCAAAAGGGAAGGGAGCAGAAAAATTTGGAGAGTTGTTGGAAGAGAGAACGGATGGGCAAGTAACGGTAGAAATTTACCCGGACTCTCAACTTGGCAGTGATCGTGAGATTTTGGAGCAAATGCAATCTGGTACGGTTCATATGAATGCTCCGTTTACAGGTGTACTTCCAACTTTTGTAGAAGAGTTTGAAGTGTTTGATCTACCTTATCTCTTTGAAGATCGAGAGCAAGCTTTTGAAGCAGTAAATGGAGATTTAGGTGATTACCTAAGTGAAAAATTAGAGGAACAAAATTTAAAATTAATAGGTTTCTGGGATGGTGGGTTTAAGCATTTTACAAACTCGAAAAGACCGATTGAAACACCAGAAGATTTAGATGGATTAAAAATGCGTGCGTCGCAAAGTCCTTTATTAATCTCGCAATTTAAAGCATTAAATGCTGGAGGGGTATCAATAGACTTTTCGGAGTTGTATACTTCCTTGCAGACAGGTACTGTAGATGGTCAGGAAAACCCTCTGTCTAACGTTATTAGTCAAAAATTCCATGAAGTACAAGATTATGTCACATTAAGTTCTCATGGTTACATGGGATATCCTCTAATCATTAGCCAGCCTTTCTATGACAGTCTGCCAGGAGATTTGCAAGAAGTGGTCGAAGAAGTGGCGATGGAAGTAACGGAATGGCAATGGGATGTGTCAGAAAGTGATGAGGAAGAATATATGCAAATATTAGAAGAGTCTAATGTGGATATAAATGAGTTAACTGATGAGCAGAAAGAGGCTTTTAAAGATGCGTTAAGCGGAGTTTATGAGGAATTCCATGATAAATTTGAAGATTCGGATAAAATGATCGAGTTAATCGAACAGAATTGAAGTCGTTGAGGTGGAATAAGAGCGAGGAATCGCTCTTATTTTGCACTATAAAAATGATTATAAATCTCATAGTTATCAAAGGAAAACTAAAGCTTTCACCGTAAGGACCTAACATAAGCCAAAAAGGGGGCTTCGTATGAGGACTTTCAATCAAGCCGTTAATCATATTGAAGAAGGTTTTGCTGTTGTATCCATGATAATAGCGTCAATTCTGATATTTGTACAAGTTGTATTACGTTATCTGTTTAATTTTTCGTTGATTTGGTCGGAGGAGGCTGCTCGCTTTTTAATTATTTGGTTGATTTTGGTTGGCAGCAGTATTGCGGTCAGGGAGAAAGGGCATGCAACGGTTGATGCGCTAGTAGCGTTTCTTCCACCGGCAGGAAAAAAACTCTTTTCTGTTTTTGCTAATTTAGCAGGGATTGCTTTTTGTTTGATATTGATATGGGCAGGATCAGAAATGGTTTCTAGTGTAGTAGAGCTTGGAAATGTCACGCCTGCATTAGGTGTACCAATGGCGATACCGTATCTATCGGTTCCGGTTGGTGGAGGATTAATGTTGTTTCGTTTTCTTCAATTGTTATTTACTGATGTGAAGCGGTCTTACTCTGAAGATGAAGGACAACCAGAGGAGGTCGTGGAGAAATGATTTTAATTCTTTTTATCGCCTTGCTGCTGATTGGTGCGCCGATTGCTATTGCCATTGGAATTGCTAGTTTTGTGGCAATGTATCAGCAGGGAATCTCGTTTGATGTCTTTGCACGAACACTTTTTTCTGGGATTGATTCTTTTACATTGATGGCGATTCCTTTTTTTATTTTCGCTGGAGATTTGATGTTATCTGGTGGGACATCGAAAAGAATCATTGATTTTGCTCGTAAATTAGTTGGGTGGACGACTGGAGGATTGCCAATAGCTGGGGTGATGTCCTCCATGTTATTTGCTGCATTGTCAGGTTCTAGTCCAGCTACTGTAGCAGCGATCGGTGGTGTAATGATTCCGTCTTTGCGTGATGCGGATTATTCGAGGAATTTCTCTGTGGGTTTAATGACAGCAGCTGGATCTTTAGGGATTATTATTCCTCCGAGTATTACACTGTTGGTTTATGGCTCTGCTGCCGAAGTGTCGATTGGAGAATTGTTTATCGCAGGAATTGTGCCAGGGGTTTTTATTGGTCTTGTTTTAATTGTGGTCAGCTATGTGATTGCCAAGAAACAAGGACATCAGCCGGAGAAACGGGTACGATTCGGAGAACTGGTACGATCCTTTATAAAAGCCATTTGGGGGATATTATTACCAATCATTGTGCTAGGTGGTATTTATGTTGGTATTTTTACGCCGACAGAAGCAGCTGCAGTAGCTATTGTATACAGTTTTCTAATCGGTTGTTTTGTCTATAAAGAACTAACATGGAAGAAAATATATAGTGTAACGCGAAAGTCTGTGATTACGTCTTCAATGATTATGCTGGTGATTGCAGCATCTAATGTGTTTAGTTGGTACTTAACCTATGAAAATATTCCAAAAGAAATCGCAGCCTTTTTCTTAGAATATGCAGATACCAAGGTTATTTTCTTACTTATGGTGTTTGTGATTTTACTAGTGGTTGGGATGTTTATGGATACAAGTGCAGCTGTATTAATTTTTGTTCCGTTGTTTTTGCCGATTGTATATGAATTTGGGATTGACCCGATTCACTTTGGAATTATTATGATCGTTACGTTAGCGATTGGTATGCTGACACCGCCATTCGGGCTCAATCTTTTTGTTGCATCAGGTGTGAGTAAAACACCTTTTTCCAATGTTGTTCAAGGAACATTTCCATTTATTATCGTACTGATTATCGCTGCGTTGTTTATTCTGTTTATTCCGGGGTTGTCGTTGTTGCTGATTTAAAAAGATGGTAACCAAGCATAAAGTGATTGATAGCAACCTTATTTCTAAATATGAAATGAGGTTGTTTTTACTAAATAAATGAGTTTGGAGTAATTCAATACATTGTTGTGTTTTTTGTATGTTCGATGTGTGAATGTACGGAAATTTATAAATAAACAAGCAATATTGTAAATACTTTTGTTAAGATCCCTTTTATCATGAGAAAGAGTCAAAATTATATAAAAGGGGAGAGTAACATGAAAAGTATTAAACAGGTATTTCTAATTTTGGTTACTACGTTATCATTTGTATTGATTCTTTCAGCTTGTAATACAGAAAACACAAACTCCACTAATGAAAACAATGAAACTGACAACAATAGTGAGGAAGTTTCAAATGATAATGAAGCTTCTTCTGACCCTATTGTGGTTGGTTTTTCACAAATTGGTGCAGAAAGTGGATGGAGAACTGCAGAGACAGAATCTATTAAAGAAACATTAGAAAATGATCCGCAGTTTGAA
This sequence comes from Gracilibacillus salitolerans, assembly GCF_009650095.1. Lineage (GTDB taxonomy): Bacteria > Bacillota > Bacilli > Bacillales > Amphibacillaceae > Gracilibacillus > Gracilibacillus salitolerans. The sequence goes on along the minus strand of NZ_CP045915.1, from coordinate 3,990,870 downwards.
CTGAAATTTTCTGATGCTCAACAAAAACAAGAAAATCAGATAAAGGCACTGAGAAATTTCATTGCTCAACAAGTAGATATAATTGCATTAGCTCCTGTAGTAGAATCCGGATGGGAAACTGTTTTAACAGAAGCTCAAGAAGCAGATATTCCAGTAATCTTATTAGATCGTGGTATTGAAGTAGAAGATGAATCATTATACACAAGCTTTATAGGATCAGATTTTATTCTTGAAGGAGAGAATGCAGCAAAAGAATTAATTAACCTCATTGGAGAGGACGAAGAAACGAACATTGTAGAACTTCAAGGGACTGTAGGGGCTAGTGCAGCAAATGATCGGATGGAAGGGTTTGCAAATATTATAGATGGAAATGATAATTATAATATTATTAAATCTCAAACTGGTGAATTTACAAGATCAAAAGGTAAGGAAGTTATGGAAGCGTTCTTAAAATCTGATGGTGAGAATATTGATGCGGTTTATGCACATAACGATGACATGGCATTAGGGGCGATACAAGCCATCGAAGAATATGGTTTAAAACCTGGGGAAGATATAAAAATTGTATCTGTAGATGGAATCGGTGATATTTTTGAGGCGGTTATTGCAGGAAAAGCAAATATTATTGTAGAATGTAATCCATTATTAGGACCACAGCTTGCACAAGCAGCAAAGGATTTAATGGAAGGGAAAGAAATCGAGAGATGGATTAAAACAGATGAAACAGTATTTGTGGGGGCAGAAGAAGCAGAGGCAGCCTTACCTGATCGCAAGTATTAAGTCGAAATAAAAATCGGGATTGTATGTTCAATCTCGATTTTTATTCTTATTTTAGTTCCTCTTGATAAAAAGTTCTTAATAATGAATAATAAGTCTATCTAAGAATTTTACAAAGGGGGGAGAACAATCAATGTAAAAAAAGTGTTGATATATTTTAATAACAAAAGTATTCGATTTAAGCTCTTATTTTATTTTATAATTATTATCATTTTATGTGTATCTACATTAAGTTTTTTTGGCGGAAATATCTATAAAGATTCACTAGAAGAAGAAGCTAATATGCATACTGATCAAATGATTAATCAAGTTTGGAGCAATATAAAAACATTGATAGAAGAAAATGAAAATATAATCTACTATCTTTCACAAGAAGAATTAGTAAAAGAGTTCATGATAGAACAAGATAGTAATAGTTCCACTGAACAGTTAATAAAAGATAAAATGGAAATTTACAAAAATAGACACCCTGAGATTGCGGGAATGTTAATTCTAAACAAGAAAGATAGGTTTATAAGTAACGAAATCTCACGAATTTCAAGAGATCCACTTACAAAGGAACCATGGTATTTAGAGACAATAGAGTCACCGGAAAAAACGCATTTAATTAGTAATCCAATTGGAAGAAATATAAAAAACAATTCAAGTTATCAAGTGAATAATGTACTCACGATTGTAAAGGCTTACAGGGATTCTGCTACAAATGAAGTAACGGGAGTTATTTTGATAGATCTAAAATTAGATTTTATCAAGAATATAATTGAATCTATTAAGTTGGGTAAAAGTGGTTTTGTATTTATAACTGATGAGAACGGTAAAGTTGTTTATGCACCAGTAAATGATATCGTTTACCGAATACATCCAAGTTGGTTACAAAATGAAAACTCTTCACCTGTTGAACAAACTATTAAAGGGAATAATTATCAAATTATTTACAACACTATTTCTGATATCGGATGGAAAGTAGCTGGTGTTTTTTCTCTAGATGAAACGACAGAAGTGGTTTCGGAAGTTCAAAAACTCACTTTTGTAATCGCTTTAATTACTTTGTTGGTAGGATCCATATTTTCATTGTTTTTTGCAAGTATGATTACAAAACCAGTTAATAAATTGAAAACACTAATGGGTAATGTCGAAGAAGGAAGATTTGATTTACGATTTCATTCCAAATACACAGATGAAATAGGACAACTGGGTAAGAGCTACAATAAAATGATTGATGAAATTGAGCGTTTAATTGAATTAGTATATAAAGAACAAAAAAGTAAACGAGAAGCAGAGTTAGAAATCTTACAAGCGCAAATCAAACCACATTTTTTATATAATACGTTAGATACTATTCAATGGATGGCGGACGAGTATCATGCTACGAAGATAACTGAATTAGTAAGTGCGCTGACAACGCTTTTTCGAATTGGTTTAAATAAAGGAAAGGAATTCATCACAGTAGAAGAAGAAGTTGAACACGTTAAAAGCTACCTTATTATACAGATGACTAGATACGAATCAAAATTAGAGTATGAAATAAGCATGAATGAAAGTTTAAAAGATTATCAAGTCTTAAAACTTATACTACAACCCTTAGTAGAAAATGCAATATATCATGGTATAAGGAATAAAAGAGGAAAAGGGAAGATTCTCATTAATATCGATACTCAAGATGGTAAGCTACTATTTGCAGTTCATGATACTGGAATAGGGATGAAAAGTGATACATTACGAGAGATTAATAATTATCTAAAGGAAAATGATTCTAATGAGTCTAAGGGGTATGGTTTGTTCAATGTTAATGAAAGGATCAAATTATCGTACGGAACTGATTATGGACTGGAAGTGTATAGTGAATTTAAAAAAGGCACAACCATTTATGCAATCCTTCCTCTTAAGCCATTCTAATCTATTTTCAAGGGGGTTAAATAATGTGGAACTTATTTATTGCTGAAGATGAAAGTATTATTAGAAGAGGATTAAAAAAATCATTAAATTGGGAAAGTTATTCAATAAATGTGATAGGTGAAGCAGAAGATGGAGAAGAAGCGTTAAACAAGGCGATAGAATTCAGACCAGATATTCTTTTCATCGATATCAATATGCCGTTTTTAAATGGATTAGAATTAATGGAAAAGTTACGGCCGATATTACCTGATGCCGTGTTTATTGTTATTTCAGGCTATAATGAATTCATTTATGCTCAAAAAGCAATTAAGATGGGAACAATAGACTATATATTAAAACCAGTAAAGAAGCCGGAATTGGAGCGATCAATTGAGAATGCTATAGATATTTTGAAGAAAAAGTCCAGGAATAGGCTTCGTGAAAAACAATTGGAAGGCAATAAACAACTTCTTAAGGAAAAATTTCTATTGAATTGGAGTCTTGGACACTATCAAGAAGACGAAATGAAGAAACAAGCAAAGTTACTGGGTATCCATTTAACGAAAAACACTGGATTATTGGTATTTAAAGTTATAAAAGAAATTAACATAGGAAGTATGGAACAAAATTGGAGTGATGTTCTGTTAAGTTTTTCAATCAAAAATATTATTAATGATCTTTTAAGTGATTATCAATCAAAAGAAATGTTCGAGGATCAATCTGGTCATATTGTCTTGTTGTTACCATTAATAGATACAGAAACTTTATTCGATATTAATCGAAAAATAGTCATAGAATTAGAGCGTTTTCTAGGCAAAGTCGTTACTTGCGAGGAGTGCCTATTGACTTCATTTTTGAGTTTTCCTAATGAATATAAAAAAATCATAAGTGATTTAAAATCAGCGAATAAAAGGACACCCATTGTTGCATTGGCCAAAAATTATATTGATCAACACTATGATAGTCAATCTATTTCGTTACAACAGGTTGCAAGTTATGTACAAGTGAATCCAACGTACTTAAGTAAACAAATTAAAAATGAACTGGGCGTCTCATTTATTCAATATCTTACAAATGTTCGAATTAATAAAGCACTAACCTTAATGAAGGATCCCTATTTGAAAATATATGAAGTAGCTGAAATGGTTGGTTATAGTACACAACATTATTTTTGCAATGCCTTTAAAAAAGTAGTTGGGTTTTCACCAACTGTTTATCGTACAGGGGAAAAAACACATGAATAAAAGCCTCGTCACTACTATCATATTGTTTGGAATAATTATGGTAGGTTTAATATTTTTAATAACGTACAAAATGTATCAGTCGAATAATAATTCAGAAGCCGAAATAGATTATGTTATTGGAGTTTCACAACCTAATCTACTAGAACCTTGGCAAATTTCAATGAATGAAGAATTACAACAGGAAGCATTAAAACATCAAAATATAAGAGTAATTTACACTGATGCTGCGCAAAGTACACAACAGCAAATTGATGATATTAATGCTTTAAAAGGATATGATATTGATTTATTAATTGTGTCAGTTGAAGATTCAATCGCAATGACACCAGTCATATCTAACGTATATAATGAAATTCCAGTAATTGTATTAGGAAGAGGAGTAGAAGGTTATAATTATACACTTTATATTGGCACAGACCATTATTTAATAGGTGAAATGGCTGCTGAAGCCACTACAAAATTGTTAGGAAATCAAGGTGGCAAAGTAGTCGAAGTACAAGGATTAACGAGTGCAGTTCAAGCAGAAGAGAGAAGTCGTGGTTTTAGAGAAAAAATAAATCAAACGAAAAATATTAAAATTGTAAACACACTTGTTGCTAATTGGCAAAGGGATAAAGCAGAAGATGAATTAAAAGCACTATTAGAAACAAGTGGCGATCAACCTGATTTAATATATGCTCATAATGATGCGATGGCCTTAGGTGTGTATAAAGCACTTCATTCGTTAGACGTCGATCATGTTAAAATAATTGGTAGTGATGGCGTGGATAAGATAAATGGAGGCATTCAGTTGGTGAAGCAAAAGAAAATAGATACTACATTTATAACTCCTACAGGAGGTAAACAAGCGGTACAATATGCTATTCGTATTCTGGCAGAAGATTCAGAAATTCCAAAAAAAATAATATTAAGAAATCATGAAGTATCTTCTCAAAATGTGGATGACTTTTATTTAAAGAGAAATGAGTTAAATGAACATTTAGGAAAAGATGAGAAAGTTACATTAGGATTCGCACAAGTAGGAAATGAAAGCGCGTGGAGGACGGCGAATACGGACTCCATAATAAAAGCAGCTGATCATGAAAATGTAGATCTTCAATTAAAAAATGCACATAATAATCAAGAAAAGCAAATAGCAATAATGAGGGAGTTTATCAAACAAAAAGTAGATGTCATTGCATTTTCTCCCCTGGTAGAACACGGATGGGAAGAAGTATTACAGGAAGCAAAAAATGCGGGAATACCTGTTATATTGTCTGATAGAGAAATAAAGGTTCAAGATAATTCACTTTGGACAGCTTTTATTGGATCAGACTTTGTTGAAGAGGGTAGAAGAGCTGCGCAATGGATAGTAGATCATATGGAATCAAGTAAGGATACTGCTCATATTATTGAATTAGAAGGCACAAAGAATTCAGCTCCAGCAACAGATAGAAAACTAGGGTTTAAAGAAGTTTTAGAAAACCATCACAACCTTCATATCATAGATTCATTATTAGGCGATTTCACATTGGGGAAAGGTAAAGAAATGATGGAAAAGGCGTTGCAACAGTTTGGCAGTGAAATTGATATAGTATATGCACACAATGATGACATGGCAATAGGAGCAATTGAAGCAATTGAGGAATACGGTTTACGACCAGGAATTGATATTAAAATTATCTCAATAGATGCTACAAATAAAGCGTTTAAAGCACTAAGTACTGGTAAATTAAATTTTACTGTAGAATGTAATCCGTTGTTGGGACCACAAATTATGCAAGCTGCTAAAGAATTGAAAAATGGAAGAGAAATACCAATGAGGATTATTACATCGGAAGAAACCTTTACACAAGAGGAAGCAAAAAAAGAAATGAAAAAAAGAAATTATTAAAGTAGTGTACCTTTAAGGCCCAAATAATATCTTATTCTAAAATATCCCCGTTTCACTAAAAGTGAAGCGGGGATGTTTTATGTTGTTTTGTTTAAAAGCCATGCAGCAACTTTTTGCTGTTTTAAAGTGGAGTACTGTTATTCGTTTTTATCATTAAACGGAAATGTGCAAAAAAAGACTTTTATTTTTAAATACAAACTTACAGGAAATAATTATACTTTAATCAAGCCTGTTCTTACTATATGCAATAGGTTAAAACACAGAAATAAGAGGGTGTTCTAGATGGTTTCTGAATATTTATTAATGGCTCAAGGGGTATCTAAGTTTTTTCCAGGCGTTAAAGCTCTATCAAACGTAAAATTCACTTTAAAACAAGGTGAAATTCATTCCCTTATGGGGGAGAATGGTGCTGGTAAATCCACTCTAATTAAAGTGCTCACTGGAGTTCACAAAATGGATGAAGGTTCTATATTTTTAAAAGAAGAAGAAATGGATCTTGATTCTCCCCAAAGTGCTCAAAACTTGGGGATTAGTGCGGTGTATCAGGAAGTTAATCTATGCGAGAATCTCTCTGTAGCAGAAAATATTTTTATAGGTAGGGAGCCAAAGAAAAAGGGAAGAATTAATTGGAAAGAAATTAATAGAAGAGCAGAGCAATTACTTTCGACGAGACTGAATATAGAAATCGATGTATCTAAAGTTCTTTCCTCGTATTCTACTGCCATTCAACAAATGGTCGCTATAGCAAGAGCGGTTGATATGTCTAATGGTGTGCTAATTTTAGATGAACCTACTTCCAGCCTGGATAAAAATGAAGTAAAACAATTATTTAAGGTAATGAGGGCTTTGAAAGAGGATGGAATGGGGATTATATTTGTTAGTCATTTTCTAGAGCAAGTCTATGAAATTTCTGATCGAATTACTGTTTTAAGAAATGGTCAATATATTGGAGAGTATGAAATGAACGAGCTTCCTAGAAAAGATTTAGTATCGAAAATGATTGGAAGGGAATGGGATGAAAATTCTGATCACAATGAAAAACAAATAAATAATTTAACATCATCTGATTTGCTATTACGTGGAACTAATCTAGCAAGAAAAGGATCTATTAATCCGTTAAATATAGAATTGCGTAAGGGTGAAGTATTAGGATTAGCTGGATTGTTAGGTTCTGGTAGAACCGAATTAGCTAAATTAATTTTTGGAATTGATAAGCCAGATCAAGGGGTTATTTATCTAAATAATGAAAGGATTCGATCTTTAAACCCAAAATCATCAATTGAAAGAGGTTTGAGCTTTTGCCCAGAGGATCGCAAGGTAGAAGGCATAATTAATGATTTAACGATTCGTGAAAATATTATTTTAGGGTTACAAACAAAAAAAGGATTATTAAAATACATTTCTATGAAAGAACAAGAAAGGATAGCTAATAAATATATCAAATTATTAAGAATAAAAACACCAAGTATGGAACAACGCATTGATAATCTTAGTGGTGGAAACCAGCAAAAGGTCATTCTTGCTAGATGGCTAGCTACAAATCCAACTCTACTTATCTTAGATGAACCAACTAGAGGAATTGACGTTGGATCTAAGCAAGAAATTAGGCAATTAATTTTTGATTTGGCAAAAGAGGGAATTACCATTTTGTTCATATCTGCTGAACTTGAAGAAACTGTAGCTTGTTGTGATCGGTTAATTATCTTACGAGACCGTCAAAAAATTGGAGAGTTACAGGGGGAGGAAATGACGGAGTCTAAGGTCATGGACATGATAGCTAAAGGGGATGTTGTAGATGAAGCAATACCTTCTTAAACTGTCTAGGCAAAAAATATTTTGGCCTTTAACTGTATTAGCTTTGTTACTTGTTTTAAATTTACTTATAGATCCTGGCTTTTTTGTAATTGAAATAAAAAATAATCATTTATTTGGCAGTCTTATTGATATTTTAAATCGTTCGATACCACTAGTGATAATCTCCATTGGAATGACACTAGTTATTGCAAAAGAAGGTATAGATATTTCCGTTGGTTCAGTATTAGCAATATCAGGTGCTACTGCAGCAGCAATTATGGAGTATCAAAACATTTGGCTGGCTTTAGTTGTAGCTTTAATTGTCGGAGTTGTCTGTGGTTTTTGGAACGGTTTACTTGTATCAGTATTTGAAATACAGCCGATGGTAGCAACTTTGATTTTGCTAGTAGTCGGCAGAGGGATTGCTCAATTGATCACTGGCGGGCAAATCTTAACGACAAATAACGCTATTTATAATTATATTGGTACTGGATTTTTATTTGGTTTTCCTTTCCCTATTTACATTGGCATACTTGTTTTTTTTATAATGATTTTCTTGAAGAAACGGACAGCTATGGGATTGTTTCTTGAATCTATTGGTAATAACATGACTGCCAGTAAATTTGCAGGAATTCAGCCAAAGAAAATAATTCTTCTTGTTTATACGATTTGTGGGCTTTGTGCTGCAATCGCTGGCATTATTGTAAGTGCAAATGTTAGTAGTGCGGATGCTAATAATGCTGGATTATGGATAGAACTGGATGCAATACTCGCAGTTGTAATTGGTGGTACGTCTATGCGGGGAGGAAGATATTTCTTAGCTGGGACCGTAGTGGGTGCATTATTTATTCAGACATTATCAACCACTATTTATTCAATTGGTGTAAATCCACAAATTGTAATGGTAGTTAAGGCGTTGGTAGTAATTCTGGTGTGTTTAATGCAGTCGGAGGCATTTAGAAAAATCTTTGTAAATTTGGGCAAAAAGAAGGTGTCATACACATGAGAATTTTTGATATAGCATGGATAGAAAAACATATTTTTATTCTTGCAACAACCGTATTAATTGTAATGTTATATGGATATGGATCTATTTCGTTTACTGGGTCTTTCAGTACTCAAGTTTTTTTAAATTTATTTATTGATAATGCTTATCTTATTATTGTGGCAACTGGGATGGCTTTTGTAATTATTACAGGTGGCATTGACCTATCGGTGGGGGCTTTTGTGGCGTTTATCAGTATGGTTTCAGCAACTCTGTTAGAAATGGGATTCCATGCATATTTAGTCATTATTCTTACACTTTTAGTTGGAATTCTTTTCGGTGGTTTTCAGGGATATTTAATTAGTCAATTTGATTTACACCCTTGGATTGTCACATTAGCAGGCATGTTCTTAGCGAGAGGTGCTAGTTTTCTAATTAATACCGAAAGTATTGTAATTACTAATGAAACATATAGCTATCTTTCCAGTGCTAAAGTACCTATCATCGGAGGAGGCTATGTATCTATCGGAGTAATTATTGCGTTATTGCTGGTGATAATGGCTATTTTCATGGCCAAATATACTAAGTTTGGAAGAAATATTTACGCCATTGGAGGTAATGTAAGTTCAGCAAAATTAATGGGACTTCCTGTTCAGCGGACCACCATTTTAGTATATATGTTTTCAGGTTTTTGTTCTGCGCTAGGTGGTTTTGTTTTTACCATTTACATGCTTTCAGGATATGGTTTGCATTTATTGGGTATGGAAATGGATGCGATTGCAGCATGTGTGATAGGGGGGATCTTGTTAACAGGAGGCTTTGGCTACTTAATAGGGCCTCTGCTCGGAGTATTAAGCATGGGGACTATTCAGACGATCATCATGTTTCAAGGTACACTTAGTTCATGGTGGACAAAAATAGCTGTCGGTTTTTTACTCTTTATATTTATTGTTCTCCAGAGACTTGTTGTCTTAAATAGGAGAAGGAAGGAGATGAAATTCAATAAAAAAATAAATGTTAAGCCTGACACTGAAGTACTTGCTAGGAATCAGTTGGATACTTAATCCTTTGCTACTGAATTGAAGGAGGTGATGTAAATGTAGTTTTATAAAGAAACTTGTACGTGGTAATCATTTCTTGTATTAACTATGTAAAGAGGAGGATTTTCATGAATATCAAAATTAGAAGGAATGGAATTTTAGCTTTTTTTATCATCATGATGTTTTTACTCCCACTTTCCACTTTAATTGCAGATTCTGAAAACGATGGACAAAATGGTTTGAAGGGGGATTTTTACACTAGTTCAAACCCTGGTGCATTTGATTTTGATGATAAGAAAGCAACTGTAGTGTCACCAAATATCAACTTTAGTGATTTAGAGTCATTGTTAGAAGAATTAACAGGACAAGCTGATGATGTATCTGTTAGATGGACGGGTCAGCTACAACCTGAATTCTCTCAAGATTATACTTTTTCAATGATAGGAGATAATGGCTTTCGTTTATGGATAGATAATGAATTAATAATTGATCACTGGGTGAATGATTGGGATAATGAACAGCAAAGTGCTCCTGTTTCATTGGAAGCTGGAGAATTGTATGATATTAAAATTGAGTATTTTGAAGACATGGGTGGTTCGAATTTAAAGTTAAGTTGGTCAAGTGATTCACAGCCAAAAGAAGTGATCCCAAGTCAAAACTTATATTTGCCAGAGGATTATTCTGTAACCGGTCCTACTGATGCAGCTATTTCAGCAGACGGTTTGAAAGTTTCGTTGACATTTGAAAACGCTTTAAATGAATTGCCAGATGAAGCTACCAATTATTTTTCTGCAATAGGTAATAAGCAACCAATTCACGCTGAGTTAAAAGCCGATGATCCTTCCACAATTCTTTTGGAACTAGAGTATCCAATTACTGCAAAAGATAATGATAATTTATTTATATCTTATGATGGTGAAGGCCCAATTACTACTACAGAAGGAAAATCACTGGAAGGCTTTACGACTTTTGCTATTAACAATTCTGAATATATTATTGCCTCGCCATGGGCAGAAGATATCGATAAAAATAATGTATTACCTGAATACCCAAGACCACAGATGGTTAGAGATGACTGGGTGAACTTAAATGGTGAATGGCAGTTTGAATCTGCATCTAGCGATGATTCACTTCCAACTGGTCAATCCCTGGATGAAACTATTCTTGTACCGTTTGCTGTTGAGTCAGAATTATCAGGTATTGAAAGACATGAAGATCATATGTGGTATAAACGTAGTTTTACGATTCCTGAAGGATGGTCTACTAATGATGTGTTATTACATTTTGGTGCTGTCGATTGGGAAACAAATGTTTATGTGAACGGAAATGAAGTAGGTAGACATAAAGGAGGATATGATGCATTTAGTTTTAATATTAGTGAATATTTAGTTGGAGGAGAAAATGAGCTAATAGTTGAAGTAAATGACTCTACGTCATTAAGTCAAGCACTTGGCAAACAACGATTAATTCCTGGCGGGATCTTTTATACATCTGTTTCGGGCATATGGCAAACAGTATGGTTAGAACCGGTTTCTAACACACATATTAGCAACCTGAAAATGACACCTGAAATACATGACGAGTACTTAGAATTACAGGTAGAAGCTTCAGACGATACCGATCTGGAAGTGGAAGCCATTGCATATAAAGAGGGCGAAGAAGTTGGCAGAGTGACTGGTAGTGTTGGAGAAAATATGCAAATACCAGTACCAGATCCTAGATTGTGGTCAACTACAGATCCGTTTTTGTATGACTTGAAAGTTCGACTGAAGGATGGAAATACGACTGTAGATGAAGTAGCTAGTTATTTTGGTATGAGGGAAATTTCAACGGGTATGGTTGACGGAACACTACGTCCTTTACTGAATGACGAATTCGTATTTCAAATGGGACCGCTTGACCAAGGTTACTGGCCGGCTGGCATTTATACGGCTCCAACAGATGACGCGTTGAAGTTTGATATCGAACAAGCGAAAGAACTTGGTTTCAACATGATCCGTAAACATGCAAAATTAGAGCCGCAACGTTTTCACTATTGGGCGGATAAAATGGGTATGTTAGTTTGGCAAGACATGCCAAGTATGTTTGATACTAATCCATCTTCAGAAGATGCAGAACAATTTGAACAAGAGTTTGAAGAAATGATCAATGAGCATTACAATTCCCCTTCATTATTTTTATGGACAGTGTTTAATGAAGGATGGGGTCAATATGATACAGAAAGAATAACCAATTGGGTAGAGGAATTAGATCCAACTCGCCTAGTCTCTAATGCAAGTGGATGGACTGATGTGGGTGCAGGTGATGTAATAGATTTCCACGCATATGTAGGTCCAGATTCACCAACACCTACGGAAGACCGTATAGCTGTACTTGGAGAGTATGGTGGCCTTGGCTTGCATGTTCCTGGCAATGAATGGAGTGGAAACGTCTTTAACTATGAAATGCAAAGCAGTAAGGAAGAATTAACAAATCGCTATCTTGGGTTAATTGATGGTATCAAACAACTAAAAGAAGATCCCGGTTTAAGTGCAGCTGTTTACACACAAATTACTGACGTAGAGATTGAAATTAACGGCTTGTTGAGCTACGACAGGAAAATCGAAAAGGCTGATTTTGACCAAATACGCAATGCTCATAGAGAATTAATTGGCCTTGTTGATAATAGTGATTTAGAAAAACTAATCAGTGAAGCACAGGAGTTACTCGATAATGCTGAAATAGGTGAAAAGCCAGGACAATACGAACAGAGTGTTGCAGATGCATTATATTCAGCAATAGCTAGTGCTCAGGAAGTATTGGAACAAAATGATCTATCAAAAGAATCGTTAAAAGAGGCAATTGAGATTTTAGAAGAAGCGGTTAATCAATTTAAAGATCAGGTGAATCCTCCAATTGCTTCTGGTGCAAATGTTGATCATTTTGATAGTGAGTCATTATCAGAAGAATGGTCTATTTATAGGGAAGTAGAGGAAAGATGGAGTTTAACAGAAGTGCCTGGCAAGTTAAGAATATTAACATCTGAAGGAGATTCGCACGAAGAAGCTAACACTTTGAAAAATCTGTTTCTGAGGGATGCACCTGAAGGTAATTTTGAAATTACTACAAAGCTTACTGCTCCAATCCGCCAAAATCACCAACAAGCAGGTTTGTATATTTGGGAAGATGAAGATAACTATGTAAGACTCGGTCATGTTTGGGATACGAATACTACTGATGGTTACAGCATTGAATCAGCTAAAGAAGAAAATGGTTCTTATTCGAAACCAGATAACATGGTCGCACATCCGGGGACAGACACCATTTATTTGAAGTTGAAAAAAGTTAATAATCAAGTGACCTCATATTATTGGGATGGCTCAGAATGGATTCAAGCGGCAGATCCAATGGAGATTTCACTAAATAATATAAAAGTAGGGTTATATGGCACATCAACTTTTGCTGGAGATATAAATGCTGACTTTGACTACTTTACATTACAAAATTTATTGGAAAGTCCAACAGATCTGCAAGAATTAATGGATAGCTATATTGAATCAGGTGATTTAAGCGGACCATTAGCAGATCAATTGACAAACACGTATAAACAGGCAGTTCATCATTATGAGAAAAATTCGGAAGCTCAAGCACTTAAGTTTATCGAAAAGTATTTGACTCAGATTGAGAAACCATCGATGCAGAAACATATTTCAGAAGATGCAAAAGAAGCATTAGTGGAAAGAGCCGAAGCTTTTGCTGAGCAGTTAAATTAAATAATGTGAGATCAAGTAAATAGAAAAAGGGAGTAGGCGAGTGCTTACTCCTTTTTCTAGATAGGAAAGAAAGGATAAAATTTGGGTATTTGACTATCTTCGAGTGCCCAGAAACTAGGCGACTTCACGAATCGCCCTAATGCCCTTGGGAGAAAGTATAAATTGTCAGCCTAGAAAAATAAGTACCAAAATATCGAAGCACAAAATCAAAGTAGTACTTAAAAGACAATTAAGAACCAAAACTAGAAAGCAAACGATCAAATATGGTACTTAAAGCCGGTTTAAGTACCAAAGTGAAACCCAATATCTTAAATTTGGAACTAAAAAAGAGGATAAGTACCAAAATTTATAATGAACAAGCTGAATTGAAATTGATGAGATAATCCTTATTATGAATATTGGATTGAAGTAGCCTGTATGCCTGAATATACGGGCGCTCTGCGCTTTTCTTAATCTATTTTTGTGCTCTTGCTTTTCTTTGGTGCACCAATGCTATCGTTAGCTCTCAAGAAAAATTAGCAACTGCAAATTAAATTTAAGGGAAGAAAAGAATAAAAGGGGCAGTACCATCAACTCGGTACTGTCCTTTGTCATGTTTCTGGAACGTTAAATTTAATTACTGGCAAAATTAGTGCTAAACTATAATAATTAATTATTTCATCTATCATTTGATAAAATAGTGTAATCAGTTGAGAGTTATCTAACATTTAAGAAAGGAGTTCTTTCTTCATCATGATCGATTTTTTTCAACATTTTAGTCCAATAACACAAGCACTTATAGCTACTTTATTCACTTGGGGAATGACTGCATTAGGAGCGAGTCTTGTTTTTGCAACGAAAAGCATCAATCAGCGATTAATGGATAGTATGTTGGGCTTTGCTGGTGGTGTTATGATTGCCGCTAGTTATTGGTCTTTACTAGGTCCAGCTATTGAATTGTCGGTTGATAATGCCATCGGAAACTGGTTTCCCGCAGCATTTGGATTTTTATTAGGTGGTGTTTTCTTATGGGGGATTGATAAGGTTTTACCTCATTTACATCCCAATACCCCTGTGGAAGAGGCGGAAGGAATTCACCAGAAAAAAAGAAAAAGAAGTACACTGCTAGTACTTGCGATCACGCTTCATAATATCCCAGAGGGGTTGGCAGTTGGAATTGCTTTCGGTGCACTTGCAAATGGTGGAACAGAAGCTTCTTTAGCCGGTGCTATCACATTAGCACTAGGCATTGGTATTCAAAACTTTCCTGAAGGTGTGGCAGTTTCCATGCCATTAAGAGCAGAAGGGATGTCGCGCACTAAAAGTTTCCAATACGGGCAATTTTCAGGAATGGTCGAACCGATTGCTGCGGTCATTGGGGCATTTGCAGTTTCCTTTATTGAACCATTATTACCGTACGCATTAAGCTTTGCGGCTGGAGCGATGATATTTGTTGTAGCCGAAGAAGTGATTCCGAGTTCACAAGAAAAAGGCAATAAAGATTTGGCTTCCATGAGTTTAATGGTAGGTTTTGTATTGATGATGATTCTTGATGTGGCATTAGGTTAATGTATTCACGAGGACAAGGATTGATTACGCCCTTCCTTGGATATATTCATTTATCCAAGGAAGAACGATACTTTTCCAAGGAACAGAAACGCTTATCCAAGGAACAAAAACATGTGCATCAATCTGTTTTGACGTAAATCGAGTACTTCTGTCCCACCCCCGCTTTAGCAATGCATTTTATTATGGGTAAAGGATATAGGATTACTGAGTATTGTAACTTTATTATTAAACGTGGATGTATTTTTTACGGAGTATAAATTATTGGATATTATATTAACTTTGTTGTATTTTTTTGTTTATCCTTCTATGAGATAATCCCTAATGTAAGCGATAACAAAAACGCGGAGGGTTGATTATGAGAAAGTGGAGCAATAATTTATTTCTAGGTTTAGTCGTTTTACTGATTAGTTTCTTAGTAGCATGCTCAGGTGAGAGTGGAGAGGAAACATCATCAAATGATGGAGAATCCACAAATGATAACGCGAATGACGATGCAGTCACATTGAAATTCTGGAAATCAGAAGATATTGGCAGAGCTGATTACCAAGCATTTATGGATGTAGTAGAGAAATTTGGTGAAGAACATCCAGAAATTGACCTTCAGGTAGATACAACACCACATGCTGATTATAGAACAAGATTAAATACACAAGCAGCTGGTGGACAATTACCTGATGTTTTCCAAGTATGGCCCGGCGCAGAATTGGAACCACTTGTAGATGGTGGTGTTGTACAACCAATTAATGATATTACTAGCTATTGGACAGAGGAAACAGGCTTATTGGATGAAGAGGACTTTGATGACTTTTCGATTGATGGTGATGCCTATGCTGTTCCTGCTAACACAAATCCAACACATATGATTTTTTATGATAAAGATATGTTAGCGGATGCTGGATATGATGAGTTTCCGGAAACGTATGAAGAGTTTCTCCAGCTTATAGAGGATCTTAATGCAAGTGATATTACACCAATGGCATTAGGTAACTCAGATGCTTGGGTATTGCAATCTGTTTATATTTCAACGATAGCAGATCGATTTACTGGAAATGATTTCTTGGAAGGCGTTTCCAGCGGAGAGCGAGCATTTACTGATTCAGATTTTGTCCAGTCATTGGAAGTGATTGATGAATTAGTGAAAAAAGAAGCATTTAATCCTGACCTAAATACCATTGATAGTACACAGATGATTGATTACTTCCTTCAAGGAAGAACGGCAATGGTGATGGATGGAAACTGGGGTATTTCTTCTATTTTAGAGAATATGCCGGAAGATAAAAATATTGGTGTCTCTATGATTCCTTTAAATGATAAGAAGACGATATCTACTGTCGCAGGAACAGGGGTTGCTATCAATAGCGAACTAGAGGGCGAAAAACTCGAAGCAGCACATACATTTTTACAATATGTCTACAATCAAGAGCTATGGGAAGAGTTGATTAAAGTTGGTCGCCCGATTATTGCGAATGTAGATGTTCCGGATGACGCAGAACTTCATCCATTAACAGAAGAGATGTTAGAAGTTATTGCCGAATCGGAACCAGCACCGGTTTATGATGCGACCTTGACACCGGCAGTAAATGACCAATTAGAAAATGAGCTGCAATCGATAACGGTCGGTGGTTCAACTCCTGAAGAAGCAGCCGAAAATATTCAACGTGTGGCAGAAAGTGAGCTAGAATAGTTGATAGTATGAGCTGATAAGTAGAGTGTCTTACGGGATGCTCTACTTTTTGCGCATAAGGAAAATGTTATACTCTACTTACTACTAACTACGAAATAAATAGGAGTAAATAAACATGCAACTAATCCACTATATTAAAAACAGTTTAAAATGGAAATCTGTTATTATCTTTCTACTACTTGTAACGATACCAAGCGGCTTAATCGGTTCGATCGTTATCTATCAATCTAACAATATCTTAAAAGAACAGATTATAACTACTACTCATCGTAATTTAAATAACATGGAGTCCCAATTAAATAATGTTATCGAAGAAATCGAGGATATTTCCAGGTACATGATTTACAGTAATGAATTTCGTGATTTCATGACGTATCCAGCTGTTACAGGTGAAGATTACAACCATTTAAATCAAGTCCGTAGTAATTTAAATGGTTTCTTTGTTTTCCACCAATCAGAGAAAGATTATTTTCATTCTGTTCAAATAGAGGGACAGAATCAGCAAGTACTATCAGTTGGTGAGATTGTCGAAGGAGATGAAAAAAAATGGGTTAACCAGGCAATGGAGATGGAAGGGGAAATGCTGTGGAGCCCGCCTTACGAGATGTATAACCAACGAACCAATCAAGATGAAAAAGTGATTACCTTGTACCGTGTTATTAACCATCTTTATGATATTAAGCGACCAATTGGATTTGTCAGTATCCGTCTTGATCAGCAAGCATTGTATCAGCACGTGACAGCAGGTTTTACAAATGAACAGCATCAAGCCTTTTTCGTTCATAACCAAGAACAGGATATAACGGGTTCTGACTTAGGTCAGGTTTTTAGCTATCAAACAGTTATTGATAATATTCATTCAGGTGGAGAAAGTTTTCAGTTAGAGTCAAACGGTGATGTTTATTATGGTGTATCGAGATATATCGAGCAAATTAATATGCATTTGGTATCGGTAGTCAGTGAAAAGTATATTTTATCGGAAATGAAGGATATCCGATCAACCTTTGGATATATGATTTTGATCGCAGTGTTTATGGGGTTAATGACATTTGCTGGATTTGTCTTCTTTGTCGTTCGACCAATTCTGGAATTAACAAGAGAAACAAAACGGCTGGAGCTCGGGGACTTTAAAGCACGGGTTAAAATCCGCTCGAAAGACGAGGTTGGGCAGCTTGGCTATCGTTTCAATTCGATGGTTGAACAGATTCAGCGATTAATTGACAATAAATATAAGCTGGAGATTCAAAATAAGCATTCAGAATTGAAAGCGTTACAAAGTCAGATCAATCCCCATTTTCTATATAATACGCTCGACATGATACGCTGGACGGCCCGTTTGGAGCGAGCGCCGGAAACAAGTAAAAGTATTGAAGATTTATCGACTTTATTTCGGATTACCCTTAGCCAAGGAAAGGTATGGATTCCGTTAAAGGACGAATTAAAGTATGTCCAAAGCTACATGGAGCTACAGAAAAAAAGGTTAGGAGAAACCTTTCAGTATACGATTTTTATGGAGGCAGGATTAGCTAATAGTATAGTTCTAAAATTAATGCTGGAACCCTTAGTGGAGAATAGCTTTAAACATGGCTTCCGGCATTCACAGGAACATAAAAATATCACGATACGTTGTTATCTTAAAGGTGACGTAATCGTTGTCGATTGTTTGGATAATGGTATTGGAATGGATATCGAAAAAGTGAAGCCATTGTTGCAAACGACAGAAGAACAAGACAGTTATGCTTTAAAAAATGTTCATGATCGTATTACCAATGCATTTGGCCAGGATTATGGAATCGAGATGATAGAAGTGCAAGAAGGTGCATGTGTGAGATTAAATCTTCCCCGGATTAAAAATAAACAAATGCTAAACAAGCTGATAGAAGGAGATGAAATGCCGAATGACGCTAAAGATGTTGATCGTTGATGATGAACCATTAATATGCCAAGGACTATCCAACACTATCCCTTGGGAGGAAATAAATATCGATATTGTTGGATCTGCAAATAATGGTAAAAAGGCATTAGAAATGATAGAAAAAGAGCCGGTAGATATCGTCATTACTGACGTCTACATGCCAGAAATGGATGGTATCAATCTATCAAAGGCACTTGCTGATTGTTTCCCCAACGTGAATATTATTATGATTAGTGGCTATGAGGAATTTGAGTATGCCCGTCAGGCAGTCCGTATCGGTGTGAAAGATTATTTATTAAAGCCAGTAGATATCGATGAATTACTGGCATTAGTCAAGAGAGTAAAGCAGCAAATGGAAGAGACTCAAAAAGAGGAACAGGCTAAACAAGAGACGATGTTGACCAACTACTTATCTCAACAACTATTTCATTTACCAGATTCCTATAATCTTGCGGGAAAAATCAATAGCCAAGCATACGCGTTTCGCCTCATGTTGCTTGAAAAAAGGAATTATAAAGCAGTTCGTTCAGTCGAGTCGTCTGATCGTTTGAAAGAAATCATCGATCAATTTGAAATTTCTTCGATATGTTTGGAGACGCATGAGAATCAACTGGCCGTATTTCTTTATGATCAGCAGGATATCTCGGATGATAAAATCAACCGGCTCGTTACTGGCATTATCGAAGCATGCGATAACCAGATAGCGATTTCCTCTTGTTATCATGATTTGCATCAGGTATCGATGCTTTATCAGGAATTAAACCAGCGACAAAGCTTCTATCGAGGCTCATCCAAACAGATTATTACAGATACAGAAGATATGCCATCTGAAATAGATTATGAAGTGGAAAAACAAATTGTCGATGCTATAAGTAATGCGCTTTTTCAACAGGATAAGGCAGAAGTAGATAAACTAGTGAAGCAACTCTTTGCGGATTTAGAGCAAAACCAGTTAACGCTTGAACTAAAAAAACATGTGATCATTGAACTGCTTAACTCGATCAAAGAAAGAGGTCAGGATTCAACATTTGAAAACCTCGATTTTACCTTGGATCAGGATATCGATTTACTTATTTATAATAGTGTAGATGCCATTCAAGCTTTATTGTTAGAGGATCTCGAGCGGCTGATTGATTATTTACAACATTCAAGTGAAAATCATTGGATTATTCAACATGCTAAACAATATATCGAAAAGAACTATCAAAAAGATATCAAAGCAGTGGAAGTAGCAGAAGCACATTACATTACACCCAATTATTTTAGTATGCTTTTTAAACAAGAGACAGGTTATAGTTACTCCGAGTATCTTAATAATATACGGATAAATAAGGCAAAAGAGCTGCTCTCAGGAACCACGAACAAAGTGTTTGAAATAGCCGAGTATGTCGGATACAGGGAATATAAATATTTCGTTCAGGTATTTAAAAACTATGTTGGTATCACTCCTACGCAATTTCGTCGCCTCCATTCCATAGAAAAGTAGATATAATGTTAACTTTATAGTATTTCAGAATAATGTAAGCCCTTTTATAATGGAGAAAAGTTAGCAGTTGTAGGGAGTGATTACATGCATTTACTTAAAAAACCGTGGATCATAGCAGTGGGTGTTATACCCGCACTGATCATTTATCTGATTTTTAGTATTGTACCAATTTTTATTTCATTTTATTATTCTTTTATGTCTTGGAATGGTTTTTCTGAGATGCAGTTTATTGGACTTGGAAACTTTAAAGAGGTTTTTCAGGATTCTGTCTTTTGGTTATCTGTACGGAACAATATATTAGTTGTCCTGGCTTCCGTGTTTGGGCAGATACCGATTGCTTTGGCATTAGCGTTATTATTGAATCGTAAAATTAAAGGCGCTAAATTTTTCCGTACGGTCGGTTTTATGCCGGTTGTTATTTCTACGGTAGTTATTTCGATAACCTGGCGTATGATCTACAATTCGGAATACGGCATGATCAATAATTTTTTGGAGGCAATAGGGCTAGGTTTTCTCCAGCAGAATTGGCTGGGTGCCCCAACCTGGGCAATGGTTGCGGTTTGTATAACGATTATCTGGCAGTTTGTCGGGCTCTATTTTATTATTTTCTTATCTGCGTTGCAAACGGTTCCGAGTGAAATCTTGGAGGCAGCTGATCTGGATGGGGCTTCGGAGTGGCAAAAAACACGCTATGTAGTTATTCCGTCGATATGGAATATCATTTTGATTTCGATCGTGCTTTGTATCAGTGGAAGTTTGAAAACGTTTGATTTAATTTATGTGATGACATCTGGTGGACCTGCGAATTCCACGGAGGTAATGGCTACTTATATGTATAACAAAACATTTGAAGGACTTCGTTATGGATATGGTAGTGCGATTTCTGTATTAATATTTATGTTTAGTATTGGGCTGATCTTAATAACTACTAAATTACTCCGCAGAAAAGAGGTGTAGACAATGAGTGAATCAATGGTTAACTACGATACGATTTCTAAGCAAGCTCGCAAGAAAAAGCGATTTAAACGAAGTACGATTTATTTAATATTATTGGTGTTTACCATTATCAATGCTTATCCTATCTTTTGGATGATTATGAATTCCTTTAAAACAGGTCAGGAATTTTCCTTTGATCCATTCGGACTGCCAGATGAATGGGTGTTTGTCAATTATGTCGAAGCATGGGTGACGGCAAATATAGGATCTTATTTCTTTAACAGTTTATTTGTCGGGATTGTCGCTTTACTTATTTGTATATTGGTTGGCGCATTTGCTTCCTATTTTCTGGCACGCTTTCAATTCAAAGGCAGAAATATGTTATACGGCTTTTTTGTAGTGGGTCTGCTAGTCCCTATTCACGCAACATTAGTTCCGATGTTTATCTTAATGCAAAAGCTCGGTTTCATTAATACCCATTTGGCCTTAATATTTCCATATGTTGCCTTCAATTTACCGATTACAATTTTCTTGTTAACCAGCTTTATGGCTTCTTTCCCAAAAGAAATAGAAGAATCAGCTATTATGGATGGATGCGGTGCCTTTCGGATCTTTTGGTCGATTATTTTGCCGATGAGTCGTCCAGCATTAGCGACGGCAGTTATTTTAAACTTTATTAACAACTGGAATGAATTCTCGTTTGCATTAGTACTAATTAACGATGACGCATTAAGTACTTTGCCGTTAGGGTTAGCTAACTTTGCAGGTCAGTATGCAACCAACTATACGGCCCAAATGGCAGGGCTAACAATGGTATTAATTCCAACCATTCTGTTTTATTTAATTATGGAAAAACAAATCGTTAATGGCATGACACAAGGTGCTGTAAAAGGTTAAGAGGAGGATTATCTGTGACAAAAACATTGATTTTTTATGATGAGCGATTTCCGTATGCCGGCACTAGACCTTCACAAGAATGGCTAGAACAATTAGGGGATCAGTTTGAGGTTGTAGATGCGAATCACTTATCTCCAGCCTTAGCCAAGTATGATTTTAACAGCTATGTGCATTTACATGGTCCTTATTTTCCTAAAGAAGCATGGTCGAATCTGTTAGCCTTTTTTGAAAAAGGGCATGGATTACTACATATAGGTGGCGCTCCTTTTCGTAACCCGGTCCATCAATCGGAAGAAGGAGAATGGCAAATAGAAAGGACACAAACAGCATATCACCGTCAATTACAGATACATGAAGTATTACCGGTTGATCCCGAACCAATAGAGAAACTGGTGACGGATAGGAAGATCCCGGTTTTTGAAGGGAAAGAGTCGCTGTTTTCGATCGAACCGACACATAACTTGATTTTACACGTCACACGTTATCGGGATCGTCCAGAAGAAAATGGTTCCAGCGGTCCCATGGATGCACATATTTATCCGTTGCTAAAAGGAATATCAAAAGATGACCGGGAAGTAGCTGCTCCAGCAGTGTTATTGGAAAACACAAAGGGCAGATTTGCTGGTGGCCGGTGGTTATTTATCAATCAAACGGTTAACGATCATTTCTGGCAAAATGGTGGATTAGATGCGATTTTGGAGTGGAATACTTTTACTGGAAAAGGTGTGACAGAAATCTGGGTGAAGCCAAATTACGCAACATATGAGCCAGGTGACCGGGCAAGCCTTACTATCCAGACGGAAAAAATCGTTAGGAATGAAGAAAAGCCGGAAGTGTGGCAATTTGATATGACACTCACGCACGAATCGGAGTTAGTCTGGACAGCGAGTGAAAAATTAACCGTAACAGAAGAGCTGCAATTTTCAAGGATACCGGTAAATATGGCTATTCGAAAAGGGCAGTATCTAATCGAATGTCGTGCCACTTCTGAGTCAGGAGAAATGCGCATTTATACACAAGGATTCTGGGGAAATGATCCTGAATTATTACAGGAAGGAAGTGTCATGAAAGCGGGAAGAGATTACTTCTGGAAAGATGGCCGGCCTTTCCCAATTGTAGGGCAAACCTATATGACTTCGGATGTTGCGCGTAAGTTTATCTTTATGCCGAACGTAGCGGCTTGGGATCAGGATATGGCAACGATGAAAGAGGCAGGGATTAATTTAATTCGGACTGGACTTTGGACAGCATGGCGCCACATGATGTTTATCGATGGACATGCTTCTGAAGAGGTATTGCGTGCGATTGATGCCTTTCTACTTACTGCCAAGAAGTATGATATCGAAGTAACCTTTAACTTTTTCGCTTTTACGCCAATTGCTTTTGAGGGGGACAATCCTTACCTTGATCCGCGAAGTGTAAAAGCACAAAAACGTTTTATTAGCGCTTTGGTATCAAGACATGCTACAACGACCAATGTGCAATGGGATTTAATTAATGAACCATCTATGTTTGATCCGAAGCGTTATTTCCAAGGACCTCGTTCTGCACAAGATCGCTTTGAACATACTGCATTTGTGCAATGGCTGAAAGAGAGGCATGAGTCGATTACCATACTTCAAGAGCGTTGGGATATGACTCCTGAAGAATTACCAGACTTTGAGTCAGTTGCATTACCTGAGCAAGAAGAGATTAATTTTGATATTCAGGATATGAAGCAGCCTAAGCAAGGACTTCGTTGGTTGGATTATACATTATTTACGATGGAAATGCATAATCAGTGGGCAAAAGAATTAACAGCTACGATTAAGTCAATAAATACAAAACAGTTAGTGACAGTCGGTCAAGACGAGGCGTTAAGTAGTCAGCGTCCTACACCGTTTTTCTATGAAGAAGCAGTTGATTACACTACTGTTCACTCCTGGTGGCTGATGGATCAGCTTGTATGGGATGGCATCTTTACCAAAGGACCATATAAGCCGAATTTGATTCAGGAAACTGGTATTATGTATGTCGAAACAGCAGACAGCAAAGCCAAACGATCGGAAGAAGAATTGCGTAATATACTCGAACGAAAATATGCGTATGCCTTCTCGACTGGTGGAGCTGGTGCAGTCCAATGGTTGTGGAATACTAACTTTTACATGAATAATACAAATGAATCGAATATTGGTGCATTACGAGCAGATGGTACGCAAAAACCAGAAGCAGATGTTTCCTATGATTTTGGAAAATTCATCGGTGAAATACGTGATCTCTTTGTTGATCGTCAATTAGAAGAGGTTGCTGTTGTGTTCCCATATTCTAATGATTTTTCGAATCGTAAATTTGCTTTTGATGCTACTACTAAATTAACAAGAGTTCTCGCATATCAAATGAATGTCCCATTTAGAGCAATGGGAGAGTATCATCTAGAGGCATTGGAGGAACAGCCACCGAAATTGTTGATGGTACCTAGTGCCCATAACTTTAGCCAGGAAGCGCTGAAGAAAGTATTCCAATATGTTGAAAAGACGGGGGCAACTCTATTATGGACAGGTCCAATTGGACTCGATGAGTACTGGGAGCATTCAGGGAAACGAACAGACCAATTAGGAGAATATCAATTATCCAATGTTGTACGTGAAGAGGTAGTCACAATTGATGGTGTAAATTATCCCGTTTCTTTTGGCAATCGCCGTATTGGTGAAGTAAATAAGGAGATTGTGGTTGACCAGGATGATGCAAGTTTAATAGAAGTAGAGATTGGCAAAGGAAGATTACTATGGTGCCCGTTGCCTGTTGAATTGAACGAACGTACCGATGTATTAACGGCATTATATCGAAAGGCGCTATCCCATGCCGGAGTAGAAGAAGAATTGGAGTGGATCGAAGGTGGGGAACTTCCGGGGATTTATGGAAGAAAACTGATTTTCCAAGATGGATCCCTGTATACATTTGTATCTGAATATGCAGTTAATACAAATATAAAAATAAAAGACACTGCAACCAATCAGGTATTTCAGTTCAATCTAGAGAAAGAACGATCTGTTTTATTTGCAACAGATAAACAAGGTAACATCACAGCATCCTATCGTGATCAGGAAATTAAGAAGCAGGTATAGAAGTAAACAAAAGTAAGAAATAAAAAATCCCCATCCTTTTGGCTTATTGGAATTCATGAAAATCGAGCCAATTAGGAGGGGATTTATTTTTGTGTGATTTTCTAATTAGATACGATGAAGTGGGATTTATAACATATATTATGTTTCGATCTATATAAAAGATATTCCTGTGAATATAGGTCTAATACTATCGTTGCAAAAGGGTTTCAACCTCTGATTTTTAAAGGTTTTCCTCTGATATTTGGTATTTTGAAATTCGCTTTCTCTGTTATAATCATGTTCACGAAGGGAGGATGAGAAGTTCCATTTCGCTAAAATGAAAGCGTTTGCTAATTATGTCTGATGCGAAGATTCCAAAAAAAATTAGGGAGTGATTATGTGAGAAATCGATCGTTCACGAAAAAAGTATTTTGTTCCATTACAGCTATGACTTTACTTCTTTCAGGTGCAGCAAGTGTATCAGCAAATGATCATCACACAAAACAACAACCAGATGTAACAGAAGGGATTCAGCTAGAGAATTTAGACAGAGGATTAATAGCTGCTTCCACCTCTGAAGGTGTGTTTTTAAGTTGGCGGCTTCTCGTAAATGAAGTATCCGGTTATTCAGATAGTGGTCTAACAGGTGTGGACTTCCACGTATATCGTAACGGTGAAAAAGTGGCAACAGTTGTGGATAGCACGAATTATTTAGATGTGGAAGGTTCCTCTGATGATGAATATACCGTACGAGCGGTAGTAGATGGAGAGGAAATTCAGGAGAGTGATACAACTATACCTTGGGATGAAGGGTATTACGATTTACCTTTACAAAAACCAGCAGATGGTGAAACTCCAGCTGGAGAATCCTATACGTACCATGCAAATGATATGAGTGTTGGCGATGTGAATGGTGATGGCCAATATGAATATGTTGTAAAATGGGAGCCGAGCAATTCTAAGGATGTATCACAGGTTGGTTACACAGGCAATACTTACTTAGATACGTATACCTTTGACGGAGAGCTTCTTTATCGAATTGACTTAGGTGTAAACATTCGATCAGGGGCACACTATACGCAATTTTTAGTTTATGATTTTGATGGAAATGGCAAGTCGGAAATCATGTTTAAAACAGCTCCTGGAACAAAGGTTATTAAGTACGATGAAGACGGTGAGGTTTCTTCAGAAGAATATATTACCATGCTAGAAGAAGATATCGAAGCAGGGTTTAGTCACGATGATGATTATCGAATGAGTAGTGGTGACTATTATGAGCATATCGTCGATTTATTTGTGAATTGGCATGAACAGGAAGAAGTCGTAAACGGTGACTGGCCGGAAACCTTGGAAGAAGCTTTTGACATCGAACCTCAATATGATTACCCGTTATCTAGAGAGGATGCAGAAAGCTTAGCTGATTATTTTATGGACGAGTATGCCCCATCAAGAAGTGGCAACAATGATCTTAGAAACTTCGAAGGTTTTATTTTAGAAGGACCAGAGTATTTATCCGTGTTTAATGGTGAGTCAGGTGAAGAATTAGAAACCATTCAGTATAAACCAGCACGTGAGGACGATGGTTTGAGATGGGGAGACTATGCGATGTCTCGTATCGAACCTGGGAATCGCGTTGATCGCTTTTTAGCTGGTGTTGCATACTTAGATGGAGAGAATCCTTCTGCTGTATTTGCGAGAGGGTACTATACGAGATCAACAATTGTTACTTATGACTGGGACGGAGAAAGTCTAAGTGAAAATTGGTATGTGGATAGTGGCTGGACGCCTATGAGCAATCCATTTAATGATGGACCGCATGGCGTTGATGGAACGGATGAAGAGTTTGGCACCATTACGACACAAGGGTTCCACTCATTAAGTGCTGCGGATGTCGATGGAGATGGTAAGCATGAAATTGTCTATGGTGGTGCAACAATCGATCATGATGGTTCTTTACTATATAGTTCATTTGATGAAATGCCTGAAGAAGGTGCAGCAGAAGGCATGGCACGATTAGGTCATGGTGATGCGATGCATGTAGCTAACATTGATCCAAATCGCCCTGGATTGGAAATGTTCATGGTATTTGAAGGTGGAGCCTGGGCGCCGTACGGTTATGCATTACGTGATGCAGCAACCGGTGAAGTTATTTATGGTGATTACACTGGTCGCGATACCGGCCGTGGCATGATTGGTGACGTCCTACCTGATGAGCCTGGATTAGAGACGTGGGCAGTTGGCTTGCATACAGCAGACGGAAGAGAAATAGCAGATAGCTGGCAAGGAGCTCCAGGAACAAACATGAATATTAAATGGTCTGCAGATATGACAACCCAAATCATTAATGGTTCTAGAGATCAAACACCAACAATCGACCACTGGCAGAAGGGAACGGTTCTAACTGCCGAAGGAACGAGAACAAATAACTGGACAAAAGGGAATCCGGGCTTGGTAGCTGATATATTTGGTGACTGGCGAGAAGAGCTACTTGTAAGAACGGAAGATAGTTCCGCCATTCGAATCTACTTAAGTACAGAAGTAACGGATCGTAAGCTTTATACATTAATGCATGACCCGCAATATCGGGCAGAAATAGCTAGACAAAATACAAGTTACAATCAGCCGGCGTACACGAGCTTTTACCTTGCTTCTGACATCGATTGGTCTCAAGTGCCAATTCAGGATGTTTGGTTGCCGATCAATACATCAGCTCTCCAAGAACAAATGGATAGCTATATCGAATCTGGTGATTTAAACGGTCCATTAGCGGATCAATTGACAAATACGTATAAACAAGTGGTTCATCATTATGAGAAAAGATCAGAGGAGCAAGCGCTTAAGTTTATTGAAAAGTATTTGAATCAGATTGAGAAACCATCGATGCAGCAACATATATCGGAAGATGCGAAAGAAACACTAGTGGAAGCGATTGAAGCTTTGGGTGAGCGGTTGAATTAATAGACAAGAAGGGGAGAGAGCGATTGCTTTTCTCCCTTCTTTTTTATTACCATAGAGATTGGTATGCCTACACTTTCCATATGATGAAGCATTCGCTATGCTAAAATGTCTTTCTGGAAATCAAAGGTATGATACGAGTGAAAAAACGAGAAATTCGCTTTGAATGAATTTCGACTCTCATTTCTTGGTTTATATATGCCATTCTTTTAGAAAGTGCAAACAGCTAACGGTCATAACCGTTGTAGAGCAATTTTATAGCGGAGGCCGCCCACTTTCACTCCTGTGGGACTGTTTTCTCTGAAGATCCACTTTTCCGAGCGATCTTTGCTTGGAAAAGTTAGCTGAAGGGAAAACCCCACGGAAAGAGAAGTGGGCAGCCAGAGCGGTTGCTTAGCAATCACAACTTTTCAATATAACCGCAAAAGTTAGTGAACATTTTCCTTCTTTTATGCAATTGAAAAATCCGAATGATAACAAATTCTGTTCGTAGAATTTGAAACATCGTTCGGATTTCACTTTTATCAAATTACTTTTTTCCCAGCCTCTTTACATTATCATCGATCCATTACAAATCCAGTTTTAGAGGTTTGCTCATCACTTAACCAACCTGCATCTGTTAACTTTTTCAACCATGATGATTCAATTTGATCTGCTTCATCTTTTTCAGGAGTCTTAGTTGAAATTTCAGCTATTATTTCCCCTTTAAAAGACCATATCTCTACATCTGCATCAACACCCTGAAAACTACCCTCATAGGTGTGCACTAATGCTGGACCATAAGGGATAGTGTTGCCCAATGTTTCTTGATACCAGTCTTCATCGTCCCAATTTCTATATTTTTTAGGCGCTTCTTCTTGGAAAAGGTTAATCGCATTTTCTGGATCGATTAGATCAAAGCGTAAGGAATCATTTTTCTCGAATTTTTCCTTACGACTGATGGAAAACCTGTCGATTCCCTCTTTTCGATCATTTTCAAACTTATAATTGGACATATCACCGTGAAAGCCTTTTGCACTTGCTTCTTCGATAGCATCAGGAATAGCTACTCCTGGGAATACTTTCTTGTACGTGATATTTGTTTTCTTATCGCTTGCATACACACGAAGACGGTGGATATATCCTAGTTCACGAAATGTTTGATCAGGTGTATCAAAATAATAGACCATCAAATCTTCGTCATGTTCTGCATCGAATGTATCGAGCATGTCCAATCTACTAGGAAAAGAGTCTAAATCAAGATTGAATTTCACTTCGTAACCAGGTTCAATTTCGCTATCAGCATAAGTCGGTACAGCAACACTTACCATGACAGTCAACAATAAGGTAAACAAAACGATTATTTTTTTCATCGTACAAACCCTCCAGTAATATAATTTTCTGAACATAACCGATCTAAAATAGTTTCTAAATCACGTTCTTCACTATGGAAAAAAATATATTCTTCTGCATCGATTGTTCTGACTAATGCTTTTAAATCTTTACTATCAGGGTGTGATTTATAAAAAGGAGACTTTTCATCCTTATATACACCGGTCTTTATTTCTTGAAAGCCAGCTGTTTTATCTAATAATAAATAGATCCCAGGCTCTTTTATTCCCTCATAGATTTTCAAACGCTCATTTTCTAACATAACTTCTAATTCATCCATTTTTCCTTTGCGTATGTTATCTGGATTTGTTCGATAACACTGTAAATGTTCCTGTAAAGCATGATCGATAAGAAAGTTTCTATCAGGAAGTGCTTGATAGAGTGAAAATAAGAGATCACAAGCTTTTCCTGATATCGTAATGGGAAGCAGATAACTTTCAGATGGCTCTTTTAGTGCTGATAAAATATTAGTGATACTCTTGTCGTTGGGCATCGTTTGTGCAGCATGGCCACTGTCAATCAATGCGATATCATAAGCAAGTATATTTGGTATGTCTGTAACCAATAGGGGAGAAGCAAGTGCTATATCCCCAGAATAAAAGATAGATTGATCTCTCAAATAAAAGCTGTACCATACACTTCCAAGCATATGTCCACTATAGCCCCAAGTTATCGAAAGATTTTCTGTAATGTTGATCTGTTTGCCTTTTGTATTTTTGGCAAAAGATCTAAAATGTATAGCCTCTATAGCTGTATCCGGCCATTTTGGAATGATCGTTGGCAATTGATATAAGCTGGATTCACTCATCCATACGTCGCCTTTGAAGCCTTTTGTTGCTAATAATGGAAGTGCTCCGATGTGATCGTTATGAACATGTGAGATAAATACTGCTTGAATCGATTGTGCTATTTCTTCCGTAATGGCTGGATATACTTCTGGACTCCCATTTCGAACTCCACAATCAAGCATAATGCGTGTGTTGGTTGTTTGGTCTGACACAATAAAACAGTTTCGACCATATTCTTTTACTCCTCCTAGGACGGTCACATCTATCATTAGTTTGCGTGTAACGCCTTTCGTTGCAAGAGTTCAATGAGAAAAATGCAAAGTACTGTTAACAGTACAGTGATTACTGCCATTGCCATTCCTTTTGATACATCACCTTGTTCAAATTGGCTATAAATAAAGGTGGCACTAGTTTCAACTGATGGAGGAAGAATAAGTAAAGATCCAACTAGTTCACGCATCGAAATAATAAATGTCATCATCCACCCGGCTAAAATGCCTTGTCCTAATAGCGGTAACCATACCTTTAATAAAATCATCCCATAGTTTTGAGCGAACACGGCATTGGAATGATGGATAGATGGATGAAGCTGTGATAATGCTGATTTCGTATACTGAACAGAATAAGGTAAAAATAGCACAATATAAGTAACGATTGGCATCCAGTTGGTATTATAGATGGTTGTAGGAAGCCATGCTGCATTCCAAAATAGAATGAGACCAACGACAAAGACAATACCTGGAATAATATTGGACAATAGACTAGTAAAATCAAGTAGCTGTTGTGGTTTCCTTTTGGCATCTCTTATATATAGTGCAGCACAAAATCCAATAAGAGCTGCAATAGTGGAAGCTACAAACGCAAAGTTAATGCTATTCATCAGTGCTGTGAAGCTGGATGAACCGACTGTGAAAAGCTCGCCATAGTGACTGAGTGTTACATTATCTAAACTGAGCGGTTCTCCACGTACTTTTAATAGTGATGTTGCAATAATCGAAAAATACGGGACCCCGATAGACAGTCCGATGATAATATATACATATCCGCTATAAAAGATTCGAACAAGCAGTGAATCTTTCAGTTGGCTAGAACTTGTTGATTTACCTGAATGAACACCATACGTATATTTACGACTAATAACATTCTGAACATACCAAATCACCATACAGACACTAAGTAATAGTAAAGATAAGCTGGTAGCTGCTGAAATGTTAATGGGCCATCGTGATAAATAGGCATGAATCTCTGTTGTAAAGACATCATAGCCAATTCTTTTTCCGAAAGTGGCAGGTGTTCCGAATTCGGCTAATGTTTTGATAAAGACGAGTAAGGCTGCCATCACATAGCTAGAAATCAGTAAAGGTAAAATAACCCGAATCCAATTCAAGACGGGATTACCACCGTAAATCATTGTTGCATCTTGAAACGAACCGTCAATTCTAATTAAAGCATTTTTAAGCATAAAATAGAGAAAAGGGTACAGGTGCATGCTCATAATAAATACCATTCCCGCTATACTGAAAAAGGTAAAAGGTGCCTCTGAAGCAAAGATTTGCTCATAATAGCCGTTGTGCTGCATAAACAAAATCCATCCCATAGAACCGATATATGGTGGTGTCATAAAAGGAATGATAAAGACAATATCTAACCATTCGCTTTTGACGAGAAATGTTTTCGTTCTGATGATCGCTAACGGTAGCGCAATACATGTCGTTGTAGCAATTACATAGACACCTAGTAATAGTGAATTTTGCATCGTTTGTATAATGCTGTTATTTCGTATAACAGATAATAATGATTCAAATGACAATGTGCCATTTTCAAAAAAAGTATAGCCGAGAACCGCAATAAGTGGTGCTACAGCTAAAATACTAAGTATGATAAACAACGCCGTAAAAGGGGCATGTCTACGGAAAATCATACGTATTCCTCCATTATGTTACATCATCACGTAGAAGTATTAATCCATAGATGTAAATTTATTTAATGTTTCTGTTTGTTTTTCTTCGATATTATCCAAGTCCAAAGGAAGTGTTGGAATATCACTTAAGGCTGCACGATTATTTAATTCAATCTCATCATTACCAGGTAAAATATAGGCATCTGCAACTAATTGCTGTGCGGTGTCAGATAAAAGGAAATCTATATATTCTTGTGCACCTTCCGCATTTTGCGCATCTGCTAGTATAGCTGCAGCACGAGGGCTGATAACTGTACCACTTTCCGGATAGTAGATATCAACTGGTTCACCACTGTCTTTTGCTTTATATGTCATATAATCTACAGACGAAACTACGACATCATTATCTCCAGTAATAACAGAATTTAATGCTTCTTTATTAGCGCCTGCTATAAGTAAATCATTATCCAGCCAGCTTTGGATGGTTTCCCATCCGTCATCATTTTGATTGGTTAACCCATATAGAAAGTCGACTGCAGAACCAGAAGAAGTAGGGTCAGGCATTGCGACACGTCCTTGCCATTCTGGTTCACTAAATTCGGCCCAATCAGCATCAAGTGACTCTACTTGATTGGTGTTATAGGCTACACCAAGAGCGGCGGCACTATATCCATAATAATAATGATCAGGATCACTCCATTCTGGGTTGACGCTGTCACCATTTTCCGATTCATATGCTTGTAGTTTATCTTCGGATTTTAATCCTTCCATAGATGGAACAGAAGCTAGTACGACAACATCTGCAACTGGATTATTCGCTTCCGCTTCTAAACGAGATAGAATTTTTCCGGTAGTACTTTGGAACATTTCGACCTTGATACCTGATTCTTCTTCAAATGCTTCTTGAATATTTTCAGCAAGTCCTCCTGGTCCAGCAGAATATACGGTAATGGTATTATCATCAGTAGAAGAGCTATTTTCAGCACCTGAAGCTTCATCAGAGCCAGCTCCACAAGCACTTAGAAGTAATGCAGATGTAAAAATCCCTGCCATCGCAGTTCGTTTTAACTTTTTCATAGTATTGCCTCCTGTTTTGTTAAAGAATGAATATTATTTTCCTCGACATAAAGCTTAATTTTAGTGCCTTGTTCATGAGGATGATGATCATAAAATTTCCACAGCTGACCATTTGTCTCAACAAAGATGACATAACGGTCTCCTTCATACATGCTTTTTTTCACAACCCCCAATCTGAATGTCGTGTTTTTGTGTGGATAAAGATGAACGTTCTCTGGACGAATCATTTTCTCTTTATCCTCAACCCAGTTGGTCTTGCCAATGAAGTTCGCTACAAATGGATTTGCTGGAGAGTGATATATTGCTTCAGGTGAACCTGTTTGGACAACGTCTCCGGTATCCATGACAATCATGCTGTCTGACATAGCCATTGCTTCTGTTTGATCGTGTGTGACAAAAATGGCTTGTGCACCAATTGATTGGACGATGGTTAAAATCTCCTCACGCATCTGTTCACGCAAGATGGCATCAAGTGCACTGAGCGCTTCATCGAAAAGGATAAGCTTCGGATTAATGGCGATAGCTCGAGCCAACGCGACACGCTGTTGTTGCCCTCCTGATAATTCGCCAGGCTTCATGGCTGCTTTTGCATCAAGCTTCACTTTCAACAGGGCATCGTGAACAATATCAGCTCGTTCAGATTTGGATACTTTCCCTCGAAGACCGAATCCAACATTTTCAAAGACAGTCATGTGCGGCCATAGTCCAAAATCTTGAAATACCATGGCAATTTGTCGCTTGTTTGGTTTTACATTGATTTTTTTTGACTTTGAAAAAATAGTCTGGTCATCGAAAAGAATGTCTCCAGCTGTTGGTTCTGTCAGCCCTGCTAACATTTTTAATAATGTTGTTTTGCCACAACCTGATTGACCGAGAATCGTAACAAAGGTGTCTTCGATCGTTAAATCAATCGGCTTAACAGCTTGTACATTGCCATATTTCTTCTCGATGCCTTTTAAGCAAATGAGCATGTTATCCTCTCCTTATTTTCTCCTCACTCCTAAGTGTAGAGAACATTTGTTTAGAGAATATTAACTAACTGTTAACATTAAATTAAAAAGAATCTGATAAAATCAACATATCGTTAGAAAAAATCTAAAATACTTTAGGGTGGTAAAGTGAATACTCAAAAATTACATGTATTTATTTCATTAGTAGAAACGAAAAAAATGACAGATACAGCAAATTTACTTGGATTATCAACTCCTACTGTGTCTTTTCATATTAAATCTTTGGAGGACGATTACGGGATTAAGCTTTTTCGCACAAATGCGGGAGGCTACAGACTTACGGATGCGGGAGAGATGCTCTATCATTATGCCAAGCAGTTAAGTCAAATCAATGATGCGTTAGAAAAAAGTGTAGAAGATTATAAGAATGGAGAAAACGGATCTATTAAACTAGGGGCAAGTGGTGTGCCTGCTCAACTTTTTATGCCAGAATTGATCCATCAACTTGCGGAACGTTATCCGCGAATCAAAGTATCACTAGATGTCAAAACAGCACCAGAAATAGAAAGAAGATTGCTATTTCAAGAACTTGATTGTGGTTTAGTGATGGAAACGGGAAATAAGGAACCTGACCTTGTATATGAGCCAATCACCAGTGACAAAATTGTTTTGGCTTTCAGCAAGACTCATCCTTTTGCTGGAAAGGACGGTTTAGGTGAAAGTGATTTATCTGATCAAACATTGCTCGTACACAGGCTATCAAGCTCAACAGGTCATTTTTCTAAATCATGGTTAAAGGAGCAAAAGTTACAAACAGAAATGATTCAACTAGATTCTGTTTCGACGATTATTAAAATGCTCTCTTACGGGAAAGCGGTAGCGTTGATTTCGAAAAGATTGATAGAAAAAGAGGATCATTTAGCCTATATCGAATTTCAGAATCAAGACTTAGAAAGACAAATTCATTTTGTTTATCATCGTAACTTATGGATAAGTGACCCATTTCGGTATTTTCAGGAGCTTGTTTTGGAATTGATGGAGGGGATGAATTAATTATTTGTTAAGGAGAGATTTTAAGTTGGAGGAAAACGCCCTCTAATTAAGATGATTGTATGATACATTATATGGAGAATCATTATCCAGAAAGGAGTGAGTTAATGATGACATTGGCAGTTAAAGAAGAAGGTAGAAAAGAAGGATATTAGAGGGGAAAACCAAAGCATACGCCAATACTGCCGTGCATTTTGGCAGACCTCGCGTCCTTTAGCCACCTTCTAATTGATGCAAACCCTTATACTCCCTTCGACTAGACCACTCTTCTAATTGTAGCCACTCTTTCTCCATCTATTTCAAAAAGTTTTTAATATAGTTTGTATGTTCTGTAAAATCATACTGTTTGCAAAGCTCGCTTGATAGTCGATTGGGACTTCCTAGGAAAAAACGTTCATATTGGGTTTGTCTATTGCCAAACGCACTCATTGTCGCGTCCCATGCTAGGCGAAACAATTGCACTCGATCCTTTGCCTCTAACGTTGCACTTTGCAAATATTGATCTAGATCTTCTCTGATCTCGGACTCAAAATCTGCTTCTGTTGGTATGGATACCAGCCCACTAGATCCTAACAGTTGAACAATTTCCGATAGTCGCGCATATACTTTGGGAAAAGTAGAGGTCGCTACTTGTAAAGGAATGAGTTCTGGACGCATTAGTTCAAATTCGTCTATTTTTGCATTTGCTTCCGCTTTTATTAATAGGGCTTCCATGGTTTCTAGTGCTGTAATCATTTCAGCCATCATTTCTTGGACATTTGGATACTCACTAATGTTAATGGTATTTACAATAGCCTCTGCCAGTCCTATCATAAATTTTGTTTTAATAATCTGTCTGCTAACGATTTGGTGTAAGGTAAAAGGAACAAACGCACTTGCGTTTTTAAAGCTATTGGATACTTCAATATTTTTATAAAAGAATACTCTTTTCCACGGCACGACCACATCATCAAATACTACCAAACTATCTGATTCTTCAAATCGCGAGCTGAGTGGGTAATTGTAAGTAGACTCACCCCCAACAAAAGAATCTCTACTAATGAATTTCAACCCTTTTGTATCACTTGGAATAGCGAAAGCAAAAGCGAATGCTTGGTCGGTGATGCCTCCAGGGGAAAATACAAGAATTTCATCAGTAATACCGCCTTGAGTTGCTAGTAAACGAGCTCCTTTTATGACGATTCCTTCCTTTGTTTCCGCAACAACCTTCGCTGCGATCGGTTCTTCGGAGTCTTCAAAGTAAAGTTGTGAGCGATTAACCTGTGGATTAATAAACGTATGCGTAAAGGATAGATCTTCTTCTCTGGCTTTCATATAAAAATCAGTCAAATGTTCTGCAAAGCAATTTTCTTTTCCGTTCAATAGTTTAGCTGACGCAGCAAAAGTCATTAAAACGGTATTCATATAATCAGGACTCCTACCAAGCATACCTCCGCTCATTTTCGCCCAGTGTTGAATCATTTTTCTTCGCTTTATAAGATCTTCCCTTGTGATTGGCTGTAAGTAAGAGGTCCCAACTAGACTTCCTGTAACAGGTGAGGGATAGGTCATCATATCTTTTTTATGCTGTAGGTCATAAAGGGCGGCTTGACTCTTAATAATCCCCCTAAACGCAGGATGTTCTAAGATGTTTTTTATTTTTTCTCCATTATGCCAAATTTCCACTTGGCGTTTTTTTAATCGATTTCTGTACTCTTCCCCTGTTATTGCTGGCATACTTAGCACCCCTTATCAAAAAATGAACTTACATTATTATATTTTTTTGGGTGGGGAATGTTCCGCATGAGCAATTACTGCTTTTAAATATATTCTTTATTTAGCAATTAATTGCTGAGAAATCTGACGAACACTGATGTTTTCGCTGATAGGTTCCTTTATTAAAACTTTAAGCACATATAAATAAGTGGTTCATCTTGATCAGAAAAAGTCAGAAGATAAAGTGCTTGGGTTTATCGAAAATTATCTCTGACTCAGCTCGAAAAATCAACGTTGCAGAAGCATATTTCGGAAGATGCAAAAGAGGCATTAGGAGAAACAGCCGAAGTTTTTGGCTGAACAGTTGAATAAAAATATTTATATCAAATAAATGACAAAGGGAGAGTAAGCGATCACTTACTCCCCTTTCTAATATGTGTATAATGTGATCAATGTGGGTGAGATCGGATATGTCATAAGTTATAAAAGATTAGTTCTGCGTCGCTTCACTTATTAACGTTAATATTTTTAAACTGTTTAACTTGGTTAGAAATGGCCATTTCTGTTGGAAGGCGCTCAATACTAGAAGCCCCGAAGAAACCAGAAACTCCATCTGTATGTTCTAATACATATTTTGCATCTTCAGGCTCTGAAATTGGGCCACCATGGCAAATAACAATGATGTCTTTCTTTACAGATTTACCTGCATCATGAATTTCTTGTACTAATTGAACAGCATCGTCTAAATTTAATGCGGTTTGTGCCCCGATCGCCCCTTTTGTTGTTAAACCAACATGGGCTACTAACATATCCGCTCCTGCTTCAGCCATCTTAATGGCATCGTCTTTATTGAATACATATGGTGAGGTAAACAAGCCCAATTTACTGGCTTTTTGAATCATTTCAACTTCTAAATCATAACCCATCCCTGTTTCCTCCAGATTTTGTCGGAATTGTCCATCACACAAACCTACTGTAGGGAAGTTTTGAACACCTGAAAATCCCATATCTTGTAGTTGCTTTAAGAATATATCCATATTACGAAAAGGATCTGTTCCACACACACCTGCTAAAACAGGAGTATTTTTCACAATGGTTAGTACTTCATTCCCCATCTCTACAACGATCTGATTAGCATCTCCATAAGGCATAAGACCTGCTAGGGAGCCTCTGCCAGCCATACGATAACGACCAGAGTTATAAATAATAATTAAGTCTATACCTCCTATTTCAGCACTCTTTGCTGATAGACCAGTTCCTGCACCTCCGCCAATTATCGGCTTTCCTTTATCTATGTTTTCTTTTAGTTTTGCTAATATTTCTTTTCTCGAAGTGGTCATGATGATCTCCTTTCTATTATACTAACTTCAATAATTCCTTTGCGATTAATTCGGAAAAAGTAGCATCATTGATGTCTTCTTCCACTTCCTTAAAAGGAATATTTGGATTTAAGTTTTCTTTAATACTTGTATATAAAGCTTCTCGTTGTGCTTTTCCTTCAAAGGGCTGTCCTTCCGTATCTAGTAAAGAAACTCCACCTTTAGGAAAAAGAATTACGGTTTTCTCGTGGGCTTTATTTAATTTTTCTGCAAGCATTCTTCCTAATTTTTCATTTTCTTCTACTGTTGTCCGCATTAGTGTAGTGGTAGGGTTATGTTGGTAGAACGTACGACCTTTAAACTGTGATGGAACGGTTTCCGGTGGACCGAAGTTAACCATATCTAATGCGCCAACCGACACGACTTGTGGAATTCCGTTAATGGCAGCACTTTCTAGTCGACTATCACCTGTCTGAAATATTCCACCAACTAGATTGTCAGCAAGTTCTGTTGTGGTAATATCTACGACGCCTTCTATGAGTCCGTCTTGAACTAATGTTTCCATCGCATCTCCGCCAGTACCTGTAGCATGAAATACTAGAACATCATATCCTTTTGCCTCCAATATTTCTCGCGTTTTAGTTACACAGGGGGTAGTCACTCCGAACATAGTAGCAGCAATCATAGGTTTACTATCAACTTTTGGTCCCTTATCCGATCCTTGTATCATACCACTTAAAGCATTGGCAGCATTTTTAAGAATTTGCACGGATAATCCATTTATACCTGCGATATCCACAACTGAATACATCATCGTTATGTCTTTATTTCCTACATATGGCCTTGTATTACCAGATGCAACAGTAGAAACAAGGATTTTTGGAAATCCTACTGGGGCTTTTCTCATTGCTTCAGATGCTACCGTGGTTCCAGCTGTCCCACCCATACCAAAAATACCAGAAATTTTACCTTCACTAATTAATTTTGGAACTATACTACCAACACCTTTTGTCATTGTTGCTATAGCAGTTCCACGATCATTCTTATTACGTAAATCGTGTAAAAAAACACCACCGGCTTTTGCTACATCAGCACTCGTAATATCACCTTGTATTGTTGATTCATAGATACCGGTATTCATAAGAAGGACTGAGAGATTGTTGTTTTCTAATATGTTTTTCACATATAGAAATTCTTCTTCTTTAGTATCCAATGATCCAATTACTAACACTTTCTTGTTCACTTTATTCACCCTCCCTACTTAAGTAGAAGCAGATTAACATATCAGTAAAAACGAACAAACAGCAAACGCTTACATGTTTAATGAGATTTTTAAAAATAATGAACGGGTGCTACTCTCCAATCGTTTCTCTATTTGGAGAAGAGTACATAATAAGCATACGGCAAGGCTCCCAACTAGTTACTTTCGCATCATGAAGCGTGTTTTTTGGAATTCGGAGCATCATGCCGGGTTTTAAATGGTGAACTTCATCTCCTAAGGAGTGATCACATTCACCCGACAATACAAAAATTAATTCCTCACAATTAGGGTGAAGGTGTCTAGGATTTGATTTACCAGCATCAATATAAACCATACCGAAAGTCATTTCACAATCTGGATCAATATCTTGCCCACAAAGCCACTGTATTTTCCCCCAATCCATATCTAGAATATGTTTCTCTTCACTCAAATTAGTAATGGTTGCCATTGTAATCCTCCTCTAGTCTTTGAAAATAAACTTTCTTTGTTTATTATAATTCAACAATGTTGAATTAACAAGAGGGAAATTTATTTACATATTAAGATGAGGCGAAAACAGCGATGTATTTTACTTCATCTGAAATAGGAGTTAATGTATGTTCTTCTATGGATGTAAAGTATATGGAATCCCCTGGTCCTAAGGTGTATTCCTTATCTCCAACTTTATATTTCATGACCCCTTCTAGGACATAAACAAATTCTTCTCCACTATGGGAAAAGGTGTGATTATATACTTCATTTTTTTTTGCTACAAAGTAATATGGTTGCATCTGTTTATCTTGACGAGTCGCCGCAAAGGCATAGAAAGAATATCCTTTTTCCGTTTTAATTAATCGCCCATCATCTTTGTATGTGCCTGCTTGTGTATAGATGGTTCCTGACTCTTTGTTGTCCTCCAATAAGTCAGAAACCGTTACACCTAAAGCTTCAGCTATCTTCATTAATGTTGCAATCGGAGGAGTTGTAACCCCGTTTTCAATTTTGGATAGAAGACTCTTACTAAATCCGCATGCCGAAGCAATCTCTTCTAATGTTCTATTTTGTTGCTTGCGAATATATCGAACTTGTTTTCCTAATTTTGAACCTATATTCATATTAAAATTCCTTTCTATATTAAATGTAGTATTATATGATTTCATGCTAAATATTAAAATCCAGTGACTATGATTCAACATTATTGCCATTATACATCAAAAAATATAAGTTCATCCATGAATTATAAAATGAAGTTCTTTATTAGACCATTTTATGATACAAATAGCTATTAATTGTTGGTTATGAATTCTTACTTAAATCTTATTTATGTAATATTATTAAATAAAGTTTAATATTATTAAAAAAAAGGGTTGTTAATTCAACATAGTTGAATTATAATTAACCCGAGATTTGAGAAAGGAGGTTGAAGTAAAAAATAGAAATGTTTACGCTTACAATATGTGAGGTGGTAAAAATTTATGAAGCTAGCTTTCTCAAGACCAACTAGCAGTAATGAAGAAATGAACGTATTATTTCATCATTATTTAGAAGTAGGATACAAAGGATTACAATTGAAAGCTTCCCAGTATATGCCGTATGTTCAAGATCCTAATCTGTTCTTGGAAAAATGGGGCGAAAAAAACGGGATTGCATCCGCATTAATTTTTGGAGGAGATTTGAGGAAGAATAATTTAGAAAAGTTTAAACAAGTATTGAAGTTTGCTAATACGGTTGGAACAGAAAGTATCGTATTTTGCCATGGTCTTCCAAGACAGCATTCCTCTGATAGTAAACTTAGAGATTATGCGAAAGAGTTGAATGATCTAGGCTTAGAGGCGAAAGAAAATTATGGTGTTCAACTATCTCTACATCATCATTATAATCAACCGGTCATGTATAGAAAAGATTTTGATATATTCTTTGAGCAAGTGACGAATAACGCAGTTACCTTAACCGTTGACACAGCACACCTTTATAAATCTGGTATTGAGGATATGGCAGAAATTATTTATAGTTTCCATGATCGTATTGACAATTTCCATATGAAAGACTTTGCGAGAGGAGATTGGCAAGTATTAGGCCAAGGTGACATTAATTTTGATCCCATTTTTCAAGCTATAAAAGAGATTGGTTATGATGGGTGGATATCGGCGGATGAAGAAAGTGGTGGAGAGATTATTGACGGTATGCAAGCATGTTTAGAGTACATGGTGAAAAATTTAAAATAGTACAATGAAGAACAAATTATGAGAAAAAGGATGGCGATTTGTTTTGTCACAAAAACAATTTCGAGTAGGGATGGTAGGAGCAGGTAATGTGTCGAAGATGCATCTTGAAGGGATGCGGAAAAATAAGGATAGAGTAGTTGTAACAGCAATCTGTGATCCAAACGTTGAGGTACTAGAAGAACGAGCAAATACCTATGCGATCGAGCAAAGATATACGGATTTAGATGATTTTATTTCTAATAGTAATATCGATGTAGTCGTTGTTTGTACACCTTCCACCCTAAGAAAGGAAATCTTATTTCCATTGATTGAGGCCCGCATTCCTATTTTTTGCGAAAAGCCTTTTTGTGAAACACTTGCTGAGGCGAAAGAAATAACCGAAAAAGCGAAAAAATATAGTGTTCCGATAAGTATTAACCAAAATTTTCGTAAGCATTTCTCCTTTGATTTTGTAAAAAAGTTAATCAATGGGGATGAAATTGGAAATGTTTCATCTGTTCGGTTTCATGATTACTACTTCCGTCAAGATAAAGGGTGGAGGACACAATGTGAGCGAAATGCTTTATCCGTAATGGGGGTACATTGGTTAGATGGTTTCAGGTGGATTTTGGGGAGTGAAGCCAGAAGCTTATATTGTCAAACTTATTCTTCTCCTGCCATTGATTGTGTTGGAGATACAGATTCCAATGTGCAAATTCAATTTAACAATGGTGTTATCGTATCGTATGCTCAGAGTCTTTCCTCATCATATCGTACTACGGAATTAGTAGTGGTAGGCGAAAAAGGAACATTAGTATCTGGTTATAACACAGTCTCCCTATATCATAGCAGTTCTAGAGAGCCGGTGGAAACATGGGAGTTTCCGACAGGTGGTCAGGAATTAAAGCCTGATTCAGCTTTCGCAGGATTGAACCTTTTATTAGAATCAATAGAGCATCAAGAACCTGCTTCTAATAGTGTGGAGGATAACTTAAAAACAATTTCATTATTAGAAGGTTGTTATCAATCTGCTGAGGAAGGTAAAATAGTCTACTTTAATACTGAAGGAATTTTATAAGTTGTTCGTCATTTTGGAATAGTCTTTAGGAGGATTAACTATATGGTTAAATCGAGGATAAAGCTTTTTCTTAGTATGATAATGGCATTCTCTCTTTTATTAGTTGTTGCATGTAGTAATGAAAATACTGACAGTGATGCTGATAGTAATGGCTTAGAGGAAGGTGAAAGCAATACCGTAGAACCTGAAGAAGGTACAGAAGATGCTACTACTCTATCATTATGGACTTTTGTTGCATATCACCAGGATCATTTTGAGTATATGGTTGAAAGATGGAATGAAGAAAATCCAAATGAACAAATCAAATTAGAGATGACAAATTACCCTTTTGAAGAAATGCATAATAAACTATTGATTGCTCTACAATCAGGTGTAGGAGCTCCGGATTTTGCGAATATTGAAATAAAACAATGGTCTAAATTCTTGCAAGGATCTGAAGAAGATATATCCCTAGAACCATTAAATGACATGGTTGAACCAATCCTAGACAATGCGGTAGAAGCTAGATTCACAAATTATAGCAAGGATGGTAATTACTACGGTATACCAACTCAAGTTGCAGCGACTGTGATGTATTACAATAAAGAGATGATGAATGAAGCTGAAGTAGATCCAATGTCTATTGAAACGTGGGACGATTTTGTGGAAGCTGGATTAAAAGTAAAAGATGCTACTGGAAAGCCAATGACAACAGTAGAATCAGCAGATACTTGGACTTTTTGGCCAATTATTTCACAACGAGGCTCGGACTTAATTGATGAAGCTGGTAATGTAATTGTTGATAACGAGATTAATACCGAAACATTACAATTTTTGTCGGATATGGTTCATGAACACGAAATTGCTATACCAGCACCTGGAGGTAACCATAGTGCAGAAGAATTCTTTGGATTCTTTAGTGATGGTGGAGCGGCTTCTGTTATGATGCCGGCATGGTATATGAGTCGATTTAGAGACTACATGCCTGATATGGCTGGAAACATTGAGATCGCCCCTATGCCTGCTTGGGAAAAAGGTGGAGCAAGATCAGCAGGGATGGGTGGAACAGGTACCGCAT
Organism: Gracilibacillus salitolerans; assembly: GCF_009650095.1. Lineage (GTDB taxonomy): Bacteria > Bacillota > Bacilli > Bacillales > Amphibacillaceae > Gracilibacillus > Gracilibacillus salitolerans. The sequence continues at coordinate 3,947,297 of NZ_CP045915.1, read as the reverse complement.
TGACTAATCAATCCGAACACAAGGATTTAGCTAAGAGATTTCTAGAGTATGCTAAATTGTCTGAAGAAGGAAGCATTGCATTATGGACGATACTTGGATCCGAGCCTCCAAGGTGGGATGTTTGGGATAAACCTGAAATGAGTGAGGATAACGAGTTTACGGAACTTTTTGGCAACGATATCTTTGAAAAGTTGTCTACCATTCGTGATGATATTAATCCTATAAACATAACCGATGATTCCTCAAGAGCGATAGATTTAGTAAGTAATCAATTACTATATAATGTTATTAGAGAAGGGCAAGATGTAGAAGAAGGCATCAAAAAAGTTGCAGATGAAATTAGAGATTCCCAGTAAAATAGGATATAGAAAAGGGCTCATATTTCCTGAGCCCTTATACTTAAGAGTTAAAGAGGTGATAGCTTGAAAACGTTAACGAAGGAGCTTCCGGCTACTAGCAGAAAACAAAAGCTTAAAAAGTTATTATTTTCACCTAAATTAGCACCTTACACATTTGTGCTTCCGTTTATATTAGCGTTTGTCATTTTTTTTGTCTACCCCATCATTAGTACAATCACCATGAGTTTTCAAAATATAAATATTGCTACAAGTGAATATGTTGGATTAGAAAATTACTCCAAATTAGATAATCCAAAGTTCTATGCTGCTTTATCAAACAGTGCAAGATTTACATTTTGGACCATTGTCATCTTGATTCCTTTTCCTTTGATTACAGCCGTATTCTTGAACTCTAAATTAACCTATTTAAAGAATTTATTTAAGTCTGCTTTATTTTTACCTGCGCTAACATCTGTAGTTGTAGGTGGAATTATTTTCAGAATCATTTTCTCTGATATGGAAGAGGGCTTTTTAAATTCATTAATTATGTCCATTGGAATTCCTGCACAAGAATGGAAAATGCAATCCAATACAGCTATGTTACTTATGGTTCTTTTAGCATCATGGCGTTGGATGGGAGTTAATATTCTCTATTTTTTGGCAGGGTTGCAAAGTATTCCAAAGGAAATATATGAGTCTGCGGAAATAGATGGTGCTAATGCCTTTCAAAAATTCATAAAAATCACGCTACCATTTTTAAAGCCTGTATCTATCTATGTTTTAACTGTTACCATTTATAGTGGTTTTTCAATGTTTACGGAGAGTTACGTTTTTTGGAGAAATGGATCACCGAATGACATTGGTTTAACTATTGTTGGTTATCTTTTTGACGAAGGGTTTTCTTATGGAAACTTAGGTATGGGATCAGCTATAGGTATGACATTATTAGCTATTGTTTTAATAGTGAATCTAATCCAATTGAAATTTTTCGGGTTATTTAGAAAGGAGGATTAGTAAAATGAAAAATAAAAATAGAATAAGTTCCCTGTTTATATTCACCTATTTTATTATTGTTTGTGGAATAGCATTGTTTCCTTTTTTTGCCATAATCATGGCAGGGTTTAAACCAACTGCAGATTTAATGCGTTATGGAGTAGATTTGAGTATCAAATTGGATCAATTCACATTAGACAATTTTAAAACATTATTTTCCACGAGAACAGGTGAAGTATATTTCCATTGGTATAAAAACAGTCTAATTATTTCCTTCTTTTATACCTGTTTTTCATTATTATTTTCTTCTTTAGTAGGATATGGTTTTGGTGTATATGATTTTAAGGGTAAAAATTCTCTATTTGTTTTAGTTTTAATTGTTATGATGCTGCCTGTTGAAATACTGATCTTACCGTTATATAAGATGATCATCAGTGTGGGTCTGATAGATACCTTCACAGGAGTGATAGCACCATTTGCAGTAGCCCCAATTGCTATCTTTTTCTTTAGACAGTTTGCTGCAGGGTTACCGCGTGAATTAATGGACGCTGGGAGGATTGACGGATGTTCGGAATATGGTTTGTATTTCAGGATTATGATGCCATTAATGCTTCCAGCGTTTGGAGCAATGGCTATCTTACAAGGTATGAGAAGTTGGAACGATTTATTATGGCCATTAATCGTTTTACGAACAGACCTAAACTTCACCTTGCCAATTGGTTTAACAGCTCTGATTAGCCCGTATGAAGATAATCTGGATGTTTTAATTTCGGGTTCTATTATGACCATAGTTCCTATGATTCTTTTGTTTTTATTTTTTCAACGTTATTTTGTAGCTGGTTTAACAGCAGGTGGAATAAAAGGGTAATATTGTAAACCAATGCCTAGCTCTCCACCAAGAGCTAGGTGATAAACACCATGTTAATTATAATGCGAAAATGGGGAGTTATGATGGAAAGAATGATTCAAGTAATTTATTCCGTGTTTATCTGGATGGTTCGATTATCATTTTTAAATATTTTATGGATCCTATTTACTATGCTTGGATTCATTATTTTTGGTATAGGTCCAGCAACAACTTCGGTATTTGCAGTAGTTCGAAAATGGATAATGAGTAGTGATGATGTACCTATTTTTAGGACATTTTGGAAATCCTATCGCTCTGAATTTAAACATTCAAATATAATAAGTTTATTATTGACGTTTATTGGTGTTTTGTTGTATATTCATTATTTCTATTTAACAAGAGTAGATGGATTAATACTAAATATAATGATGTTTGGCTTCTTGAGTATGCTCATTATATATTTATTGGTATTAGTATTCATTTTTCCAGTAATAGCTCATTTTCATTTAAAGCTTATTCAATATATTAAATATGCCGTCATATTAAGTTTTTCATTTCCTCACATTTCTTTTTTTATGTTTGTTGCCATAATAGCTCATTACTTAATAATTGTAATGTTCCCAGCATATTTACCTTTCTTTTCAGTTAGTACACTTAGTTTCTCTATAATGTGGCTTGCCAAACAGGCATTTTCGAAAATTAATAGTAGCTCCATATAAAATAGAAATAGATTATTTTCCGTAAAAATGGCATAAAATCAGAACAAAAAGCCGAGGTTTTTGTTTGTTATTTTTTATATTTGATCCAAATAGTTCATTTCCTGTTTAATCCTTAACTTTTTTATGTTATAAAAATCCTGAGTTCGGCGGTTGATTATACCAACGTTTTCATATGATTTATAAGCTCTATATTGGATCATATATTACATTTTTCCTCTGTTAGTTCCGTTTGAGATAAGGGGTGTTGAAAGAAGGACATATTAATGCCCCTCCTCCTGTTTAGATCAGCTTACAGGGCGAGTAGTCTTTCCTTCAACAAGCGTAGCACTTATTTCATCCTTTATGATGTGAGGATCTCCATTGTACATATCCATGAGTCGCTTGATTGTTTTCTTACCTAATTCTTTTTCATTTTGTTTTAAATGTGTAAAGTTTAATTCTAGGTCATTTTGAGGTGGGCTATCAAAGCAAATGATAGATATATCTTCTGGAACCTTCATATTTAATTCTTCAATGGCTTTTTTGGCTAATAACGCAATATTATATTCTAAGGCAAAAATAGCGGTTATTTCTGGATGTTTTTGAATATGCTTTTTAATACTTTCGATGTCTTCTTCTTTAGAAGCTAGCGGATATGGCAAAGTACTGTGAATGTCAGCGTGCCATAGACTTTTATCTACCTTCACATTTTTTTCTGCATATGCATGGACAATCCCAGCAATGCGGTCTTCAATAGTTGTTGTTTCATAGTTAGATGGCATAAGAACGGCAATATGTTTATGCCCGATATCAAATAAATAGTTGACACCTGTTTGTGCAGCTTCTTGATTGTCAGTAGAAACTGAGGTTACGCCGATTCCTTTTATCGATCTGTCGATTAAAACAACCGGAAATTTATTCACCACCATTTTTAATATTTCTGAACTATAATGCTTGGAATGTGCAGGAGCTACAATCATTCCGTCTACTCCTAATTCCATTAGATCTTGCATCATTTGTTCTTCTTTATCTGGTAGTCCTAAAGATATTTTTAATAGGAGGAAAAATCCTTCATCGGTATCTTCGGTTAATGCTGTTACCAAATCATTTCCGAAACTTGCATCTAGTGATGTCATAATTAATCCGAATAAGGGCTTTTTTGCTTCGGATGGCTGCTGTTTTTGACTATTAGCGAAATCTGCAACGAAAGTTCCTCTTCCTCGTTGTCGGTATACATATCCTTCGTTCATTAGTTTTTCAAGTGCTTTTTTACTGGTAATTCTACTGACCTCGAATTTTTCAGCTAATTCCTTTTCTGATGGAATACGATCTCCCACTTGGAATTTGCCATTTGTGATATCAGTTTTTATGTATTGATAAACTTGTTGATACAGTGCTTCCATTTTATGCATACTCCTTCTTTAAGACCTTGGTTAATATGATTATATATATCAATCATATCAAAAAGGTCTTGAAAAACAATCTAATTAACTTTTTAGTTCAATGATGAATGCTTTGATTTCATATGGATGAATAGTGAATGGTAGAGATTCCATTGGCTGTTTTTTAATATTGGTTCATTACAATCTTAAATGATATATTAGTATGTTATTGTACGTAATGGTTATCTGAAAGCATTTCCATGTATATCATATTTTCATAAATTAAGATGAAAATTAAAGAAGGTATTCAAAAATGTAAGCAAAATACGATGAAAGTATAAAATTATGTAACCTCTTAACTAGTAAAATAAAAACAATAACATCGTTAAAAGGAGCGAGAGTACTGTAAAGAAATATGGGAAGGGGGAGATCTGGAGTCTAAAGATTTAGATCAAGCCTTAAGTGTTCCTCAGTATTAATTCCAAAATAAGAAAGGATAATGGAATATGAGAAAATTAATCATGCCTTTGTTGGTATCTTTCATCTTTTTATTTATTATTGCGTGTAGTGATGACAGTACTTCAAACGAGGAACAAAATAATACTGATGGTGATGATTCAAATCAAACAGAGGAAAAAAGCCATTCCGAAGATCCATTTGAATTATCTGTCATGTTAAATCTCCATACACCAGAAGTGCCTCAAGATAAATTAGAGAAATTACTAGAAGAAAAAACGAATACAGAGCTTGAAATTCAGTGGATTCCAGACAGTAATTATGAAGAGCGAGTCAATACTGCTTTTTCCACCAATTCGTTACCTCACGCTTTTTTAGTCAAAACAGAACAATTCACGCAATTTAAAGATGCGATTAGAGATGGACAGTTTTGGGAGATTGGTCCATACCTAGAGGAGTTTGAAAATCTAAGTAAGCTTCGTGAAAGCACATTGGAAAACTCCAAAGTGGATGATAAATTATACTCATTATATATGGGGCGTCCATTGTCACGTTCAGGACTGATCTACAGAAAGGATTGGGCGGACAACTTAGGACTCGACACACCGACTACTACGGATGAATTTTATGACATGTTACGAGCTTTTACAGAAGATGATCCGGATGGCAATGGAGAAGATGATACAATCGGTCTAACGGATAGAGGCAATTTGGGAGCGTTTGTTACGGTATCCAGCTGGCTGGGCGGACCAAATAGATGGGGTCAACAAGATGGTGAACTGTTACCTGAGTTTATGTTCCCAGAGTATAAAGAAACCATGGAATTCTTTAGAGAACTCCATAGCAATGGATATATGAACAAAGATGCACCGGTAACCAGTAAGACAGACCAACAGGACATGATGAAAAATGGAACAGCAGGTGCTTATATCGGATCTATGCAAGACGTGCATGGCATTTATCAGGATGCACAAGTAATCAATCCAGATGTAGAATTTGATGTGCACAATTATATAGAAGGATCGAACGGAGAGTTTGGAGTCCGTGCTATCCCGGGATATGGCAGTCTTATTCTTTTTCCTAAATCCGCCATTGAATCAGAGGATGAATTGAAAAGTGTACTTCAATTCTTTGATTATTTAATGTCTGAAGAAGGTGCTAATTTACTAATTTGGGGACAAGAAGGAGAACATTATGAAGTAGTTGATGACCGCGCAAAAATAATGGATCAGAACAAATTTGATAGCGAAATTAAACCATATACGCCATTTGAAATTGGAGAGCCACTTACCAATGGCAGGTACGAATCTTATTTCGACTATGAACCAGCTGCTAAAGCAAATGAATTATACAAAGATAATGATAATTATGTTGTCAATGATCTCACGATAGGATTGGACTCTGAAACGTATAATCAAAATGCTGGTTCATTAGATCAAATTATCGAAGACGCTACTTACCAATATATCTTAGGTGAAATGGATGAAACAGGATTTGATGAAGCAATTGAAAAGTGGAAAGAGGCCGGTGGAAATGACGTGATTAAGGAATATAATGAGTAAGATCACGAATTTAATGTCCCGCTATTAAGGTAAGCGGGACATTTTTCTTTATCTAATACAACCTTAGACATAGGTATTCTTGCACTTTCTATATGAGTGGGAATTCGGTATGCTAAAATTACTTTCTGGAAAATTAAAGGAGGGGTAGTTTTGGCAGAGAAGGTAAATGTGTCTTTACGAAATCGATCTTTTTACATCGATTATTCCCGTGGGTATGAGAATAGTCGCGATATGCAGCATTATCATCTTCATCAGGATTATGAGATTTTCTATTTGCTTGAAGGGGAGAAAGTTTTCTTGATAGATGGTAAGAAATTTGTAGCAACAAAAGATACTATTATGCTGATTGATAAAAATATCCTACATAAAACCATCGTTAATGATCATAAATATCAGCGAATCGTCCTGAACTTCCGAGATTGTTTCCTCTTAGAAGACGACCAAATCCTTCTTTCTACTTTATTTAAAAGAGGCCCACTTATGCTCTCAGTTAAGAACCCAACTACATGTCAAAAGATATTAGAAAAAATGCTAGAAGAATATTTCCTCGATAACCCTAGTAGTGATCGTTATTTACAGCTACTTCTTTCCCAACTACTTATCGAATGTGAACGACTGATTCACAGTCAAACGTCCACGTTGGAACATTCAAAAGCTACTTGTAATCAACATGAATTAATAGATGGGATGATTACGTATATAAATGAACGTTTCCATCAAGACATCACCTTGTCCATTCTTGCTAATAAATTTTATCTCCATGAGCAATCGATAAGTAAATTATTCAAGCAATCTATTGGATGCAGCTTTACAGAATACTTAAATGCCGTGCGTATTACAGAAGCGAAAAGGCTACTAACGGAAACAACGCTGAAAATCAATCAAATTACTAAGAAGGTTGGTTATACCAATCATGTCCACTTTTGGAGAATCTTTAAGAAATTCACCAGTATGTCACCTAACGACTATCGAGGACAAGAAACAGATAAATGTAAGCGTTTAATTGATAAGGTATAAAAAAATGTAATCTAGCGATTGATAAAATAAAACTAATAAATGATGGAGGTGAATACTGAAATGAAAAAGTTGAAGAAAAGAAGGCAAATGTGTGTGATTGCAATCATCATGATCTTACTGGTTCCATTGATGGAAGTTGATATTGTACAAGCAGAAGAAGCTGAGGACGAGAAGGTACTTGCTTTCCCTGGAGCGGAAGGTGGAGGAAAATATACTTCAGGTGGAAGAGGTTATGATGTGTATGAAGTAACAACAACAGAAGACTATGACGCAGATGAAGAACCAATCGAAGGATCACTGCGAGACGCGGTAAGTGAAGATAATCGAACCATAGTTTTTCGTGTTTCCGGTACGATTCATTTGGAACAGCCACTACGAATTAACAGGAAAAACCTTACGATTGCAGGTCAGACAGCACCAGGTGACGGCATTACCGTAGCAGGATATGGTACAGATATAAGTAACTCTGAAAATCTTATTATCAGATATATGAGATTCCGTCCGGGAAGTGCCAATATTCACACAGAGTTTGATGCGTTTGGTGGAAGAGATATAAAAGACGCTATCATTGACCATGTTTCCGCAAGCTGGGGTATCGATGAAGCTTTTTCATTATACCGAAATGAAAATACAACGGTACAATGGAGTATAATTAGTGAAAGTCTATTAATCTCGGGTCATTCGAAAGGTAGACATGGCTATGGTGGCATCTGGGGTGGACACAATGCGACCTTCAGTAATAATCTAATCGCCACCCATATCAGCCGTACGCCTGCACTTGGCAATGGCGGCAATACGATTCATCCGGTAGCCAATGATGAGTTGGTTAATAACGTCATTTATAATTGGGGATTTAACTCCATGTATGGCGGGGAAAATCAACGAAATAACATTATCAATAATTATTACAAGCCGGGTCCTGCAACTTATGACAATGTCAGCCAACGAATTATCAGTCCTGGCCGTGATGGCGAACCAGGCTGGTTTTATATTGATGGTAATGTGATGCATGATAATGAAGCGGTAACGGCTGATAATTATTTAGGAGTAGAAGATATAAAACAGGATGTCACGTTTGGAGATGAACCTTATCTAGTTGCCTATCAGGATGAGTTAAATATTAAACCTGCTGAAGAAGCATATGATCTTGTCTTAAAAAGAGCGGGTGCAACTTTACCGAAACGTGACCCCGTAGACGCGCGGATTGTTAACGATGTCGAGAATGGTACAGGTCGTATCATTAATAATGAGTGGGAGGTTGGCGGTTTCCCGGAAATGAAATCAGAGGAGGCGCCACAAGATTCCGATCATGACGGAATGCCTGATGCATGGGAAATCGAAAATGGACTTGATCCTGAGAATCCTGAGGATGGCAAAGAAATCACTGATTCTGGATATTCTAATTTAGAATTATACCTACATTCATTAGTAGATATGGAACATGAGCCAGCAAATCCTGAGATAGAGTTAGCATCTCCAACAGTGCACAGTGTACATCAGACAGGTAAGAATATTACATTTAATGTAAATTTGGCGAACAAAGAAAATATTGAAAAAGTGGAGTATTATCAAAATGATGAAAAAATTGGCGAAGCTTCAGGGCAGTCCTTCTCCTTCACATGGAAGGATGCACCAGCAGGGACCTGGTATGTTTCAGCTAAAGCGATTGATAGAGATGGTAATGCTACCCAGACTACTTCAGCTCCGGTTTATGTAAATACAAAGAATCAATCCGTTGACTGGAAATCGAAAGACATCGGAGGAGTTGCGGTAAAAGGTAATGCTAGTCTAGAAGATGATACTTTAACAGTAAAGGGTACTGGCCGTATTATGGGAGATAAAGATGAATTCCAATTTGCTTATCAGACATTGGAAGGTGATGGGTCTTTAACCGCGAAAGTTGCAGATATAACCAAATTAAATAATAATGCGATATCCGGACTAATGGTAAGAGATCAACTGGCACCTGATGCTAAAACAGCGATGATTAGTACTTCAGTCGTTAAAGCTGACCGTCAGGATACCTTATATGCGATACATTTTTCATCAAGAGAGGAGAAAGGAGCAGACATTATTGCACCGGGTGAACATGACAGACCGGAAGAGAATGGAGTACCTTCTCTTTTAAATACGGAGATACCATATTGGCTAAAAGTTGAACGAGAAGGCAATCAAATTACAGGCTATGCATCTGAAGATGGAGAAAGTTGGGTTGAAGTTGGTCAGCAAGAAATCAACATGTCCGACAAAATCTATATCGGATTCGCAGTAGATGGCTCGCAAAACCCTAACCAGTTGATACACTACACCACTGCGACCTTTACCGACATCGAACTAGAAAACGAGTAATAGGGAAAGAGTCCCTTATAAAAACCACACCACTCACATTTTGAGATGGTGTGGTTTTTGGGTTTGAAGATAATCATATTTACTGAGATATAGTAAAAATGCAAATTTGCTACCTTCTAGTTGTTTGTAATATAGTTTAATCGTTTTGAAAAAATTAAACCGCTTGAGATGAGGGAAATCTGTAATAAAAAAAGATAGGCAAAGCAAACCTGCCATTTGCTAACCTATCCATCTTTTGTACTTATATCTCGCCATAATGCCTTATAGCAAATCATCTAATTTGGTATCAGAATAAATGGCGATTAGGATTACTGATTTGGTATCTCCAATATTTTTTACAGTATGTGGAACACTAGCATTCCAGCTAAAGGAATCGCCTTCTTCTGCAATGATAGAGTCTTCTCCTTGTTCAGCTAGAATTTTTCCTTCTAGCACTAAGTGGCATTCTTCCCCTTCGTGTGCATGGGGTTCATCTTCTCCGATTGCGATACCGGGTGGCGACTCAACGATTCTCATTTGTAATGGGCCTTTTGAGGTTAGATGCTCAATTTTTAAATCTTTATACGAGGAGGTTCTTCTTTCATCTTTTCGAACGACACGCATGTGCTGTTTTTTTTCTAATAATAAATAAGGTAAAGGCACCTTCAGAAACTCCGCAATTGTATTCAATGTATTGATTGAAGGTGATGTATTATTGTTTTCGACATTACTTATGAATCCTTTGGAAAGCCCTGTACCTTCACACATTTTCGCAATGGTAATTTTTTTTCTATTTCTTATCGCGCGAATTTTAGTTCCTATATCCAGCTTCATCACCCCTCCTGTGTGTTTTCTGTTATGAAACATATGTATATATTAGCAAAAAAAACATTGACAGTCCACAAGTTATATTGTTATCTTATATATAAACAATTATTCTTATTCGAAAACAAAATGATGTTTCTTCTAATTTTTTTACATTTTGTTCCCTAATATGAATTATTTTTTTAGAGACAAAAAACGTTTGCTTTATCTGTTACGGGTTTAAACCTGACCGTAAGTAACGATACGATATAAGGTTAAGTTAAATTTTTAAAGGGAAGTAGTTATAATGAATAAGCTATAGACTAGTTATTCGTTTTGTTGAAAATAAAATTATTGAAATAGGAGGAATAAAAAATGACAAACAAAGAAGGCATTGGTGCATTGTTATTACGAGTTGTTTTAGGAATTATTTTTATAGGACATGGTACTGATAAATTTCAAGGTGGCATTGCTAATACTGCTGGATGGTTCGATAGTATTGGATTGCCCGGATTTTTGGCTTATATAGTAGCAGGTCTTGAAGTGGTTGGTGGGATCGCATTAATACTCGGACTGGCAACGCGTATCGTAGGAGGACTATTCGTCTTATTGTTACTGGGTGCAATTATTAAAGTTCAATTTGCCGCAGGTTTCATTGGAGGTTACGCGTACGATCTTGCATTACTAGTAATCTCTGCATATTTATTACTGAATGGAAGTAAGTTATATTCTTTAGATAAATACTTTATCAAAAGCTAATACTAACTAAAAAGGGGACAGACTTAGGGAGGACAATCATGAACTAGCTGTTGAAGATCTTTTCGGGAACAATATAAAAATATTATTAAACGAGGTGATCATCGGTTGGTCACCTTTTTCTTTTGACAAAATCCAATAATATTATTGGAATATCATGTTAGAATTGAGTGTAGAGATATTGAAAGGGCAGTTAAGCGACAGAAATGGAGGGTCTAGCTATGGGCATTTGGAATTATCTGATTGAAGGCGTTTCGGGCACCGGCAAAACTTCGGTCTGCAAAGAATTGCAGCGGCGTGGCTACCATGCCATTAATGGTGACCGTGAATTGGCTTATCAAGGCGATCCGGAAACGGGTACACGGACGGATGGCGTCACGCACGAGCACCACATTTGGCATGTAGATAAAGTAAAAGCTTTGGTCGCCAACCAGGATGAGGCGGTAACATTTTTCTGCGGTGGTTCTAGGAACTTTTCGAAATTCATAGATCTATTTGACGGCGTGTTTGTCCTCGAGGTCGACCTTGACACATTGAACCGGCGGCTTGACGAGCGACCGGAAAATGAGTGGGGCGGAAAGAAAACGGAACGGGAACTCATTGCGCGATTGCACCGAACAAAAGAAGACATTCCGAAAAACGGAATTATAATCGACGCCACCGCACCGATCGAGCACGTCGTTGACGAGATCATCCGTCAAAAATGGTTCAGAAGATAATCAATACCATCAAAAATACGGTTTGGAACCAAGCATATAATCTCAAATCTATGTGTAACTAGAAACTTATAATTTATAACATATCTTTAGATGGAACGCGGAGTGCTAGGAAACTAGCACGCTCCGTGGAGTAATAGTTTACATTGGAGGTGAATTAATTGGAAGAAATAAGTTTTTTCTCTTTTGCTCCAATTATTGCTGCTCTATTGACAGTTATCCTTGCGATTGTTTTTTTAAAAAAAGATGCCATTTTTCATGACTTAAAATTAAAATAAAATGTTGGAATATTATGTTAAAATAATGAAAGAAGATATTGTGCTAAATCGCAATTCGTTTTCCAAAACAATTAAATGATATTCCAAAATCAATTATTCGATATATCGCACAGCAATTACGACTACCAGAAGAATTGACAGCAGTATTTTTGGGAAGGTAGAACTATTAAGAATCACCGGGCTGAAATTCGAGCTTTTTTCGGTTTTCGATCAAACACTAACGATGATGTAAAAGAAATTCACGAATGGCTAAAATACAAAGTCCTTGATCATTTATTAGATAAAGAATCATTAAAAGCAGAAGTCCGCAATGAATACCGTAAGAAAAATTGAACTGACGACAGAAAATCAGATTGAAGATATCGTAGAATCAGCAGTCTACTCCTTTGAACAGGAATTTTATAAAAATACCTATCAAAAACTCTCTCCTACCTCGATTTTCCGTATGGATGCTCTGATGGAATCGTGGGTTGATATGGAGAACGAAGAGACTGGAGACGAAAACGAAGATAAAAACAAAATCACATTTCGTTAAAATGTTGGCTGTACCCCAAGAAAGAATAATTTAACCTTTATTGAATATGAACAAACAGGGAGTTAAAAAACGGAAGGACGTGAGGATTTAATGTTTGATGTAAAAAAAGAGAGTTCAATTTTAGGAACTGTCATAGCAGTTAGTTTAAATAAGGAGCATACGTTTAGTAAAGAAAATCAAGAGTTTATAAAATTGGTAAAGGGTTTAGGGGTCGAAGGCGATGCACACTTTGGTTCAACGGTTAAGCATCGGTCGAGAGTGGCACAAAATCCAAACCAGCCTAACTTAAGACAAGTGCATTTAATTCAAAATGAGTTATTCGAAGAGTTAGCAGAGCGTTTTAATATTAATCCTGGACAGTTGGGTGAAAATATTACAACTGTCGGAATAAATCTTCTTGAACTACCAACTGATACGATATTAACTATAGGTGAGTCTGCAATTATTAAAGTAACAGGCTTAAGAAATCCTTGTGCTCAAATTGATAATTTTCAACCAGGTCTTTTAAAGGCTGTTTTGGATAAGGATTCAGAAGGAAATCTAATAAGAAAAGCAGGAATAATGGGAGTTATATTGCAGAGTGGAGAAGTGAAACCAGGTGATACCATCAGTGTTGAATTACCTCACAGACCATTTAAAAAGCTTGAGCGTGTTTAATACTAGTTGGTGCGTATATGCACCTTGTGAAATAAAGCTTGTTTGTGAAAAAACGCACTCAAACTATATGGTGCGATTGTTTAAGAGAGTAATCGCTTCCTGTACTAAATGGCAGAATACTTGAATAAACATTTTAATTTTTTCCTTGCTATAGTCTTTGTATAATGGCGTAACAGTTCTTTAAAATATCCATGAATGTCAGGAGAATAATATGCTAAAGACATTATCTTTTATCGGCGACAGATTAAAAAACAAGAATATAATTTGGGGAGTTGGTGGTTCACTTCTACTTAGTTTTTATAAAATAATTGATAAACCTAATGATATAGATATTTTGGTAGATGAAACAAATGCAACCAAATTAAATGAAATAATGTCATCGATTGGGAAAGCGAAAGAAGCATTAAGTTCTCACCCTTTTCGCACAATGAATTTCTCTAAATATAGAATTAACGGTATTGATATTGATGTCATGGGTGGATTTGCAATACAACATGACGAAGGGATTTATAAAATATCACTGCAACAGGAATCTATTGTAACCCATAAAAAAATAAATGGAGTGGATATCCCTTTATGTTCACTCGAAGATTGGTATATCCTATATTGGTTAATTCCAAACAAACAAGAAAAAGCGTTGCTTATTGAAAATTTTTTAAGAACTAATGGAATAATATATCCACAATTGTTAGAAAAAGCACTGAAACAGTCTTTACCGCTTGAAGTGAAAGAAAGGGTAGAAAAGCTATTAAACTAAACTTGCCAATTATTTGTGAAGAAAGCTACTTAAAGTAACGGGGGCTAATGTTGAAGAAGAAACCCGAAAAACAACAGGTCCATTTGCTTCACATTACTATTCAACAATAAGGCGCGATTGCTGAACTTGTGGATCAATCCTTGTTGGTAATGATGACATCGATTAATTATGATGTCTTCATTATTCGATGCATTCATTAATTTCAATGAGAAAAATGTTTGTAATGTCATCAAAGGTAGGCAGAAATGAGCCATGTCCATACGGTAGCGGGAAGAAATACAAGAAGTGTTACGGGCGTTAACCTGGTGCCACTCCTCGAAATTGGGTGAGGTGAAGGTATTTTTAGAAGGTATAAATCATGGTTAAGTATATCCTCTCAAGTTGAGTAGATATTAGATATCTACTGAATTCAACTTCCTTTTTTACCTTGAATGTGATAATGTTGACTCGCTGTGATATCGCTTTCAATTCGAGGTGAGTTTATATCATATCAATAGTTCTTTTAAAAGCTAGCTGGTTAGCTGTTTTACAATCCATTTTAAAGATTTATGTTCAAAGAAGGTGCCGCATATGGAAATAAGGGGAATTTGGGGTGTTTTTTACAAAATTTCGCTTTGGTTAACCCGGATTGCAAGTGTGAATCTATTATGGTTTCTCTTTAACTTACCTGTAGCAATTGTAGTATTTAATATGTTACTGGCCAGTTATATAGGAGAGTTAATCATTTTTTTTGTGCTGTTAGTTATTTTAGTACCCATTGTTACTTTCCCAGCTACAACTGCTTTATTCGCTGTAGTTCGTCGGTGGGTTTTAGGAGAAGATGTAAATATAGTAAAAGGATTTTGGGAATATTATAAGCAAAATTATCTGGACAGCCTAAAAGGTGGATTATTTATTACCTTGATATGGAGCTCGATGTTCTTTTACTATTATATCTTAACTTTCAACTCACTAGAAATATTCACCTATTTATTTTATCTTTTGCTTGCTATATTATTTGTGTTTACGATTCACTTTTTTTCGATCACGGTTCATTTCCAATCGCGAACACTTACTATTTTAAAAAATGCTATGTTCTTTACAGTCATAAATCCGATTCTGACGATTGAAATTATCGTAGTAAGCGGGTTGCTTATTTATCTGAGCAGTACTTACTTTTCTTTCCTTGTCCCATTTTTTATTGGTTCTACCATTGCATTTGTTTCTTTCCTCGGTTTCCACCGGTTCACATCTAGGTTAAAAATAGTAGATTAACATGTCTTTCCAATTGAGGAAAGACATTATTTTTTTGTGAGATATGAACCTTGTAGCCTTGATAGAGCAGTCTTTATAAAAAAAAGACTAAGTTATAAAAAAAGTGTTAATCCGATTATTCAAGAAATAAAAAGAGTATTATTGCAGGAAATATTTCAACTGTTTACATTAAAAGCATACCTTTTGTCACTTTACAAAGAATGTAATAACAAAATTGTAAGCGCATGCATAAATGGTCTGATTGAGGAGGGATTTAAAAATGGAAAGGGCAAAAGAATTAAATGAAAAGGAATTAATGGATAACGCAAAACCTAAAAGTAAAGCAAAAAAATTTTTATCACAATTATCAAGGGATAAATATCTTTACCTGCTAGCATTACCGGGTTTAATTTATTTTCTCCTATTTAAATATGTTCCGATGTGGGGCATTTCTATTGCGTTTAAAGATTTTTCTCCTTTCTTAGGATATGTTGAAAGTCCCTGGGTAGGTTGGCAGCATTTTCAAAGGTTATTTGGAAATCAGGACTTTTTCATGTTATTAAGAAATACGCTAGCTATTAGCTTTTTGAATTTACTTTTCTTTTTTCCTTTACCAATTATTCTTTCACTTTTATTAAATGAGGTGAGAAATCAATTTTATAAACGAACAGTACAATCGATTGTTTATTTACCACACTTTCTATCGTGGGTTATTATTGCTAGTTTAACCTTTATGTTATTGTCAAAATCTGAAGGGGTCATCAATCAACTGTTTGTGTTTTTTGGTTTTGAAAAATTTGATTTTCTCACCAATTCGGATATTTTCTGGTTTTTACTTACTGGACAGTCGGTTTGGAAGGAAGCAGGTTGGGGAACCATTATTTTTCTAGCAGCTATTGCCGGAGTAAATACTGAGTTGTATGAAGCAGCGAGAATTGATGGTGCAAATAGATTTCGTCAAATTTGGCATGTGACATTACCTGCGATTCGAAATGTCATCATTATATTACTTATCCTTCGCTTGGGAGATGTCATGGAAGTAGGATTTGAGCAAGTATTCCTTATGTATAATGGCGCTGTTTCCGAGGTGGCGGAAGTATTTGATACCTATGTTTATCGTGTGGGTATTCAACAAGGTCAATTTAGTTACAGTACGGCTGTAGGGCTGTTTAAATCATTTGTGGGATTGGTTTTAGTAGTAATAGCCAATAAGATGTCTAAAAAGTTTGGTGAAGAGGGAATTTACTAGGAAAGGAGTGCAGGAAATGATTAAAAAAAGTGTAGGCGATAAAGTGTTTGACGTATCCAACTTGATTTTTCTAGGAATTATGTCTATTGTGACGATCTTTCCAATCTATTATGTGGTCGTGGTATCCTTTACAGATCCGATTGAATACTTACAAAAGAGTATGGTTCTCTTCCCGGAAAACTGGTCATTAGCATCTTATGAGTATCTACTCTCATCTGGGGCATTTGTTCAATCATTAGGGGTGAGTACCTTTCTAACCGTTGTAGGTACTGCCTGTAGTTTAGTGATTACCTCGTCATTTGCTTATGCTTTATCAAGGAAGAAATTTAAAGGTAGAAAGTTTATTTTGTTATTAGTATTGTTTACGATTTTATTTAATCCTGGCATTATTCCTAACTATCTGCTTGTCAAAGAGTTAGGGTTAATCAATAGCTTATGGTCTGTCATTTTAGTTTCGTTATCCAATGGTTGGTTTGTTATTTTAATGAAAGGTTTTTATGACAGTATTCCCGATACGTTAGTAGAAGCTGCGACGATTGATGGATGTAATGATTTGACTGCATGGATTAAAATTATTTTGCCATTATCTCTTCCATCGATAGCAGCATTTGGCTTATTTTTTGCGGTGCAATATTGGAATCAATATTTTAATGCCTTGTTATATTTAAATGAATCAAGCAAGTGGCCTATTCAAGTATTGTTGCAGAATATGTTAATTGATGCATCCAGTAGTAGTTTAGGAGATGTCGACCCACTCCTGCAGCCGCCACCAAGTGAAACATTAAAGATGGCAGCAGTTGTTATTGCTATTGTACCGATCCTTATGATATATCCATTTCTACAAAAACACTTTGCTAAAGGGGTGATGATTGGATCGATTAAAGAATAAATAAGGTATCGGTATGAATTGATAAATAGTTTTAAAAAATAGGAGGGTTAATATGTTGAAAAAAGGTTTGCTTATGTTAATGGTATTGTTCTTATCTATTTTAGTAGCATGCAATGGCAATGATGAGGAAAGTAGTAGCGATAATAATGGGGGTAGTAATGAAACAGAAAATGGTGAAGAAGAAGCTGCAAATGATTCTGATCCTGCCGAAGTAAGGGTTATGAGTCACTTCTTTAGTCCGACTCCACCTGAACAAGATGGTGAAGTGGAGCAGGCAATCGAGGAAGGGACAAATACAGATTTAAGTATTGAATGGGTTTCAGCGAACAACTATGAGGAAAAATTTAATGTCATGTTAGCTTCAGGTGACCTGCCAGATTTAATGTTGGTACCAGATCCGTTTAGTCCGGTTTATCGTCAAGCTGCACAACAAGGTGCTTTTTGGGATGTTTCTCCCTATATTGATGATTACCCAAATATAAAAGAAGGTATTGCTGATATCGCTTGGGAACTGACAAGTTTGGATGGTGCAAATTATGGTATCCCACGTCCAAGGCCGTCTGAAGGTGAAACATTCTTTTCTCTTAGAAAAGACTGGTTAGATAATCTGGGAATGGAAATCCCAGAAACTTCAGATGAGTTATATGAAGTGATGAGAGCATTTACTCATGATGATCCAGATCAGAATGGTGAAGATGATACAATCGGTTATGCGGGCTATGTTAATCCAACTGATATGGGTAATATGGGTGTTTTTGAAGGTATCTTTACTGGTGCTACTGGTCAATGGAAAGATGTAGATGGCGAACTGATCCACACAGCATTATTACCAGAAACTCGTGATGCTATTGAGTTTCTAAGTAATGCCTATCAAGATGGATTAATTCCGGAAGATTTTGCATCGCTACAGAATAGTCAGTCACAAGAAATGTTCAAAAGTGGGGAAGCTGGTATGTTAAGTGAAAAAGCAGGTGCTTTTCAGGAAGTATACGATACGTTAAAAAGTATCAACCCAGATTTTGAGTTTACCAGCCTATATCCACTTGAAGAAGTGAATGGATATAATCCGGCAGGACCTGGTTTTGCTAGCGTCAATGTTATTTCGAAAAGTGTACCGGAAGAAAAAATGAAAACAATCTTGCAAATGATTAATGACTGGATGGAAGATGATGTATTTCAGTTACATCGACACGGTATTGAAGGTGTTCACCACACAGTAGAAGACGGGGAAGTAGTGATCAACACAGAAAAAGCCCAAGAAGATGCTATCGGTGACTTTAACCAAATCGTTTATGTATCTGATCCTTATGCAAGCTCTGTCAAACCAACGTTCCCAGAAGAAGCTCAAGAGCTATACCAAGAAATTCAGGATGCCAGAGAAGAGACTAGTGTTCCTGATGTAAGCTTAGGCTTATTTTCTGAAACTGGTCAAACTTATTTACCTGAGTTAGAGAAAAAGTTACAAGACTTGAAGACTAAGATTATCCTTGGTTCGGAGTCAATGGAGGCATGGGATAGCTTAGTCGAAGAACTTGAACAAGACCCAGATATGCAAGCAATGACGGAAGAAATGAATGAGGCATATCAAGCACGCTAAAATTAAGAGTTTAAAAAATCTCTCTGCTATTCTACTAGTAGAGAGATTTTTTAATCTTAGGATATATGCTAAAATAATGTAAACGCTTTTATTGCGGTGTAGCATTGATAAGACTTCCACTGATGGAAGTCTCACTTTATAGAGAGGGAGGGAAAGGTTATTGAAGCAAAAACTCCAAAACTATCGGACATATATCGCTAATCTACTATTAAATAAAAATTACCGAAAAAATTTAATTGTTTTTTTATTAGTTACAAGTCTTCCAGGCATTATTTTTACGTTCGTATTATTTATCGTAAGTAAGACACAAATGGAAAATGAGCTACATGAAGTGCATAAGAATTATTTACATAAAACAATTGAAACAATTGATGAACATTTAACTAATATCGAGCTACTACTTGGACATTGGGCATCGGACTCCAATTTTATGAATACATATAATAGTGTTGATGTCGTAACCGAGTATGAAAGCGTATATCGAATCTATAATACGTTATTAGTTATGGAAGGATCTAACCCTTTAATTGGAAGAGTAGAATTATTTATCAATGAACCAAAGCCTTTAGTTTTTACGAAAAATGGCTATTATCATTTAACTACGGATGAACAAAAAGAACATTATGAGAGCTTATTACATGAGTATGATCGAAATTTATTCTGGACATCGGATTTAACCCCAATTGAGACGGGGTATGAAAATCGATATGCTCCGATAAAGTTAGTACATAAAATTACCACATTTAATTCACCGGACTCTGCGTCTATCATTGTCTTTCTGAATAAAGAAGCATTACTGGAACTAATCAAATCACCATATGAAGAGGGGTCAGTTTTTATTCAGAGAAATGAAACAGATTGGATTTTTACAGAGGATGGACGGAGTCATTTAACTGCCTTAGAAAATGAAGTATTAACAGAAATAGGTCAGAATATCTCTTTAAACGAGCCTTTTGTTTTTGAATGGGAGGGACTTCGATACACCGTCACCTATGATACGATTTCGCGGTTACAGGAAGATTGGAAATACATATCTGTGGCGCCCTTATCAACGATTACCGAACCAGTTGTATTTATTTCTAAGTTATTTCTTATTATCAGTTTGAGTATGCTGTTAATTGCTATTATTTTAACTATCTTTGTCTCGAATAAGCTGTATGCACCTGTTAAAAAGCTCTTGGAAAAAATGAATCGAAATCGAGATCGAAAAACGATTAGTGAATTTGAAATAATAGAGGAAGCATGGGAGGATTTATCAACGGAAAGTGAACAACTGCAAAAAAAGATAAAAAGGCAGCTTCCTTATTTGCGTCAAGGCTTCTTATTGCAATTAATCCAAGGATTCTTCTATTCATATCCAGAGCGTATATTAATCGAGCGCATGGAGCATTTTGGTTGGACGGTTAAAAACCATCGCTATATCTTGATGTATATTCAACTATTTGGCTTTTCCAAAGTAAAAGATAAGTTTGGAGAAGATGAAGGACTTATTACATTTGTAGCTAGTAATATCACCGAAGAACTGATGCAAAACGCAAGTATTCAAGCAGATGTCATTAATTTTCATGATTTGTCTTTGGGTGTATTTATTACGTATGACGATAGCAAGTCGCATAACGAATTAAAAAAAGAGCTTGTAGAGAAAAGCGAAGAAATGATTACATATATTAATCAAATATGTAAGATGGATGTATCCGTTGGTATCAGCAGAAGAACGGATAGTATTAAACTGATCCATAACCATTTTGAAGAGACGAAAAATGCTCTGAGCTTTCGAAATGTCCATGAAAATAATCAAATCATTGAGATAGAAAATATGGATTATTTAACAAAGAAAAGTGAAACGCTCGAATATCCTTTTGATATCGAAAAGCAAATGTCCCAAGCTATCAGGTTACGGGATAAAGAAGAGACGAAACGGTTATTGCAAGCATTTTTTCAATCCATCACTTCAAATTACACAAACGAAGCACTCTTTAAACAGACTGCATTCCAATTATTAGGAAGTATTCTTCAGGTAGCGATGCAATCCGGCTTAATGAATGACTTTGTCGATAAAGGAGCTAATTTGTATCAGCAATTGAATGCGATCAAAGATATGGAAGAAATCAATCGGTGGTTTGAAGTGAAAGTAATCGACCCTATGATTGATGAGTTGTCTCAAAAGAAAAATCAAAGATTGCAAATTATCGTGGAAAAAGTGATAGAACTGTTAGAAGAAAACTATATGAATGATATATCCCTAGATGAGTGTGCGGAACAAGTAAAATTAAATCCCTCTATTTTGAGTAAAGTATTTAAAGACATAACAGGCTTGAATTTTATTGATTATTTAACGAACATTCGCTTGAACAAGGCGAAAGAAATGCTGATCGATACCGATTTGAAAATTAATCAAGTGGCCCAAAATATTGGTTATCGCCACAGTTATTTTAATCGCCTTTTCAAGAAGAGTGAAGGTGTTACTCCGAGTGAGTTTCGTTCGCTTCATCGCTAGATCATGTAATCAAAATAAGAGAAATTAATAAAAAAAGTCTTACTTTAAAATCAAAAATGTATCATTGTCGGGAATAGCTATATCCGATATAGTTCTTGTTGAAAGCGTTTAACATTCGTGGTTTAAGGAGTGAAATGATGAATATTCAAAGTTTCAACCAACCGAACCCAGAATACGGAATCCATCCATTTTGGTTTTGGAACGGAGAATTAACCGAAGAAGAGATTTCTTATCAACTGAAAGAAATGGCAGATAAACATGTGACAGGCGTGTATATTTGCGCAAGACAGGGAATGGACGTTCCTTACTTGTCTGATCAATGGTTCGACAAGGTAGAATATGCGATCCAAATTGCTGCAAGTTATGGTATGGATGTTTGGTTATATGATGAGTATCCTTATCCAAGCGGTATGGCTGGCGGAGAAGTAACATTAGAGCATAAGGATGCTAAACAAACAAACCTAGTGCATCATGCTGAAAAAGTAAACGGAGAACAGAAAGTGAGGATTACATTGCCTTGGGGGAAAATTCTATTTGCCAGAGCTGTTCCGGTTAAACCTGATACGAAGGAACTTAAATGGGAGGAAGCGATTGACCTCAAGCTGAAAATTGGAAACTCACAGGTAGAGCATATTTATCAGAAGACGGGATTAACCGCATATAATCAAAGACGTTTCTTTACTTATGGACCTAAAAAAGTACTAGAGTGGGATGCACCTAACGGTAGTTGGGAGATTCATTGTTTTATTGAAGAGGAAATAGAAGATTTTAAATACTATGGTACTTTTGTGGATCCATTGCATAAAGAAGCCATTCAATCATTTATACAGTTAACACATGACCGTTACTTAGAGAAATTGGGTCCACATTTCGGAAAGACAGTGAAGGGAATGTTTACTGATGAGACTCACTTATTAGGGCGATTTCCATGGTCTCCTCAGCTAGTTCCATATATAAAAGATACCTATGGCTATGATATTAGAGAATATTTATACTTACTAATCACTGATGCGAAGGATTATGCAAAGATTCGTTATCACTATTTTCAGTCGATTCATGTCTTGTTAAGAGATACGTACCATAAGCAAATCCATGATTGGTGTGAGAAGGCAGGAATTGACTATGTCGCCGAAGTGCCATCTGCAAGGATGTCAGGACAGGTTTACAGTCATGTACCCGGCGGTGACAGTGCACATGAAAAGCTTGGACGGTCGCTTGACTGGATTTTTAAAAGGTATTTCTTCAGCATGAGAGCCAATCCAAAAATGATAAGTGCCTTAAGTAATCAGCTAAATCGTGATAGAGCTTTAATCGAATGTTTTCATAGTGTAGGCTGGTCTATGACATTGCAGGATGCGAAGTGGATGATTGACCGACTTGCGGTTTTAGGTATTAATTTCTTCAATTTTCATGCATTTTTTTATACGTTAAATAGTTTGGTGAAACATGATGCACCGCCTTCGCAATTCATCCAAAATCCTTATTGGAAACATTATAGAAAGCTTGGTGATTATGTATCACGAATCAGCTACTTAATGAGTCAGGGAGAAGTAATTCGTCCTATTGCTGTGTTAGATCCAACAACAAGCTTCTGGACCAAAATGGCGAATCCATTTGCCTCTTTTTCTTATGCAGGAGAAAGTGAGCAGGAAAAAGCTACGTTGGAAAATCTGAAAAATGACTGGGCAGATATTTGTCTAGAGCTTACGAAGGGATATAAAGATTATGATCATCTGGATCCAGAGATTTTGTGGAAGGCAGAAATAGCGGATGGCAAAATAAAAATCGGCAAAGCAACTTATGCAGTATTAATTTTGCCTCCGATGACAAACTTGGAAAAGCAGGCATGGAAACAAATCAAGCTTTTTCTCCAACAAGGTGGAACGGTGATTGCGAACGGATTATTGCCATATGAAGATATTGGAGAAGATACGAGTCATTATCAGGAAATGAAACAATTATTCGATGAGGATGACAACAAGTCACAAGTGAATGCTTATTTCATACCTTTTTCTAATGCATCTGAGAAAACAAAACCGTTATTCTCCTTATTGGAAAATATTCTGGATGAAGAGGTGTTTGTCGATGTGAAGGATCAATCGCAAAGCTTTTTAGTCCAGCACCGGAAATTGGATGATTCTGAACTCCTTTTTGTTACCAATCAGGAAGAGGGCAGACATGAGGTATCACTTGGTCTTTATAAAGCGAAAGAGAATCATGCCTACTACTTAATAGATTTAGAGAGAGGGGAAAGAACGCTAATGTCATCTGTGTTTAGAGATGGTTTTTCGCAAATAGATTTACAGTTTGAGCCATATCAATCCTATATGGTGCAAATTGAGAAAAATTCCGATCCAATAGCAACAAGTGAAAAAGAAGGGAAAATCATCGAAATAGCAAGTAAGCAAGAATGGCAAATGGAGACGAAGGAAAAAAACATCGTGCGATTCGATTCCTTTCACTTAAATATCGCAGGCTCTGAAGTACAACAAAGTCAAGTAACTGCGAAAACCTTTATTGATCAATGTGAAGATTTGTCCAAAAATAATTCGTTACCTGTTTCGTTTAAGCAATTATTTGGAACACCAATGAAACTCCATTTAAATTATCCGATTGAAGTAAATTACCAAACGAATTTTATCGTTGAAAATATGCCAACTGATTGCACACTTATGATGGATCGCAAGGCTATTTCGGAAGATTTGTCGATCTATATTAATCACCAAAAGATAGATACGGAGTCTTTTCAGCAGATGTTTGTCTACGATCACAACAATATCGTTTCGGATATAAGACGTCATTTACTCGAAGGGGAAAACCTGATTGCTATCAAAGGTAAGGTTTATAAAGATTGGGATGGTGTCGTGGATCCTATTTATTTCAGAGGAGATTTTGGGGTTCAATTTAATGAAGAGAAAACTCCTATTTTGGTAGAAAAGCCAACTACTGCACATTCGTTGATCGGTCCTTTTGAAAGGTTGCCTTTTTATGCGGGTACGCTTGAATTCACTAGAAACATAGAGCTTAATCCAGAAAACACTAGTTATCAAATAAATATCGAGGAGATCGACGACATACATGATGTTGTCGAAGTAATGGTTAATGATGTTTCATTAGGAGTGAAAGCTTGGTCTCCCTATGTTTGGGAAATCAGTGGTGACCTGTTAAGAAACGGTGAAAATAAAATAGCTATACAGATAACAAATACGTTAGCAGGATTATTGGAAGGAAAGTATTTTGATTATAAAAAGCATGAATTGATCGATGTGAGAGATACGGAGTAAGGAGGCGAATCATTTGAAAAAGCAACAATCTAGTAAACCGAACGTAATTGTTTTTTTTACAGATCAGCAGCGTTGGGATACCACAGGTGTTCATGGTAATCCTTTAGATTTAACTCCTAATTTTGACAGAGTCGCACAGGAGGGTACACACTTATATCATTCTTTTACTTGCCAACCTGTATGTGCGCCAGCTCGTGCTTGCTTTCAAACAGGGAAATATGCAACCGAGACAGGATGCTTTAGAAATGGTATTCCACTACCAGCGGAGGAAAAGACTTTAGCGGATTACTTTAAAGAGAATGGCTACTATACCGGATATATTGGAAAGTGGCATTTAGCTGCCGAAGAACCGGTAAGTGAAGAAAGGCAAGGCGGCTATGACTACTGGCTTGCTGCCAATGGATTAGAGCATACGTCTGAACCTTATCAAACAAGAGTTTATAATAATAAGCAAGAACCTGTGGATTTACCTGGTTATCGTGTCGATGCGCTGACAGATGCAGCCATTCGTTTTATTGAAAAAGAAGACAAAAAAGCTCATCCGTTTTTCTTATTTTTATCTTTTTTAGAGCCACACCATCAAAATCGTACAGATGATTATCCGGCACCAACAGGATATAGTGAAAAATATACGTCGAGATGGACACCGCCAGATCTTCAAGCATTAAGTGGAACCGCATTTCAGCAATTAGGTGGCTATTATGGCATGGTAAAACGACTTGATGAAGCATTAGGAAGATTAATGGATGTACTTAAAAGTTTGCAGATAGAGGATAATACGATTGTCCTATTTACTTCAGATCATGGTTGCCATTTTAAAACTCGTAATAAAGAATATAAACGCTCTTGTCATGAGAGCTCTGTTCGAATTCCCACTGCTGTTACTGGACCTGGTTTTGTTGAGGGTGGACGAAAGAAAGAGCTGGTAAGTCTGATTGATTTTGCGCCGACTCTATTAGATGCAGCTGGGATTGATGTACCTGATGAATTATCAGGACGATCCTTTTTGCCATTGGTTACTAATAAAGATATAGATTGGAAAAATGAAGTCTTTATTCAAATTAGTGAATCACAAGTAGGTCGAGCTGTTCGAACACAAAGGTGGAAGTACAGTGTTTCCAATCTATCACTACATCCAGCTGAACATGATAAAGCATCGGTTTATCAGGAAGAATTTTTATATGACCTTGAAGCAGATCCTTATGAACTAACCAATTTAATCGAACTGAAATCTCACAGAGAGGTAAAAGAACGTTTGCGTGAGAGATTATTAGACTTTATTCGAAAGGTGGAGGGAGAAACGCCAGAGATTAGAGGTGCTGCAGAAGTCGAAAGTGGTCAGCGGAAGGTGTTGCCGGAAGAAATAAGTTATTAGTTTTTATCAATTATATTTTATAAACATGATTAATGCTAATTCCTTTGTGTTCTATTTGGCAATTCATATAGAAAAAGTGTCCAGAAAACCTGTATCCGTATAAGGGAAAACGAAAGTAAGGGTAGAAGGTTGTCAAAACTAGTATCTGTCATTCTAGTAAAAATAACTTGAATGACAGATACTCTTTTTTAATATTTATTCACCCTGATACTGTTTAACTCCAAGTATATGCTTTTGTATCATTATGTTAGTGTTGGTTATTTATTAACGTGTATTGTATTGAGGAATACAAAGAAAAATTAGTTAGGAGTTGATCCAACATGGAAAAATGGTTCGGTTCTTCAGGTGTATGTATCAATGAAAATGCTGAATTGCTTATGGTATTACAAGGTAAACCAGAAGAGGATAAAAAATGGTCTGTACCACCAGGGGGACAAGAGAAAAATGAAACTTTTGAAGATTGTTGTATTCGGGAATTTGAGGAAGAAACAGGTTATGTTGTTGAATTAGTTGATGAATTAACAGTGAAAAAAGGTAGCCATAAGGAACTTGGCATTTCTTTCGAAGTTCATTATTTTTTAGTGAAGATTGTCGGTGGTCAACGAAAAATTCAAGACCCAGATCATTTAATATATGATATCGCATGGAAAAACGTAGACGAATTAACAAAATTAGATTTAAGTTTTCCAGAAGACAGAGATTTTTTAATAGATTATATTAAAATAAGCGGTAATTGCTAGAACCAAAAAACGAGCGCTCAAATGTCGAATAGAGGGACAGTCTAAAGGATAAGAAGCGAAAAAATAAGAGTTCCCGTCGAGCAGATGAGTTTTACTCGACGAGAAGCTGAACTCTCGCATTAATAGATCCCTATCCTCTGCTAGTATTTCCCACAATATAACTAACACTCTAGAAGTATTATACAAAAGGTAACTGATTAAAATCCTTCAACAAAATCCCCACGAACAGGTTCTTCTCCATTTTCTAACTTAATCCTGATAGAAGTAGATTCTTCTAAATCAACTCCATCTCCCACATGAAAATGAATATGGGGTTCACTGGAATTTCCCGAGTTACCCACATTTCCTAATAAATCGCCAGCATTGACTTGATCTCCTTCATCTACCTCAAGGGATCCTTGTTTGAAATGAGCAATAAAGCTGTATTCGTTATTTTCATGTTCTAGGATAACATGGTTACCAAGTGGCTCCTCAGCATTTGTATCAACTGTCGGCGTATTGTCTGGTATGTTATTCTCTACGGAGACGACTAGTCCTTCTCTTGGGGCTAGGACATCCTTCCCGAACGCATAGTAACTTTCATTATTTGTTGGATCCCCTTTATAAGTGGAATCTTCTTCTACAATAACCAAATCGAAAGCATATCTCTGACTTTCAACGGCATAATGATAATTGACAAGCTCATTCGTACCACCCCAGAAAGTGAACCACTCTCCAGTCATGGGCATCTGGTAAGTATTTTCTGTATAGACCTCATCACTTTCTGGATGACTGGTAACTGGTGTGAGTTGTATCCCTTCAATAGTTTGATCATCTGCAAAATGAGTGGTAATTCCTTTGTCTCCTTCGTCACTGATCCATTGGTATTCTGTTAGATTTTGAATAGGCATTTCAGATACGAGTTCAAGGCTATTAACTCCACTATTAAAGTCACTACCTACTTCTTGGAATTCATCCAACGATACCATTTCTTGAAACGATTCACTTGTTTGGTTGTAAATTATTTCAAAATTATTTGCTAAAAATTCATTTGGAAATTGATCTGCAGAGACAGTTTCTTCGGAAGGATTATTTTCCTCTTGTTCGCTCTCATTATCATTGTTACAAGCAACAAGCATTACCCCTAATAAAAATCCGATACTAGTTAATTGAAGTTTCTTCATTTTTCATTCTCCTTATTCAAGTTAATCCTGTTTCTACATAGTAAGTATAACGGTTTAATTGTATTTAGAAAACAGTTGATCCATTATTTAACAATTAAATAATCGTGGGCTTAGATCCGGAGATTTCTGATAAGCTTTGCTTTTAAAAGATTATATTAGGAATTGCCCCTGGCTTCTTTTGTCAGGGGTTTTTGCTTATGGAGAAGAGGAGAATTCCGGTTGGATGGAGAGTATTTAGAGAGAATTAATACATTTTTTTCTATATTATTCATATAATTTTGTAGAAAACGATTACATATACAAAGAAAGAGTAGATAATATGAAACGTAAATCAATAACGATATACGATATTGCAAAAGAAGCAGGAGTTTCTTCCGCTACAGTTTCCAGAGTGATCGCAGGTAATTATCCGGTGAGTGCAAAAACTAGAAAAAAAGTGCTTGGTCTCATTGATAAATATGATTATCAGCCTAATGCTGTAGCGAGAAGTTTAACAAAGAAGGAAACAAAAATGATAGGATTCGTTTTGCCAGATATAACGAATCCTTTTTTTTCGCAAGTATTTATTGAAGCAGAAAAATATGCATTGACGAAGGGATATACGCTTATATTATGTAATTCGATGAACAGTAGTGAAATGGAATCTAAATACTTAAGGCTCCTTTCTGAGCGACAAGTAGAAGGTATCATTTTAATGGGTGGCAGAATTAATAAAAAATTTCCTGATGCAGTGGAGGTAAGTGAGGTATCGCAAGTTTTGGATAAATTGCCTGTTATGATGATTAACGGAAAAATTGATGGTCTTCATTGTCATAGTGTGCGAACGGATGAGGCAAAAGGGATGGAATTAGCTGTCAATCATTTAGTCCGTCAAGGTCATAAGAAAATCGGCCTTATCGGTGGTGTGAAAGGAATCACAACTACGGATATTAAAGTCGAAGCTTATAGAAATCTCTTATCAAAATACGACTTAACAATCAGGGAAAGTTGGCAAATCTATAGTGGGTTTGATGTGCAAACAGGAGAAGAAGCGATAGATAAATTACTAATGTTAAACAAAGATAAATTACCGACAGCATTAATAGGAATAAATGATTTGGTTATCATTGGAGCGCTTAAAGCATGCAGAAGAAAAAGAATGAAGCCATTTGATTTTGTCGGTTTCGATAATACAGATTTGGCAAAAAATTCAAGCCCTGAAATAACATCCGTAAGCCATCCTTATAATGAACTTGGAAAAAAAGCGATAGATCTGCTGATAAATGCTAGTAAATCAAGTAATGAAAGTAAAGATATACTTCTTGATCCTTATTTAGAAGTGAGAGAATCCTGTAGCATAACTAAACTGTGAATTTAATGGTATCTCATCAAAGCGAGGGAAATGAGAATACCGCTTTACTGTGGAGATACTAGTGAAACTGTACATGGTGAGATAGAGGCCGTTAATCTCGCACGTAGAATTCACAGGTCATCTATGTCATTTAGTAGGAGAGTTGCTGACGACCGCTCTTCGAGATAAAATAACGCAACCAAAAATTAATATGTTGAAAACTTTGTAAATGTAACGTATTTTTTTTCATTTTCTACTTGAAAACTAAACAATAAGGTATAAAATACTATGATATGTGGATTATTTTTTTATACACAACCCTTTAATTAAAAGCTCCTATCATTTATCTATAATTAATAAAACACAAGGAGATAACATGAAAAAAACGAAGGATAATTTCATCCAAATAATCATAGGGACTATATTTCTATGTGGTATGATGGTTATCTCATATGGTAACAATACAACATTAGTCCTATTAGTATTTGCTTGTTTATTTGCACTTGGAATTGCTATTAAGAGATATAGATACATAATCATTAACATTTTTATTTTTTTGTTAAGTTTTCAGTTATATGTATCGGTAAGGCAGCTGTTACACATATACATGGAAAACATCCAGGTAATAGTTATTTTAGACCGCATATTACTCAGTATTGTAATATTAAGTCTTGTATTCACCTCTTACCTTTATAAAAAGCCAGTTGATTCTTACCTAAATAAACCTCAATGGCATAATAGAGTATACTTCCCGTTTGTTACGCATGGCTTTCATTTTATCAAAATAAGTAAATTCCTAAAAATAGCTATTTTATGTAATGTGGTAGTATTCGTTCCACTGATTCTATTCTTTAATAACATGGAACAAATAAGAAATCTTCTTTTCTTTGCTATTATATTTTCGCTCATCAATGCTACTATAGAGGAGCTAATTTGGCGAGGGGCATTTTTGAATTTACTCTCTAAAGAATTTTCGATGGTCTTTGCGTTAATCGTTACTAGTTTAGCTTTTGGAATTCAACATGTCGTTCTGGGCATTCCAATACTGGCTGCCGTTAGTTTTTCCATTGGCGGGCTATTCTTTGCGATTGTAGTGATACGAGCGAATAGCATTTTTCCGGCAATTATGTGGCATTTCATCATTAATTTATTTATGGTTTTTAGTGGTTTAATTATTTGATTTTAAAAATATAAATACCTATGACTCAAACAAATCATACATTGTCTGGATGCCAAAGGTATTTTTCAGGATATCTGTTTTTTATAAGTACGGTTATTTAGCAATTAAGTAAGTTTTTCCATCACGTTGTTCAATTTTTCTTTCTTTCATTAATTTGCCAAGTGCACGTTTGAATGCTGCTTTACTTATGTTAAATGTGTCGCGAATATCTTCAGGGTCACTTTTGTCGGAAAACGGAATAACGCCACCACTTTCTTCTAGTCGTGCCAATATTGCGTCAGCATCTTCACCCATACTGTGTTGTTTTAATGGTCTTAGAGATACATTTAATGTTCCGTCAGGCTTCACTTCAATCACACGACCTTCTACTAGTTCGCCTAACCGCGGCTCTTTTTTTCGTTCGGTGTGATGGATAAATCCGCGATAGCTTTCTTCAGTTATACATACAGCACCTTCTCTATCTGTACGATAGATGCGACCACTGATGGTTGTGTTTAATAGATCATTGGATGCTGATTCGAATACTCTTTCAAAAACTCCTTCTGTTGCAGGAAGTGCGAGAAGACGCCCTTTCTGATCTTTTCCTAATGTAACATAAAGCTCATCACCTACCGCTGGCCATACGTCTTCAAACAATGGCAGATCATCTTTTGATACGAGGATTTCTTTTGTTGTACCAATGTTAACAAATACACCCAAGTGCGGTAATACTTCCACAACTTTAGCCCAGCCATACGTATCGATTTGAACAGTTGGTAATTGTGTCGTTGCAACAGTTTGTCCTTTTTTATCCTGATAAAGAAAAACATCAACAGATTGCTCGGCTTCAAGTTCTGAGTCCGTTTCATTATGGTGTAAGAGTATGTCGTCTTCTAAAACATAACCGGTATCGATTTTTCGTAGTACCTCCAGCTTTTGGATTGTACCTATTTGATTATTCATATCAAGCCCTTCTTTCTTTACTTATATGTATTGGAAAAGGGGTACTCTTACTATAAGAGTACCCCTTTGATTCATAAAGTAACACATAAGATTTATTATTTTTTTAATCCCGATAAATTCGGGTGGGAAATTTCATTATTGGAATTTCACTTAACCGCGGTACATGTTCCACTGGGAATTTTCTAACTTAAGCAACGCAAGCCCTACCTGCTCTTGCGTCCTTGCGACCCCTTAGTCGCGCCAGTGTGAATAAGCATCTTCAAAAAACTTTCCGTAGAATGCCAGATACACTTAGTTGTTACTTCACTTTTGTTAACTCGACTATAATCTCATAAATAAAGACAAATGTCAACTATTGTACATCTTTTCTGGAAAATAGCGATTTTTTTCTGCATGTCAAATTCTTTCAAAAGTCAAATTGTCGATATTATAAAAAATACAAATCAACTCGAAAAAATAGTAACCGGTTTCTATTTTGTAGCATTTTATTTCATTTTTTTAATACTATATAGTAACCGGTTACTTTGAAAAGGGGAGATTGTGTGTTCGATACTTCTGGTAAAGCACAAACAATAGAAGGATTTGGCGTTTCAGGAGCTTGGTGGTCACAGGCTATTGGCGGGTGGACGGATGCCAAACGCAAGCAAATAATTGATTTATTATTCGATCAGGATGTTGGCATAGGGTTATCGATCTATCGTTATAATATTGGAGCTGGTTCTGGAGAAGAAATCAGTGACTCATGGAGAAGAACGGAATCCTTTGAAGTAGAAAAAGATGTCTATGATTGGAATAGAGATGAGTATGCAACAAGAGTATTAAGAGAAATTCACCAGAAAGGTGTTAAGAACTTTGTAGCTTTTGCAAATAGTCCGACCGCAAGAATGACAAAATCAGGTCTGGTTACTGGTGAGAAAAATGGAAAATCCAATTTAAAAGAGGATATGTATGAAGATTTTGCGACGTACCTGGTGGATGTGATCAATCACTTAATAGAAGATGAAGGAATCCCGATTACGTATGTGAGTCCGATTAATGAGCCACAATGGGATTGGCAACGGGAAAAAGGGCAAGAAGGTTGTCATTATACGCCAGAGGAATGTGTGAAGCTGCTAAAAATTTTACAAAATAAAATAGAACTGCAATCTGTTAAGGATGTGCAAATTTCAGCAATTGAAGCAGGGGAATGGAAGACTGCAAAAACATATATCGACGCCATTTTTACAGATAAAGAACTAATGACAGCGCTTACCAATTTTGATGTTCATTCTTACTGGTCTGATGCAGAAGATAAAATGAATATCGCCAATTATATGGAAAAGAATTATCCATCCATAGAGTTAAATATGAGCGAATGGACGGAAATGAAGCAGAAACGGGATTATGGCATGGATTCCGCTTTAGTACTAGCAAACACTATTCATGATGATCTAACCGTAGCAAACGTTAGCTCGTGGCAATATTGGATTGCTGTTTCTAAATATGATTTTCGCGATGGGCTCATCTATACCAATGATGGAACAGAGGATATCGAAGAAACGAAGAGATTGTGGGTAATGGGCAATTATAGCAAGTTTATTCGACCAGGTGCCAAGCAAATAAATCTAGCTGAAGCACAAGACTCTCTTAAAGCCTCTCTATTTTACGATGAAAATACTAATCAATATATTTGTGTTGTCATCAATAACGACAGAACGAACCGTAGTGTAGCCCTTAAAAGTGATTTATCACATGATTTTAACTATCTACAAGTATTTGAAACCTCTGAAAATAATAATCTATCTAAAGTTTATCAGGGAGAAATCTCAGAATCTTTTGATGTAGAACGAGAAAGTGTAACAACTTTCATCCTAAAGGCCATACCTTGATTTTCCTCGGACGGTCTTTCCAAAATGAAGGAGGTGAGTCTGTCCATTTGATTGAAAGCTAGTTTCATTTATTCTATTTAAAATCTAATAATGGGGGAAACGTCAATGAAAAAAATAAGTAAGTTCATGTTTAGTTTGTTGGCAGTTTTGTTATTACTTAGTGCCTGTAATTCTGATGAAGAGGATACGGATAGTGGCAGTGAAGACGAGGATGGTGTAACACTTACGTTCTGGAATAGATATCCGGAGCTCAGAGGCGGATTTGAAGATTTAATCGAACAATTTGAAGCAGAACATCCTGGAATAAACATTGAAAAACAAGAAGTTCCTGAACCGGAGACACAACTTCGCACCGCACTTTCAGAAGGAGATCTCCCAGATATGTGGACTAATATAGTAGAATTGGCTGAATTAATTGAAGTAGATGCGGTGAAAAATTTAGATGAGATATTTACTGATGAGGTGAAAGGCCAGTTTCAGGAAGGTACATGGTTTGAAAACGGAACTACTGCAGACAGTTCCGTATATGGCTTCCCTTTGGCATCGGCAAGAAGTAAAGCAATGATCATGTATTATAATAAAGACGTTTTTGACATGTTAGGTTTAACGGAAGGCGATATACCTCAGTCATGGGAAGAGTTTAAAGAGCTTGGACAAACAATTGTAGATGACTCTGGCGGCGCTGTTTATCCAATCGTGTGGAATAATCCTGGATGGGCAAATGAACAACTAGTCTCGATGATGGGAACGGCAATTACACCAGAAGTGCCTTGGCAGGAAAATTATAAAGAAGGTGTCCCGCAAGTATTAACAGAAGGTAAAGTGGAAAGTGCAAAATTTTTAAAAGAATTGCTAGATGAAGGACTTATGGCACCTCAAAGTGTTGAAATAGGTTTAGGTGAAGCGGAAGCAACTTTTTCAGTTGGTCAAAGTGCTTTCCTGTGGAGTGGTGACTGGGTAGGAAGACAATTATTTGTTGAAACAGAATTTGAAAATTGGGGTGTAGCTCCACTCCCTACCAAGGACGGTAATCCATATTATTACCATGCCGGATCAGAAGCAACTAGTATCCGAGTTAATAACGAAACAGAACACTGGGAAGAAGTGAAAACATTTTTGGAATATTCACTTGAACATCTTCACGAAGTGGTTTATGTGAATACAGGTGCTGGACTGCCAGCTAAAGAAGATGTTGGTGGAGAGCCTCCATTTGAACAATATAATGACATTCTCGAATTAGAAAATGAACTAGCGATTCCTGTACCAAAACCAGCAGAATTCAACTCTGAGGTTGTTGAATTTAATAAGGCCTATCGAAATAAATTAGAAGTTGGCGGTATTGGTGATGTAGTAGTTGGTTATATCACAGGTAATATTTCTGATCTGGAAGCCGAAATAGAACAAATAGATCAAGAAATGAAAGATGCCTTCTTTGAAACACTGGATGAATTCTCAGAAGTTTCCCAAGATGATTATATTTATCCGAACTGGGAGCCTTTTGCACCTTATACTATAGAGAAATACGACGAGCTAAGGTAAGTACAACATAAATTACTATAGTCTGGTCGAAGGACTATAGTAATTTATCCTTTTTCTGTAAAAAAACAGTTAGAAAGGGTGAAAATGTTTTGTCTAAAAATGATGGTAACGGTAAGACGGCGTCAAATGCAAATCTGAAAACATTAAAAAAGAAAAAGGCGATGTGGGCATATATTTTTCTTTTACCACAAATTATTGTGTTTTTTGTTTTTTCTGCATATCCAATCGTAATGAGTTATGTTTATTCCTTCTATGAGTGGACTGGAATTGGACCATTAGATGATTTTGTTGGCTTAGGGAATTACCAGCAACTATTAACTTCACCAAGGTTTTGGAATTCGGCTGTAGTGTCTATTTACTATATTTTAGGTACAACCATACTAGGTGTTGGTGGTGCGTTAATCCTGGCCATTATATTAAATGATCAAAAACTTAACGGGAAAGGTTTCTATCGAGCGATATATTTCCTCCCAGTTGTTACGACTACGGCAATTGTCGGGATAATTATGGGTAATATCTTCGGAATTAATGGTTTCGTTAACCAGATCCTTTTACATGCTAATTTGATCGATAAACCGATTCCATGGTTAACAGATCCTTTCCTAGCTGTAATCATCCTCATTGTGATTGGATCCTGGAAAGGTCTTGGGATTAATATGGTTTATTGGTTGGCCGGATTGCAATCGATTCCGAATGAACTATATGAATCAGCACAACTCGATGGAGCTGGATTCTGGTCGACTTTAAGACACGTAACATTACCATTATTAAAACCAATGGCCGCAGTTATTATTCTGTTGTCGCTAGTAAGTGGTATCAATGCCTTTGACTTGGTTAAAACACTAACAAATGGCGGGCCAAACTTTGCAACAGAAACAATGGATCTCTTTATCTATAATTTTGCCTTTTCTAGCCAGCTTGGTGGTGGACAAGTACGAATGGGTTATGCTTCTGCGGCAGGAGTTTTATTAGGATTATTCACGTTTGTAATTAGTATGATATTTGGTGCTGCTTCATTTGGTAAACAGATCATAAAACTAAGAGGAAGTAAAAGAAGAAAAGGTGGTGTGAATGTATGATTTCAACCAAATCAGCCCGCCTGATTATACATGTGTTCTTAATTCTTTTCGGGATTGTTTGGATATATCCATTTGTATGGATGGTGTTTTCTTCATTAAAAACAAATCAGGAATTTTTGACAAGTGGTACGGCACTTCTTCCGGAAGAATTCCAATGGGGAAATTACGCAGATGCCTGGTATACCGCGAACTTTTCAGGCTACTTCCTCAACACAGTGATTTTTACAGTAGCTACTGTTGTGATTGTCATTTTCCTTTCGTCATTAACGGGTTATGCGTTAGGTCGAATTGATTTCCCGGGTAAAAAAACAATTATGATCTGTGTAGTAGCGATTATGTTTATTCCAAAAGGCTACACGATCATTCCGTTATTCAAGTTGGTAAGTAACATGGGGTTGGCTGACTCGATTCTTGGTATCATTGTGGCAGAGGCTTCTGGCGCTCACGTTTTGTTTATTCTCATGTTTGCTTCTTTCTTCGCGAATCTACCGAAGTCCATTGAAGAAGCAGCCGAAATTGATGGTGCCGGATTTTTAACAGTTTTCAGTAAAGTCATGTTACCGTTAAGTATGCCAATCGTCGCAACCACTGCGATCATGCAATTTATTTGGACATGGAGTTCTTTCTTAGTACCGCTCGTACTAACGATTAGTAAACCTGAGCTGAGAACACTAGCTGTAGGGATGCAGAGCTTTGTTCAAACATATGCAGTTGATTTCTCAGGTATGGCAGCAGGCGCAACGATTTCCTTATTACCAGTAATGATTATTTTTATCATTATGCAACGATACTTTATTGAAGGGGTAGCAGGTGCTGTTAAAAGTTAAGGAGAAGATTCCCACAGAAACATGGATGATACTAGCAGAAATGGCTGTGGGGACCCCTTTCTATTTTTGTGAAAAAGAAAGGTTGATAAATGATGAATGCTTTTGGAAATACATTTATTTATAAATTTTCTGAGTGGGTCATTCGAATAAGTTTACTGAATTTACTATGGATTCTTTTTACTGTTATCGGATTAGGTTTTGCAGGTTTTTTTCCAGCAACAGTCGCAATGTTTACGATTGTGCGGCGTTGGGTGAAAGGCAATGCTGATGAACAGATTTTTAAGAGCTTTCTGGAATTATTCAAAAGGCATTTCTTAAAGGCAAATATGTTAGGATATATTTGTGCCCTAGGTGGAGCAGTATTATATTGGGATTATCTATTAGTCAAAAGTTTGAGTGGGCCATTTCAAATGGTTATGATGCTATTGTTGGTACCTGTTGCCTTTTACTATTTCATGGTGACGTTTTTTGTTTTCCCGGTATATGTCCATTACGATATCAAGTTGATGGAATGCTTTAAATATGCCTTTATTATTGGTGCTTCTTATCCATTGCGAACCATCTATATGGTATTTGTAACCTTCGTTGTCTATTATGTAACTGTTTCATTCCCGGTTCTCTTTCTATTTTTCTCAGGCAGTGTATGGAGCTTCTTGATTATGCGCTTTACATATGTTGCTTTTGAGAAAGTGGAAGTGAGAAATAATAGGATGGTTGAGCCAGTTTAATTATACTTTCCTCAATTATTAAATATTTTCTTAAGTTAATTTATTTCCCATGTATAATGATCGAAAGCATATCGAATAAAAGATATGCTTTCGTTTTTTTTATAGAAAGAAGAGGGTGTCGTTTTGGTGACACCTTTTTTGATATTCCATTAAGATTTAATAGATTACTATAATAAGTTTTGTTTACGAATGGTGTATAATATAATTGGTAATGAAAGCGTTTGCTGTTTTGCTTATTTGTTTTGAGCAACAAATAACCTAAAAGTTAGGCTATTACGGAATCAAGGGGGAACAGAATGAGTAGAAAACTCAAAATGAAACCTAGAATTAAAAAGTTAAGAACTCGTTTTTGGGTTGCAATGATACTACTTTCTATACCTTCCATGTTTATGTTAGGTGCTGTTTCATACCACATTTCAAAACAAACCATTGTAGAAAATCATATTAAAAATTATGAAGATCTTTTAAGGACCTCGAGTGAAATGTCTGAACTTACATTTGAGAGTGTGATAAATCTACATAGACTAATCCTTTCTAATGAAGAAATTAGGAATGAACTTTTACTTGTTGAAAAAGGGTCAACTGATTACTATAAAACCGCTATTATTCTTCATGATATTCTTTCAAAATACACATTAAATACAAAATACATAGAATCAGTCTGTTTATTTGACGTAGAAGATAGATCATATTGTTATGGCATATCTACAAGGGGCACATACTTTTTTAACAATGTTCAAGAAATAAAAACAAAAGATTGGTATTCTCGTGCTAATGAGGCAAATGGAAAAGAAATATTCCTTGGACATAATATTTTAAATGGAAGTAATGATAGTTTTTCGTCTGTAAAATTACTGCGAAATCCCAATGATTTATATAGAGAAGCATTGGGGGTACTTGTTATCAATTTAAATAAAGAAATGTTTGATGCAATTTCAATGAATTATGGAGAGACTACCTTTATGATTGTAGATCCTAGTAATCAAACAGATTCTCCTCCAATATACATTAATAATCAAAACAATCAACTTTCTACTATAGATATTGAGAACTTGGATGAAACTCAGCTTGATTCTCTTGAAAAAAGTGAACTTTTAGGAAGTAGTTATACAAACCCTACCACGGGTTGGTCTTACATTCATCTGATTAAGCAAAATTATCTATTAAGAGATTCAAATAAAATTGGGGTCATCACCTTTACTTTTGCAGGATTAATGGCAATTATAGCTATATTTATATCTATTTATCTTTCAGGATCCATCTTATATCCCTTGAAAAGACTTAAAAAAATGGTAGCCAACATAGCTAACAATAAACCGAACTTAGAGGAAGCATTTTTTGACGATGAAGTTGGGAAAATAGGAAAACAAATAAAAGGACTTGTTAAGGAGAATATCCATCTAAATGAAAAACTAATACAGTCTAGGTTAAAGGAAAAAGAATCAGAATTAAGAGCACTACAAGCACAAATAAAACCACATTTTTTATATAATACGCTATCATCTATATATTGGATGGCCATAAAAAATAATGTAAGTGATATTGCAAAGATGTCTATTTCCTTATCGGAAAGCTTTAAATTAAGCTTGAACAAAGGAAAAGAATTACTTTCTGTACAGGAAGAATTAGACCATATTCAACACTATAGCTCAATACAAACGGTAAGATATGGTAGTAGGCTAAACTATATTGAAAACATTCAGCCTGAGATTAGAGAACAGTTAATTTTGAAACTTATACTCCAACCATTTGTGGAGAATGCCTATTACCATGGTTTAGAAACAAAAATAGGAAAAGGTTTCGTTAAATTGACTGGATATACTAGCCGAAGCCATATGATTTTTGTAATAGAAGATAACGGTGTTGGGATGGAAGACGAAAATATGTCAAAACAAGGATATGGAATTCAAAATGTAAAGGAACGTTTAGAGCTTTTCTATGGAAAAAAATGTTCACTTAAAATTGAAAGTGAACTTGGTAAAGGTACGACTGTTACGATAAAAATTCCAATGAATCAGGAGGTTGATTGAATGTTGAAAGCAGTGATTTTTGATGATGAGTATATAGTTTTGGATGTTATTCGTACCATAATAGATTGGGAACGATGGGAGTTAACTTTAGTAGGAACAGCTACAAACGGTATTGATGCATTAGATATGATAAAGGAACACAAGCCAGATATCATTTTAACGGATATACGTATGCCAGGATTAAACGGATTAACACTAATAGAGAAATTAAATGAACTAGTACCCACGGCACAATGTGTCATAATAAGTGGATTCGATGAAATAGAATACTATAAAAAAGCTATACAACTCGATGTTGTAGATTATCTTGAAAAGCCGATAACGGTTGAAAGAATAGAAAAATGCTTAGATAAGATGCTTAAAAAAATCAAAAGAAGATACGAATTTGAAGACTTAAAGAGGAAGTGGAATGATTCACAGAATCTAATCGCGGAAAAAAAAGTACTTGATATCCTAAATCAGAATGTGTTCGTGGAGGAGAAATGGGACGAGGTTATCGGAATTAAAACTGATGAAGTAACAGCTGTGACAGTCGGTTTATTTCACTCAAATGAGAAATCATATCATGATATTGCCCAAGTAGTAACTTTATCAAAATCTATTTCAAATACAAAGGTCCTACTTGTTACTAATGGAAGTATGCAGATTATTATTTGGCTACAAAGGGGAGATTCTAATCAAATGTCCGACATTTTTGTGAAACTAGGAGAGCTAAATATTTTAATCGGTATTGGTAGTACTTACAGTGATCCAAGAAAAATTAAAAATTCTTATCTTCAAGCAAAAGATGCTGTGAGAATGGGAAGGTTTATCAAGGATTGTGGGATAATACAATTTGACGAACTAAATTTTAACCATAGACTTCCAGACACATTAACTACATTAGAGCAAAATATTATTTTTAATATTAGATCAGCAAATAGTGAAGTAGTCTCCCGACTTGTGCGAGAGTTTTTGAAAGATATAAAGCATACTAACCTATCACCTGATGTCGTTAACCAGGAATGTTTAAAGTTAATTTACCTAGGATTAGAAGTCGTGAAGGAAACGGGAGTGGAATACAGATGGAAGGAAGAGCATTTGATACCGCATAGAGAAATTGAAAAATTAAGCACATTCGATGATATAGAAAAATGGCTTCAAAATCGATTTAATGAAATGCTTGATTGGATGAAACAACTGCGTAACAACCAGAAGCATGTCTCAGTTCAGACCGCCTGTGAATATATCGAACAAAACTTTTCTAAAGAAATATCCCTAGAAGAGGTAGCGTCAATTGTTAAGATGAATCCTTCTTATTTTAGTATTTTGTTTAAAGAGGAAGTGGGAATCACTTATATTAAATATGTAACAAAGATTAGGATAGAAAGAGCAAAACAAATGCTTAAGGAAGGTAGGAATATCTCAGAAGTAAGTGAGGAAGTGGGTTACTTTAATCATAGATATTTTAGTGAATTATTTAAAAAAACGACAGGGCTAACTCCTGGACAATTTAAGAAGCAGCCAAAGAGCACCTTTAAATAGGTGTTTTTTTATTGTCTGAGAAATTATAAGATATTAGCATGTTGAGATAAAGTTGTGCACAAATAGCCACGTTCAGTCTGGAAGTGCCAGAAACTAGGCGACTTCCCGAAATCGTCTACTATAAAGAAGACTTGCCAATGGTTGGCTCCGGTCAGTCGCTACGTTTCTTAAGCTCGCTCTATATTTTTTATTCTTTCAAACCCAAAAAAAACAGAATAAATACAAAAAAGTTAGCGCTTACACAAATAGACAACTGATGCTATTCTATATTACGAAGCATGAACTACGCTTCACAAAAAATGTTTTATAGGAGGTGAAGATAGTGAACTGGTGGTCAGAAAATAATATTAGACTAATTCAGAACAATATAAGTGAAAGTAATGCCGACTTAGATGTGGATCTATTAATCCAACAATTAAAGGAGTTTTCAGCTAATACATTAATGTTAAATACAGGAGGGATAGAATCTTTTTATCCGACTAAATTAGAATATCATTTCAGGTCGCCTTACTTAGAGAAGGACCTTATTCAAGAAGTGATTCAAAAATGTCATGAAAATAATATCAAATTTATTGCCCGATTTGATTTTAGTAAAGCACATAAAAGTATTTATGCGAAACAGCCTGATTGGTTTTACAAAACAGCAGATAATCAAATAATTAATTACAACGAAATGGTTCACACATGTGTAAATGGCTATTACCAACAAGAATACTCACTAAGAATAATTGAGGAAGTGATCGATAATTATGCTGTAGATGGTATCTTTTTTAATATGTTTGGCTATCAAACAAGAGATTATAGTAATCATTATTATGGAATTTGTCATTGTGAATGTTGTAAAAATAGGTTTAAGACAATATTTAATCATGATCTACCAAGCAGGGAGAATTTTAATGATCCTGTATATCAAGATTATATCGCTTTTAAAGACATTACAACAAAGGAAATGCTGGAACGTATTCATGACCTAGTAAAACGAAAAAATAGAAACATCGCCATCTCAACATACCATGATCACAAAGTAGATATTGTGCGAAAAGAATCTAATACAGCAATAGACAGACCTTACCCTAAATGGC
Source organism: Gracilibacillus salitolerans (assembly GCF_009650095.1). Taxonomy (GTDB): domain Bacteria; phylum Bacillota; class Bacilli; order Bacillales; family Amphibacillaceae; genus Gracilibacillus; species Gracilibacillus salitolerans. The sequence continues at coordinate 3,905,017 of NZ_CP045915.1, read as the reverse complement.
TGTATTCTGCATCAGAGAATGTCCAATCAATAGAGGATTCCTGGCAGGGTAAATTAATAAGCAATTGTGTAATTAATGCAGTGGACATTTTTTACCGATTTGTTGGGGTTTCAAAGAATGAGATTGAGATAAGATTGTTTGAAAGTATGGCAAGTGGCTCTGGTCTCGATTTTTGTATTATAGGTGTATTTGAGGGGTATCCTGACCGAGATAATTTTGAAGTGGTAAAAAATATATATGCCTTTCATCAAAAAAATCAGCAATATTTTGGGAATTTTACCTCTGTCGCTGATGTGCTTCTGATTAAGCCTAGCCATCCTTCTAGAAACAATTCTACAAAAGAATACCTGGGACTTTATAAAATGTTGAAAGAACAGCACATTATATTTGATGTATTACTGCAAGAAAATATAAACGAACCTGTTCGCTCACTCGATCGATACAAATTAATCATTTTTCCTAATGTAAAAGGTCTGAGAGAAAATGAGTGGAATGCAATAGAAGATGCTTTAACAAGAGGCGTTTCCATCATCGCTACAGGTCAATCTTTTACAAGTAATCTATCTAATCAGAATAAGTTAGCAAATGTATTTGGCGGTCGATATAAAGGTATAAAGCAAGAAACCCGTTCGGATTATTTAGAAGTGATGGACAAAAAGACATTTTCCAGTTTTCAACAGCGGGGTTGGATTTTCATAGATGGAGAGTTTACAAAGATCGCATTTAATACAGAAATCACGACATTATTACCATATATAGAGACATCTCGTTTTGGTCCACCTGAAAGAGTTGGAGGACACCAGAAAAATGGTGATTTTGGTATGGGGTGGTATAACAAAGATAGCCATGTAAGCATTTATATTCCGTGGGAAATTGGTCACCTGTACTATCAGCATGGCTTTGAGGATCACAAAAGGATTATGACAGACCTTATAGACTGTTTGCTAAAAGGGTCTGAGGTATTGACAACAGATGCACCTGAGAATGTAGAGATATTTTTAAACAAATATGATGAAAGGAATTATTTATTGCAATTATTAAACCTCTCTGGGTTTAATGGTACAACCTATCATGAGGCCAATGTGATTGAAGAAATAAATGTAAGGATCAAGTGTCACGCAATTAAACATGTTTTTAGTTTAGTTGGAAAGAATGCAGTTTCATACGAAATGCATGACGATATTTTAAAGATAAAAGTTGATAAAATAAAAAATTATGAAGCATTAATCCTACAAATCTGATCAGATTTTAAATAATGGGAGGCTTATTAAATGACTAGTTTTTTTAGGAAATTTTCCTTGTGCGGATTCATAGGTTTAATATCATGTATTGTACTGATAGGATGTTCCAATGAAGGAGCAGGAAATAACTCGGATAATCATGAAGAAGATGTGAATATGGAAGGCGATGACGGACCTTTAAAAATAGAGATGATGGCTGGATTATTCTCAGAAGTTCCTGATATGGATAATGAGTTTTTCACTGAGCTACAAGAACGAACTAATACGGAATTAGAGATGATATGGGTTCCAGATGCTGAATATGATACAAGGTTTGATTTAGTTTTGGCGTCAGGTGATATACCAGAAGTTATTTGGCAAATTGATTTCACGAAACCAACCTTATTGCAATCCATTGATCAGGGAGCTTTCTGGGACTTAGCTCCATTTCTTGGAGATTTTTCCGAATTTCCTAATCTAAAGAACAATGTGTCACCGGGAATTTGGGATTACGTGTCGCAAGGCGATCATATTTGGGGGATACCTAGGTCAAGGGCGTTGATTGAACCAGGTATTAAGATGAGAAAGGATTGGCTAGAAAATTATGATATTACAGTGCCTACGACATTAGAAGAGTATAAAGAAGCACTTTCAATAATTGTTGAAAATGATCCAAGTGGACAAGGAACAATTGGTGTAGCGGAAGGTGTTACAAGTCCCTTGATGATCGCATTTGGAGCAGCAACTCCTACCTATAATGATGAAGGTGGCATGATTAAAGATATCCTGACGCCACAATATACGGACATGGTGGAATGGTTAAATGGCCTGTATGAAGATGGGCTAATGGCAGAGGAATTTTCAGGATTAAATGGGTTCCAAAAGCAGGATATGCTTCGATCAGGTAGACTAGCTAGCTATACGTACAGTATTTATCGAGATTTTCCTTGGACAGAGGATATTAAAAAAGTTCAGCCAGAGGGGGAATTAATGACCATTCCGCCGTTAGAAGGACCTGGAGGCTACACAGCACAATTAGCGGTAGGTTCTAGTGGTGCATTCTATATTTCTAAAAAGGTACCAGAGGAAAAAGTTATGGAAATACTAAAATATTTTGAAAAGACAGCAAGTGAGGAGTTAACAGAACTTGCTTATTACGGAATTGAGGGTGTACATCATGAAGTCAAGGATGGCATGAAGGTTTTAAATGATTTAGGAACGGAACATATAAACACGACGGCTATGCAACCGTTTACCCCTGGTTATCAGAAATGGGCAGAGGTTCATTATCCAGGAGTATCCAAAGAAGAAAATTTAGCAAAACAAGAGGAAGTAGCTGGATATGAAGAGCTTGGTAAACAAAATCCCTTTGATTGGTTATATTCTTCTACCTGGGTAGATGAGTGGCCTAATTACCAAAGTGAATTTGATAGTAAAGTAACACAGGCTATTGTTGGGGACATTTCGATGGAGGAATTTAGATCCTATGTTGAAAATTTAAGAAATGACGAACAAATTAAAGAAGCATTTATTGAGTTTGCCGAGTCCTATGAACCTTTTAAAGATAGAGAATTAGTACTGGAGTAATTTATTTAAATGGATAGCCAGTTAAGTAGATGTAGAGGTTATCCATTTATTTTTTTCATAGAAAGGAGAAGGATGAATGAATGGACATGGAGTTGAAACACAAAAATTATCCTCTAAATCCAATGATTTTTTAAATAAATTAATAAGGTATCGATATATCTATTTATTGTTATTACCCGGTTTTCTATTTTTGATTATCTTTAAATTTATTCCGATGTGGGGGTTAATACTATCTTTTCAAGAGTACAACCCTTTTCAAGGAATTTTGGGTAGTGAATGGATTGGATTTAAGAATTTTACTGATTTGTTTACGAGTGAACAGTTTTACATGATGTTCAGAAACACATTAATAATTAATATTTTAAGTCTCGTTTTTTATTTTCCACTTCCAATCATACTAGCGTTAATGCTTAATGAAGTTAGGCACGAAATCTTTAAGAGAGTAAATCAATCTATTGTTTATTTACCTCATTTTTTATCATGGGTAGTTGTTGTAAGTATGACTTATTTTATGCTATCAGCGGATGTGGGAGTTTTAAATAAACTATTAAATCAATGGGAAATGGATCAAGTTGCCTTAATGTCGGATCCGAAATTCTTTTGGATTTTACTAACTCTTCAGAGTATTTGGAAGGATGCAGGCTGGGGTACCATTATTTTCTTGGCAGCCATTGCTGGAGTAGACCCTCAAAGATACGAAGCTGCAGTGATGGATGGTGCTAGTAGATTGAGACAAATCTGGCATATAACACTCCCTGCCATACGGCCTACTATCGTTATATTATTAATTCTGCGTCTTGGTAGCATGATGGATGTAGGTTTTGAACAGGTTTTGCTCATGTATAGTCCGGTGGTTCGTGAAGTGGCAGAGGTGTTTGATACGTATGCTTATACGCAAGGTATATTGCGAGGTCAAATTAGTGTCGGTGTAACAGTAGGAATGTTTAAAGGAGTTGTAGGTCTAATTTTAGTTGTTGCATCAAACCGAATTGTGAAGAGATTAGGCTATGAAGGATTATATTAAATGCCACATAGGAGGTTTATAAGTTGAGTTTTGTCTATAAAAAACGACTAACGGTAAGTGATTGGATCAACTACATTTTACTGGGGATAATAGCTGTAGTTAGTTTATTTCCATTTGTATATGTATTGAGTGTTTCTTTTACAGATCCAGAGTCGTATATTCCATTAAAACTATACCTATTTCCTGAAAATTGGTCATTAGCATCCTACAAGTATATTTTATCAACTGCAAGCTTTATTAATTCTTTATTGAGTACAACTTTTATTACAGTAGTAGGTACCATTTTGAACTTAGTGTTTACGTTGACAATGGCTTATGCTTTAACGAAAAAGAAAGTGCCTGGTATCAAATTTATAATGGGTTGTGTTATTTTTACCCTTGTGTTTAGTGCTGGAATTGTACCAAATTATTTACTCGTAAAAGAATTAGGTCTGCTGAATTCTTTATGGGCACTAATTCTACCTAATTTAACGAATGCATGGAGCTTAATCGTAGTAAAAAGTTTTATAGATAATTTACCGGAAGAACTGGAGGAAGCTGCAATAATGGATGGGTGTAATGAACTAGGTGTATTTTTTAAAATTATATTGCCCTTGAGTTTGCCTGTTATTGCCGCATTTACCCTATTCTTCGCTGTAGCCCATTGGAATCAATATTTTCAAGCCTTAGTATATCTGACTGATTCTGAGAAATGGACATTGCAAGTTTTGGTGAAATCTCTTGTTATTGATTCCGAAACAATTGGTGCGGCATCAAGAGGATCTGTCTCTGGTGATGCTACACAACCACCATCTGAAACTATTCGTATGGCCTCCATTATTCTGTCAATGTTGCCAATCCTAGTGATTTATCCATTTTTGCAAAAACATTTTGCTAAAGGTGTTATGTTAGGTTCTGTTAAAGGTTAATCATAAATACGAGGAGTGATCGTATGGAACGTGTTGGCTTTATTGGTCTAGGTATTATGGGAAAACCAATGGCTAAAAATATAATGAAAAGTGGATATGACTTAGTTGTATATAATAGAAGTCAGACGTCAGTTCAGGAATTGATTAAAGAAGGAGCGGAAGCAGCACAATCACCCAAAGAGGTAGCTCAAAAGGTAGATGTGTTAGTAACCATGCTACCGGATTCTCCTGACGTGAAGAAAGTACTTTTAGGGGTAGATGGTGCCATAGAGGGATTGTCAAAAGGAAAAATGGTGATTGATATGAGCTCTATTTCTCCGATTGTAGCGAGGGAATTAGATGTAACACTTCAAGACAAAGGGATTAGAATGATGGACGCACCAGTAAGCGGAGGGGAGTCAGGAGCAATAGAAGGTACCCTAGCTATTATGGTTGGAGCTAATGAGAGTGATTATGAGCTATACCGCAAGCTACTATTGGCTATGGGGAAAAGTGTACATCGAGTTGGAGATGTAGGTAGCGGAAATGTTGCCAAGTTAGTCAATCAATCGATTGTTGCATTGAATATCGCAGCTATCTCTGAAGCCTTTTTATTAGGTGCAAAGAGTGGGGTGGACCCTCGAAGTATATATGAGGCAATCAGTGGAGGTTTAGCAGGGAGTAATGCTTTAAACGCAAAGTTTCCTATGATGACCGATAACAATTTTATGGCAGGATTCACATTGGAGTTGCATAAGAAAGACTTAGACAATGTTTTAAAAAACGCACAATCTTTAAATGTAGAAATGCCTTTAACTTCAATGGTTACAGAATTTGTAGAAGATTTAATAAAGAGTGGAGAAGCAAAAAGCGATCATAGTGCTTTATTGAAATACTTTGAAAATCTATCCTCGTCAAAGTTAATTCGTTAGAAGAGGACAATCTCAATCAAAAGGCCACTTTTAACGACAGGTGGTGATCTACTAATAACGTCATTAGCTTTATCACGTTACTACTGTCCGAAAAAAGGGGATAACCGCCATACCCTGAAAAGTCTTGAAAATCATTAGTGGGTGGAATGCAGAATACTGACACATCCTGGGATGAGATTCCCCCTCCAACTAAACATTTGTGGTATCATTTTTTTTTTGAGGTTTGAGAGTTTCCAAAAATCGTGTCATCAAGTTGAGTATAGACATGCCAAAATAAACGGTAGAGTAAGATCGACTAATTCTTCGGCGGATTCTGTTTCTTGATTACTAACCCACTGAAAAACAATTCCATATATTGACCAACTAATCATTGTCGCTGTAACTTCCGTTTTTCGTTGATCTTTTACAGTTTTTAGTTCTGTCTGTTTCAAACAAGAAACAATAATGGTATACAAGTGTTGTATTGTAGTTTTTTCTATAGTTGCTGATAACGACATTTTACGATTAATGTGTTTTCCAGTTTCAACTTGCCACTGACATACAGCCAACATCAAGTTTCGTACCAATGTTTGTTTACTCATCTCTTTATCCTCTGGAATCCATTTCGAAAGAATATCTGAAAACATGCTACCAATCGTGAGATCAAGCAATTCATATTTGTCTTGGAAGTGGTGATAGAATGTGGATCGGTTTACTTCTGCACGCTCTGTGATATCTTGAATTGTAATGGCCTGAAAGTCCTTCTCATCAAGTAATTCTAAAAAAGCATGTTGTAAAAATTTGCGTGTGCGTTTCACACGTGGATCGTTCGGATTAACGTAAGTATTCATGTAGTACCTCCCTTTTTTACTTTTCGCTATAAAAGGTGATAATAGTCATTTTTATCAATATGTTGATTACACAACAAACCAGATAATTTGGTGATTGATAGTCTAAAACTTTCTTAATATAATAATAAAAGACAACTGTTGCTTAGTCAACTTCTGTTGGATAGTTTACGATGATAGTACGGCATATTTACGAGGAGGAATAAAATGAAAATTACCGTTTTCGGTGCATCAGGTAGGACAGGGCTCTTATTTCTAGAAAAGGCACTCAAAGAAGGGCATGAGGTGGTTGCATATACTCGAAGTCCTGAAAAAATCCCCATCAAACATGGCAGATTACGGGTATTAAAGGGTACGGTAACGGATCAGAAGATGATAGAACAAGCTGTTGTTGGTACGGATGCAGTAGTTGAATTGATGGGGGCAGTTAATATTGGTACGGAGAACATCATTTCTGGCATGAAAAAACATCATATTCGGAGAATTGTAGCAGCATCAGCAATAAGTGTTGACGATTCACACGACAAATTCAATTTCAAACGATTGTTATTAATCGGTTTTGTAAAAATGTTCATACCTAAACATGTAAAAGAAGTTAGAAAAGCTGCTCAATTCATACGCGCATCTAATCTTGACTGGACGCTTGTGAGAATTCCAGTACTTAATAATAAGCCTGGATCAAGTCCCATTCGATCCGGCTACTATGGGAATGGCGCTGTAGGAACAAGTCTCTCTCGAACAGAACTAGCAACTTTCATTTACCATGAGTTGGTAGAAGGACATTATATTCATAAGGCTCCTGCTATAAGCAGTTAATAAGTTGCAACTAATGACGTAAAGTCAAACGTCAAAATGTGTCAGCTAAAGAGCGTGAACAACTCATGAGAGATCATGTGCTTCTTACAGATGTTCCTAAAGAGTTAAGGGCTTATTTTGAAGCACTCATTAAAAGTCCTAAGAGCAAAAAATATATTTACTCAAGGTTATTGAAAAATTAAAAGAAAAAAGAATTGCAATGAAGTCGAAGTGGCTTGGAAAGAGTTAGTTTAATTCCCTAACTCTGCACAACTCTTTAAAGGGATATATGAAGAGGTAAATGATGCTGATTTTTCTACGCTATTTCCCCGAATACCCTAAAAACAAGGTAAACAACAAATCTAGGAAAAATACGCCTAGATTTGTTGTTTATAATCGTCTTATTTCTAGTTTATTTGAAAAGAAGAGAAGTTTAGACTCATAAATTGATTAGATTTTAACAGGGATGGAGATTTGAGCTGTATCTAATCCTTCTGACTTCATGGTTACATTAATCGTTCCTTCTTCTGCTTTAGAACGAACAAAAGCAACTAGTTTGCCATGGTACGCTTTTCTATGATTAGCATTATATGTTTGAATATCTTGCGCATTCCCATTTTCCATGCCGATAATTTCTCCCGGCCCATCAATCAATAGCTCAATTCGGTTATCTGCGTGATAAACAGGATTTCCGTTCTTGTCCGTGATTTGCATTTCCAAGTGTGTTATATCCTGACCATCCGGTTTCAATTCTGGATAGTCTATATCAATATCAAGTTTCTTAGGATCTGAAGCAGTAACAAGTTGATGTACATGTTGCTTACCATCATGATCTTTGGCGACTACTTTTAATACACCTTGTTGAAAAGCTACATTCCAGTGAATATAGCTATCATCGTTCTTTTTTTTCATTTTTAAGGATGTATCATTAAGAAATAATTCTGCTTCTTGACAATTGGTATAACAAAAGACCTCCAGTTGCTCTCCATCATTCCAATTCCAATGAGGATCACCTTTCCATCGGGGATTCCGGTCTGATTCTGGGTCGTCTTTCCGCTTTACTGCCAGGAATGCCATTGGTTGATTACTCCAGAGACTTTGACGATAATAGTAGCTGGCTTTTTTGTTGCCAGCAAGGTCTAAGAACCCGGCTTGAGCGGCTCTTACAGGCCATCCTTTTGCCTCTCCTAAATAATCGATACCGGTCCAGATAAATTGAGCACTGATTGCTTCATTGTCCCTGACTTTTAACCAATTATCCAAACTTGGGCTGTTTTCACTTCCATAGATTACATGGTCCGAATATTTATTGAGATCATCTTGATACAGATGTTCTTTATAATTATAGCCGACTACATCTAAAGCCTGGGCGTATCCAGTTAAATTCGACAGTTCAGGAAATGCCAAAGCGGATGTAACAGGTCTCGTTTGATCACATTCCTTTACATATTTAACTAGTCGTTTTGCAATAGTGGTCAGTCTTTCTGCATTTGGTTTATCAGGGTCATAGACTCTCTCAGCAGCGGGTTTATTCGCATCGTTATTGCCTGTCATGGCTTCGAAATAAGGATGGCAATAGGGATCGTTTGGATAATCTATTTCATTTCCGATACTCCATAAAATGATAGATGGATGGTTTCTGTCTCTTAAAACCATTTCCTTCAAATCAATTTCTGCCCATTGTGGAAAATCTTCATAGTAACCATAATGTTTAGGTGGATAGACATTATGTCCAGTAGACCATTTGTTTTTCACACCTTCCCATTCATCAAATGCTTCATCCATTACGAGAAAGCCCATACTGTCACATAAATCGAGTAAGTTTGGTGCTGGTGGATTGTGACTCATTCGTATCGCATTACAACCCATCTCTTTTAAGGCTTTAAGTCTACGAACCCACACCTTTTGAGGGACGGCTGCTCCTAATCCGCCTGCATCATGGTGCACGCAAACACCTTTGATTTTCATATTTTCGTTGTTTAGGAAAAAGCCCTTTTGCGGATCAAATGAAAAGGAGCGAATACCGGTCATCGTTGTTACATTATCAATAACCTGATTGTTTCGGGTAATTTCAGTTACGACAGTGTAGAGATAAGGATGATCAGGTGACCATAAATTAGGTTCTATCACATGGATTGTTTGCTCCAGATTTAAACTGGTTTCTCCTGGGATATCTTTTGTCTCAGAAGAAGTGTTGATAGTATTTCCATTCTGGTCAAAGAGTGTATTTTTTATTTGAATATTTTCATGCTTACTAGTCTCATTATTTAATTGGATGTTAACTGCTACGGTTGCCTTTTCAGCTGATACTTCTGGAGTTGTCACGAATACGCCGTATTGATCTATATGAATGGGATCCGTAATCGTAAGGTAGACATCTCGATAAATACCGGAACCTGTATACCATCTGGAATCAGCAACATCTTTATGGTTCACCTTTACAGATATAACATTGGTTCTTTCAGAAGAAACAAAATCTGTGATGTCATATGTAAACGTGCTATATCCATACGGTCTTTTTCCAATGTAATAGCTATTGCACCAGACTTGAGAATGATTATAAATGCCTTCAAAGGTAATATATACTCGCTTTCCTTTCAATTCAGGGGAAAGCATAAACTTTTTTCTATACCATCCGATACCACCAGCTACATAACCGGTTCCACTTGAGTGTTCCTTCGAAAAAGGTTCTTCTATAGACCAATCATGAGGCAGGGTGATATCTCTCCAATTGGCATCGTCATGTCCTTTATACCATGCATGTGGCTCATCTCCTCTGTGAAATTTCCAATTTTGATTCAGGTTACGAACGATTCTAGTGTTATTCATTTTCTTCTCCTCTCCGTAGCATACTAAATTTCCTTTTACTATTAGTCTATGGATTTGAAAGAAATTTAATGAATGTAATATATTGCTAGAAATACCTAGAAAATATCACGGACGCTAACATCCTATAAGTTTCGCCGAGCCTAATGGAGGAACAAATACCCCACTGATGGAAGTCTCACTCTATATGAACTTTATCATTCTTGTTGATTCACCTATTTTCGAGGTTTTATGGACAATCATGGATGCCAAGCCTCTCATTCATTCATAGTTTGTAGAAAAAGTAGAAATGAGGGGATAATTTGTTTGGATATTCCATGATTCAGACGGTGCGTAACCATGCAAAGCAATTAGATCGACCTTTACGTAATGAGTTAGTTAATTTATATCGTCCTTTTAAATATACACCGTGCTTTTTGCATCGATTATTTGAGAAAAGGTTAAAGCGTAAGAAAAAGCTATCTGTTATTGTTCAGTTTCATCCAGAGGCTTATGAATCCGGGTGTTATCAAATAGGGCAGATTACTAAAAAACATCGAAAAAATAAACTATACCATTATTATTCGAGAATTTCCTGTTGTTCAGCTGATATGACTCCTGACAGCATAGATGAGATGCTAGCAAATTGTAAGCATGTCAAGAAGGTCTATAAGAATAAAGAGATCCATGCATTATTAGATGTTGCAGTTGAATCAGCTAACGCCAAAGAAGTGGTTCGAAATAATACGACGTTAACAGGAGAAGGTACCAAAATTGCAATTGTTGATACAGGTATATATCCTCATCAGGATTTATCGGGAAGAATCACCGATTTTGTGGATTTTATTAATGGCCGGTCTGAACCTTATGATGATAACGGCCACGGAACGCATTGCGCTGGAGATGTAGCCGGAAATGGATCTGCTTCTTCTGGAAAGTACATGGGACCGGCTCCTGAAGCAAACGTGGCAGGTGTAAAAGTATTAAATAACGTTGGTTCAGGTTCCTTAGATACGATCATGCAAGGTGTTGAATGGTGTATCCAATATAATGAAGATAATCCAGATAGTCCGATTGATATTATGAGTATGTCTCTTGGAACGGAGCCACAGGATTATGGAGAAGAAGATCAGGATCCGTTGGTTCAAATCGTAGAGGAAGCCTGGAGGAATGGAATTACTGTCTGTGTTGCAGCTGGTAATAGTGGACCAGACCCGCAAACCATTTCAAGTCCAGCTCTCAGTGATCGAGTCATTACCGTGGGAGCATTAGATGATCGTGACACAGCAGATACTCGTAGTGACGATGACGTAGCAAGCTTTTCCAGTAGAGGACCAACGATTTATGGTGAAGTAAAACCAGATATTCTTGCACCTGGAGTTGATATTATATCCTTGCGTTCACCAAATTCTTATATCGATAAACTGCAAAAGTCCAATCGTGTGGAAGAATATTACTTTACCATGTCGGGTACATCGATGGCGACACCTATTTGTGCTGGGGTAGTTAGTTTGATGAAACAGCATAATCCTGAGTTAACTCCTGACGAGATAAAAGAATTATTGAAAAACGGAGCGGATTTATGGAAAGACCGAGATAATAACATCTATGGTGCTGGTTATATTAACGCAGAAAACTCTATCCCACAATAGGGAAAGGTTATCTAAATTCTGCATCTGATAATACTCGAAATGCTTGTTTTTTGTGTGAATGAAATAAAAAAGGTGCCATCTTGGATGGTAGCCTTTTGTCGTTTAAGTATTTTTTCATGTTCCTATCAGTATATCTGCCTCTTAATACTTCTGAACAAATATTAAGTTAAAACATATGCTTTATTACAATTCTTTTTTGAGGGGAATACGTATGATTAGGAAGGCAACGTATAAAGATGTGGAGTTTATTTTATCAAATGCCAAAGATGTTGCAAATGAAGCTATGTTATCGAAAGATACTATAAGTCAAGAACAGGCTGTACAGCTGGCTTTATTTACCCTTGAGCAAAACGGTTATTATTTAGTATATGAAATTAATAAAGAAATAGCTGGATGGATTCTGCTGGGAAAAAATATCGATCCTATTACCAATCTAACACATGCATTTATTTACGAGCTGTATGTTTTACCCAAATATCGGAATTTAGGCATAGCCAAGCAATTATTACAATCTGCAATAAAAGAAAGTAAGTTGTATGGATTTAATGAAATACGTCTCAATGTGTTTGCTAATAACTTTGCAAAAGAAATATATAATCGGATTGGTTTTCAGGATTTGCAAACAATAATGTATAAAAAGTTGTAGTTTCTGATTTGTTTATCTTTTTGGGCGAGAAGCCCCACTTCCATCACGTGAAGGTTTGAAGTGATAAGTGAGGGATGAATCGCCCCTCCCGAGGAGATTATGCAGAGACATTTGCTTTTCGTTAGAAAATCTTCCTAGCCATTCTTTAAATAGCAATATAGGAATATAATTCAACAATATTTCATGATTAGAAAGTGGAAAAATTATGCTATAATACAAAATGTAAACGTTTTCTATGAGGGGGAGGTGTTGAGTGATAATAGACAAACTCATATCTGAGAAAAAACAAGTAGACATGCCTCCATTCACAATCCAACATAAGATGGATAATAAAACACCAAAAGACTTTCACTCTAATCAGGCTATGAATGAGTCAGAAGGGGGAAGCACAGTTTACTTTTGAGGAAAAAGTGTTTCATCTAAAGAAAGGTCATATACTTTTGTTTAATAGCTCGGAGCTCAATAAGGGGAGACTACCAGATTATCGAACATATGACCGAGTAATCATCATGTTTCATGATGATTATATTGCTAAGAGAATTTTCATTGCGTCAAGAGGTAATAAAGTAATTTTAAGCACGAAAAGTTGATTATACATTTGCAGCCATCACTATTTTAACTTTATTATTAACAGGAGGTAATGTTATGAAATTGAAAAAGACCACAATCTGGTTATTGATTCTAACCTTTTTAACTTCGTCGTTATTATTGGGTGGAACTACAGTAACAAATGCAGCTGAAATTGATTCTATACCAAACACAACAAGAAATATCCAGGATTATGATGATAGTTTTCTTTCTGTAACGGGTTATGCATCATTAGGGGTTAATGATCGAAGTGAATATATTGATACCTCTTATTATCGTCAGGTTAAAACGGAAAGAGAGTTTTTGCAGGCTATTTTGGATGCTGGGAATGGAAGTGTGAAAGTAATTGAAGTGGCGAAAGATCTAAACTTAGGGTGGAAAGAATTAAATTTAAGTTCAGAAGAAGCACAAAAGTATCGTTTTGTAAGGGAATATAGGGATCCTATGAATGGGTTTACAAACCCCAAGCTAGCATCCTCCGGTGTTTCACAAATTGATATAAATAATGTCGATGGGTTAACCATTTTTTCAAAAAAAGGGAAAACAATTAGGAGTGCAGAATTTAAGTTACAAAGATCAACGAATGATATTGTAATAAGGAATCTGAATTTTGATGGCTTGTGGCAATGGGATGATACAGGGCGACATAAGGAAGTAGGTTGGACTTTTATCAAAATAAATGGGGCAAATAATGTATGGATCGACCATAGTAAATTTTCCATTGCTGCGGATGGAGTAATTGATACGGAGAATGGTGGCTCTAATATTACCATTTCCTGGTCTGAATTCGGATTACCTGCAGATGAGGATCCGCCAGAAGATAGTGATATTTATCAATCTATTCAGTATATGGAAGAGAAATATGATGCAAATGAACTGGATTCAGAAAGTGTGTACTATAACATGCGCAATGGTGGTGCGACCAAAGAGCAGATAATGGCATATGCTGCATACCACAGTAAGGTGCATTTAACTGGTTCTGGAGATAAGGATTATGTGAATTATGTGAGCAGTAGTGGAATGGATTATAAAGATGGCAATCAAAGAATCCGTTTAACCCTTGCTTATAACCGTTATACCAATATTGGGCAGAGAGTTCCGATGATTCGTCAGGGTAGTGGTCATGCATATAACCTGTATCTTGACAACTCAACTCATGAAGATGTTTTAAATAATGTAAGTGCTATTTCTGAATATGGAACAGATACACTTTCCAGAGCGCTTAATGCAAGGAATGGTGCTTCGATTGCAGCAGATACCTCTGTATTCCATGATATTAATGAGCCTATCATAGGTGCTGAGATACAAGGACTAGATACAAAAAACATGGATGCGCAATGGGCTGAGCTATTTCATGATGCGTATAACAGAAATTTAATTGTCAACTCTCACATAACAAATAAGTATGGAAGTTATACAGGAAGCAGTTGGGACAATAATGGAGAAAATCTCTTTACAAAAGGATTTACATGGTATGATAAATCAACCATTGGAAATTGGGCATGGTCTTCTCATATTGTAGGAAGCGAGAATATGGATAAAATGAATCCACCGTCTGATCCATTTACTTTTGAATATAATTATGATGAGGAACTGCCTTATACTTATAATGTACTTCCATTAAATAGTGTTGTAGAAACACTTACAAAATACGCAGGGGCGAACAAAGTTAATATGAGTCCAATAGGTTGGTTGAATACAGATAACAGTCCTAAGAAAAGTACGGATATAATCGAAGAGTGACTTAGAGTTTCTTTCTACTCAGTTAATCAGAAAAATTAAATGAGGTATTAAAAAAAGGTTTAGAACGCTTCTTAGATAATCGTGATCAGAAGAAGATTTAAAAAGATCATGATGTAAATTTGAAATAAAGTTTAACCACTATGAAGGAAGATTAACTCTTTATAAAAAATGCATCTTTCACCCCTTTGGAATCTTTATCCAAAGGGGATTTTTTATTTATATAACCATGTTAAAATTAGGTTGTTGATTGTGAAGGGATGTGCTTAAAGAACATTTAAAATTAATTTTGCCTTTAATTTGAATGTTTTCATAAGACATACTTCTGTGATGGAATATATTTCCAACTTGTGTCTTTATTCATTCTTAACAAAGGTGGGAGAATGTTGAGATTTAGAAATATACTTAAAATGAATATAAAACCTTTTGTTCTTCACTTTTTATTAGTAGTATTTGGAACTGGTGCTATAGGAACCAGTTGGAATAGTCCTCTTTTAAACAATACAGTGTTTGTTGTTTTTCTTTTGATGTTAATATTTCATTATTTTATGGGTTTTTTGCTTAAAAATTACTACTCTTGGTATCTAAATCTATTATCTGTTTCCTTCGTTTTTATGTTTAATTATATATTGTACTTATACGAAAACATTTACAGTAATGAATTGCAATCTTTAATTGATGTTATATCTATTATTCATAAGCTTCCTTTCTTATATATTTTAGGTTGGGAAGGCATGAATTATCCATTAGTAGTTGCATTCTTACCATCTGTGCTTCTATGGTTCGGTTTGGAGAGCAAAGTAATAATAAACAATAGATTGCAGTTGAAAAACTCATAGTTATATTAAAGGAGTCTTATCTTGCCACCTGCTTGTGGAAAGAACAAAAAGTGCAAGAATATTTTGTAACTATTAATGTTTTTGATCGTCTAATCCAAAAAAAGATGTAGTTTTATGATCAAACTTTTCATGTTTTTATCATTATCACTCCTACTTATTACAATTTCGGCGTGTCAAAGTAATAGCAATCAAGGGGAGTTCTATGCCTGAAGAATCCAAAGAGGATTGGCCTGCATTATCATTAGACGAAATGAAGGAAAGGGCAGATCTCATTGCTTTTGTAACAGTGAAAGATACAGAAAAACAGAAAAAAGTAATGGGCTAGACGTTCAGACTTCAAGTTTGGAGGTATCCAAAACAATATTTGGAACAGCATCCGGGGAAATAAAACTAGATCAATCGACGGATTATGTAAAAAGCGGAGAAGAGCACCTTGTTTTTCTTAGAGAAGGAGAAAAAGGATACTACTACGTTTTAAGCCCTTCTAGTGTTATACAAAAACAAAATGGAGTATATGTAAGTGACAAAATAGGAGACATAGGGGAATATACGAAATCGGAAGTAATAGATTTGTTATTAAAGTAATAGGGAGTTTTTACGGATAAAGATTTGAGGGGGATTAGATGAAAAGCAATAAGGACGTTAAAAAAGTATTTATCTTATTAGCTATCGTTATTTTAATGGCTGGATGTTCAGAGCTTTCAGATCCGGATATAGAAGGTTATATACTTGAAGTTAATGAACAAAGGTTGTTGGTTATGGAAGATGTTTCCTTAGAGGAATATGAAGAAATGAAGGATAAAACAGTTAGTGAAATAGATAAAGAATCTGAATACATCAACCTAATATATTTAAGCTATGATGATGTAAGTGATTTTGAAAAAGGTGACCATGTAAATGTTTGGCTAGATGGAGGAGTAGATCATTCCTATCCATCGCAAGCAGCGGCTAAAAATATAGTGGCAAATGAGTGAATTTCTATAATCAATTGGCGAAGAGCGTTCATAATGGAACGCCCTTCGTTAATGTTGAATGAACACAACCTCTTCCTTTGTTTTCAGGTGTTACGAACCATCATCATTTTTTCTTAATAATTTGATCGATGATCCCATATTCCATAGCTTCCTGTGCGCTTAAGAAATAATCACGCTCTGTATCTTGTGCTACCTTTTCAACGGATTGACCTGTACGTTCGGAAATAATTTGGTTAATGTGACTTTTAAGTTTTAAGATTCTTCGAGCTGTAATTTCAATTTCTGTCGCCTGACCTTTTGTCCCTCCAATAGGTTGGTGCAGCATAATTTCACTGTTGGGAAGAGCATACCTCTTTCCTTTTGTACCGGCAAGAAGTAGCAAGGCTCCAAAAGATGCAGCCATTCCCGTGCAAATCGTTCTAACATCTGGTTTAATAAGTTCCATCGTATCAAATATGGAAAATCCTGCTGAGGTAGAGCCACCTGGGCTGTTAATATAAATAGAAATATCTTTTTCGGGATTATCGGCTTCTAAAAACAATAGTTGGGCTGTCACAATATTTGCTACTTGATCATTAATCTCATCACCAATGATAATAATTCGATCCTTTAACAAACGTGAGTAAATATCGTATGATCGTTCTCCTTGACTTGATTGTTCAATTACATATGGAATCGTAGCCAAATCATTTCCTCCTTTTCCTATGCGGCCATAGAATACATATTGAGAGGTGAACCAGAGTGCGTTGGTTGCGCTAGCTTTGAAGTTTCTGCCAATGAATGTAAGGTGGAAATACAATCAATCAATATAACCGGATCTTCTGCTTGAAGGGATTGGTATAACAATTCAAACAATTTTTCCCTTTCTTCTTCCTTCCAAAATGAATCGATGGATTGGAGGGAGGTGTCATTGTTTAATCTTTTTTTTGCTCTATGCAGGGTTGATTTGACTGCCATTTCTGTTGTATCCAGTAAATTAGCTATTTCCTTTGATTGATAGCTGAATGCTTCTTTAAGCATGAAAATAACTGCTTGTTTTGGGGTTAAATTATTGACTAGTAACTTTACTAAATCAATCAATCGGTCTGCCTTACATGCTGTGTATTCTTTTGATTCATCTTCCAATGTTTTAAAAACCTCAACTTTTCTTTTTTTTACGGTATCAATCCATTCATGGTAAGCAATTTTGTTCAAAAGTGCTGCGCTTATTTCAGATGAATGGTAATATTTCATCGCTTTAAAGAAAGTTTCCTGTATGAGATCCTCGGCATCCCATTTGTTTTTAGCTAGAAAATATGAATATTTCTTCAGTTTTGGATAAAAGTGATGTAACTGTCTTTCTACTTCCACATGATGACCTCCTTCATCGGCAGAAAAACTTTTGTTGGCATTCAATTCATTCACTCCTTTGGAACCTCTCTACTTATATAACTAATGTAGAGGGTAGAAAGATACGGGCAAAACAAAATTTATCACGGTGCTAATCGTCCGTAACACCCCCACTGATGGAAGTCTCACTTTATCTTATATTATATCTTCAGTTTAAATAAGTAATGATTCAAATACCAATATGGTGTTAGTTTATACAATTTCCAAAATTATGATAAATGCTAAGTCATTATTTTCATACACTATAATGAACCTAACATGATAAAATTAGCAAGTACATGTAATCGTAAACGAGAGGAGTTAATGTGATGAAGGAAAGAAACTTAGCTATTGCATATTTATTGTGGTTTTTCTTCGGACAAATCGGTTTGCATCGTTTTTATACAGGACGCGTTAGTAGTGGTATTGTCCAACTTTTACTTGGAATCGTGGGATGGGGTACTACATGGCTTTTAATTGGCTACATTCCATTAGCCGTACTATGGATTTGGTTGTTTATCGATATTTTCTTAATTCCGGGAATGTGTCGGGATCCGAGATAAAGCGGAAGTCTATTGTGTCACTTTTAGTGATGTAATAGGCTTTTTTATTTAGATGAAGAGTTCAGAAATATTACCAATTTCTTCTTGACGGTTAGGGAAAGTGCAGGTATAATTATAAATCGTAATGATTACGTTTTAAGAGAAGGAGAGTGTTATAAGTGAAATTTTTATTTACAAAAGGGTTTATTGTACTAGCTGTTGGTATAATCCTACTTGCAGGGTGCCAAAGTGAGGAGTCTTCCGAAGAAGAGGCAGATGTTAGTGAAACAGAATCAGCAGCGACAGAAACAGAAAATGCCTCTGAAGAAGAGGAAGAACATGAAGATCACGCACAGGAAGAGGAACACGAACATGATGAACATGAACACAGTCACGACGATCATGATCATAGCCATAACCATGATGAAGATATTTATGCCGGTTATTTCGAAGACAGCCAGGTAGAGGATCGTCCGCTTTCTGATTGGGAAGGAGACTGGCAATCCGTATATCCATATCTATTGGATGGAACGCTTGATGAGGTATTTGAACATAAGGAAGAACATGATGGTGAGAAGACAGCAGAGGAATATAGAGAATATTATGATGAAGGATATGAGACAGATGTTGACCGAATCGTTATTGAGGGAAATATGGTAACTTTTTATGAAGGTGATGAAGAGAATTCTGGAGAATACAGCAATGATGGATATGAAATTTTAACTTATGAAGCTGGCAATAGAGGGGTAAGATACATATTTGCACTTGAAGATGATGCTGAAGGACTTCCACAGTACATCCAATTTAGTGATCATAGTATCTATCCAACTGAAGCTGATCACTATCACCTGTACTGGGGTGACGATCGTGGAGCTTTATTGGAGGAGGTCACAAACTGGCCAACTTACTACCCATCAGAAATGGATGGACATGATATCGCCCATGAAATGATGGCACATTAGGAGTATTTTAATCATCTGTAAGACCCTAACTGATCATAATCTCACTTAAGAGAAAGACGGTGTGAATGGATATTTCACACCGTCTATTTTTTTATACTTTGAGAATCAAATTTTTACTTCACCTGTCGTAGTAATTGTGATAAACTAAAATTACTACGACAGGTGAAGTAAGTTTGGTTGTGGAAAGGGGGATCAGCTTTTTGATTAGTAGTGATGTTATTCGAGGATACAATGATACGATTATTCTTTATTTATTGTTAGAAAAAGAGTCCTATGGATATGAAATTTCAAAAAGAATCAAAGAGTTATCCAATGGCAAGTATGTCATAAAGGAAACCACCCTTTATTCAGCATTTAACCGCCTTTTGAAAAAAGGTTATATTGAATCTTTTCATAACGAGCAAACCTTTGGAAAAAAACGAACGTATTATAGAATTACCGAATCAGGGTTGCTTTATTATCATGAAAAGTGTAGAGAGTGGGAGTTAACGAAGGAAGTAATTAATCAATTTATTAGGGAGGATTATCTATAATGGATACCATTATTAATTACGTGGATAATATGTTTGCTTCATTACCTAAATCTACTGAAATGAGGCAGTTAAGGGATGAACTTTTAGCTAATATGGAAGAGAAGTATCATGAATTAAAGCTGGCTGGTAAAACGGATAATGAGGCAATTGGGATTGTTATTTCGGAATTCGGTAATATTGATGAAATAATCGAAGAGTTCGGCATTTCGCAAGAAGATGTCGTGACACAACCATTATTAACTGAGCAAGAAGTGGATGAATATCTTCAGGTAAGTAAAAAGTCAGGTCAAAGGATTGGAATTGGAGCGGTTTTGTGTATTTTCGGTTCAGCCATGTTTGTTCTTTTGCTAGGTTTATTTGAAAATGGATACATGAACGGCTTGTCTATGGAAACAGGAATGTATATAGGAGTAATTTTACTATTATTATGTGTAGCGACTGCGGTCGGCTTGTTTATCTATTCGGGAATGAAATTAGATAAGTATAAATTTATTAGTTTGAAAGGGAATTTTGATTTACCAATTGATTTAAAAAGTAAGATTAAAACAATGAAGGACGCTTACCAGCCAACTTTTACGACCATCATGATTGTTGGTGTTGTGCTTATAATATTATCTCCAGCTGTTCTTCTTACCATGATTACTTTTAATGAGCATTTAGCTAATTTTGGTGTGTTTATTATGTTAGCCATTGTATCAGTTGCAGTGTATTTATTCGTATATTTTGGTAATATGTATGCTGCATACGATAAACTGTTAAAGGATAATTCGCAACAAACAAAAGAAAAAGATGAAGATCGTGTCATAGGTGCCGTAGCTTCGATAATTTGGCCTTTAGCTGTCATCTTTTTCTTAATAAGCGGTTTCGTTTATGGCCAGTGGTATATTAATTGGATTGTGTTTCCTATTACGGGTCTGTTATTTGCTATGTTTAGTGGAGCTTATTCGATTTTGGTAAGAAAAGCTGAGTGATTTCATTTTGTGCATACTGGTCTAAAATAGAAAGATGAATTTATTTATACAGTTTACAATAATTAGATTACAAGTAAACTTGCATTACTAAAGCAACCCTCCATACAGAGAAAGCTTTGGTAATGCATCGTTACCTGATTGTATTTAATATATTCTCAAACTGTTTTCGCAATAACCAACTGATAGTTTCAAGAAAAATTTATCACGGTGCTAATCGTCCGTAAAACTCCCACTTCATAGCATTTTCATATAAAACTTTTTTAACTTGTTCTTCCTCAAGAATATCGTAAAGCAATTCTATATCTGAAATATTAAAAGGTCTTTTCGCCCTTGTTGAAGGTAGGTCTGTTCCAAACATGAGCGCATCCGGATTTATGGAATAAATAGTTCGAATTGCTTCTCCTGGATCAAAATCAATTCTTCCGAAACCAGTTGCTTTTACTTTCACACCTTTTTCTACTAGAGATAAAAGTGCAGGATAGCCACTTTTTGATAACCCCAAGTGATCTATTGAAACCGCTGGAAGCTTTTCAACTGTTGTTGCTATCTCCGTTAAGGATTCAGTATTAATGTATAGCTCTGTATGCCAATTCGCCAATTCATATACTCTTCTCGCAAAATAATCCAAATGTGATATATCCTCAGAGCCTCCACGATTTACATTAAAACGAATGCCTCTCACACCCAATTCGTTTAGTCTAATAATTTCCTCATCTGATGAATTGTAAGGTAATTGAGTTACCCCAACGAAATTTTTACCAAGGGTTTGTAAAGTGTCAACTAAATATGATTGATCAAATCCTTGAAAGGAGCCTGATACAACAGCACCTCCTACTACATTTAAGTTTTTTACACTGTTAAGATAATCTTGACTGGTAAAAGTAGCAGGAATAAAGCCTTGGTTTTCAATCAATGGAAATGTTTTGTCAATAATATGTAAATGTGAATCAAAAATTTTCATGTTTTATTCCTCCAACCATTACAAATGACAGGCTCCATTTTCATCTGTGGTGTAGCACTGGCTTGCGCTATAAGAATGACTAAACCAGCTAATAGTTTGTCAATATTTTTCAATAAAAAAATTAAAATACCCATGATATACTAAAAAAGAACATGCTAAATAACCTTCCTATTAGTTGTAATTGGAAGGATTTGTTGTATTTAGTTAGATATAGTTTCTAAGCTATATCTTGGAAAGTAGTTCTGCTTTTTAGTAAAGCGTAAATCCAATGTAAGAGCTTGTTAACACATGCAATAACTGCTACTCTAAAGGGTTTTCCTTCTTCACGTTTTTTATCGTAAAACTCTCTTAATCTTTTATTGCGTGCCATGATATCATCTGTTGTCTTCTTTTTACGAGAATCTCGAATACCACTTTGGACCGCCATATATAAGGCATGGCGAAGTCTATTGGATCCTCGTTTAGTAATTCGATTAACGGATGCCGTAAACTTACCAGAGGAATAAACACTTGGATCTACTCCAGCAAATGCAACGAGCTTTTTGGCATCATTGAACCTATCTATCTCTCCAACTTCAGAAATAATCGTGCCGGCGATTTTTTCTCCGATACCAGGGATAGACTGGAGTATATGATATTCTTCAATTTCATTAGCGAGGGCATCTATTTCAGTCGCAATTTTCGATAGATGCTCTTGGTATTGAAGAACAATCGTCACCAACACCTCAAGATTAAAGATATGACTCTCGTATAAGTTTTTCTTAAATGGATTACGAAGAGCTGCATCTCTTAGTTTCTGTGCTTTTTCTATTGCCCAGAGGTCGGAACGACTCTTACATAACGCACCAATCCTGTCTGCTAATTCTCTTTCACTCATCTTCAAAACTGCCTCAGATGTTGGGAATTCAAGTAAAGTAAGCAACGAAACCTTAGAATATAAACTACCAAATACACCTCTATATTCTGGAAATACCTGATCCATCAAAGAGTGCAGCTGCAACTTAGTTTTTGCGGATATTTCTGCAATGCTTTCCTGTTGTCTAGTAAGATTGCGAAGGTTTAATAGCTGAATGCCTCGCTTTTTATAAGGTTCTAATTCTTCTTTATAAAACAGCTCACAAAGGTGATAGGCATCCACAGCATCTGTTTTAACCTTACGCAGACTTGAACTTTTGGCACGATGTGAAATGAGAGGATTTACTATAATATAAACATACTGTTGTTCCTCCAAAAATTGAATAACGGGAGTATGATAGTGACCAGTTGACTCTAGAACTACCGAAGGTGGATTGCCATTAGCTGCGTCTTCAACTTCTTCAAGAAATTCTAGTAAGTTACCTAGTCCATTAAGATCATGCTTAATACTAAAGCTTTTACGATATGGTTTACCTTTATCTAAAAAAGCTTGGAGCTGACTTTCCCCTTTTGAAACATCCAGACCAACGACTGGATTCATAGAATATCTCCTCCTAGAATAATAAATTAGTCGGTATCCCCTAAAGGCTTCTTGTAATGTCATAGGTTCGCTTGTTAAACGGGATCTATTGTCCCAACCAGCCTGAAACATGTTTATACAAGTAGGGGGTGAACAGTTTAGCTAACGGGATCGAGTCCCACGGGTGCGACGTTCTACCCCGACTACCGTTATAATAAGACCATATAAAAAAAGGTCAACCAGAAAATAAAGGATACTCTTTAAATATCTGGCTAACCTTATATTACGAACGGGTACGTTTCTTCAGTTAAATATCTTAATGCTTTAACTTTAACATATTATGCCAATATTTCTAGATTGATTTACTACGAAAAAATAGACCATCAAAAATGATATCTGTCTTCATTTAATTCTTGACCTGTTTGTTAAAGTTTTAACAAGAATAATTTTAAACTAATTATATAAAGTCTACATTTTTAAAGGAATTTCTCATACAATTCTCTTAGAGGTGATGAAAATGGCACGAGTAAAATATACAGACAGTGATGTAGCTTTAGTGGCAAGGATGATGAGGGCAGAAGCAGAAGGTGAAGGGCGACTAGGGATGCTTATGGTTGGTAATGTAATTGTAAATCGACTTAAAGCTGATTGCTTAGATTTTGAAGGTTTAAGGGCTATATCGCATGTAATTTATCAAGTACAAGGTGGAAATTATTCATTTGAAGCAGTACAAAAAGGAAATGTTTTTTATAATAGAGCAAGAAGTGCGGAAAAAAGATTAGCTAAACAAACTTTAGACTATTGGAGAGAGCATCCTTCCAAGTATTCTCTTTGGTATTTTAACCCAGTTGGTGAATGTCCACCTACCTGGTACGGTCAACCATTTACAGGGCAATATAAACAACATTGCTATTATGAACCACAGGCTAATACATGCGAAGGTGCTTATAGATGGTAAAAAAATCTCCACACATGGTCTGAATTTTTTGATCGTTAGTCCTCGTTAATTTTAAGTACAAAACTACACGAATTTAATGAAAAGGATCTTCTAAAACCTGTTTATACTACCTCTAATTGCGATTCTACAAATTGAATTTAACTATAACCTCATTCGCCACCCTTGTGAAGAATAAATAGCCCAAATAATTATAATTGGATTCTATTGATGGGAAGATGGATTTTAAGAATAAACCAATTATCATTCAGCTCTGCATCCATTTTCCCATCCATCTTTTCAACTAACTTTTCATGCAAAATACCGTAATGTGTAGCGACCTGTGAAAGTTCGTCAAGTAAGTGACTGGAAAGCAAGACAGTAATGTCGCGTTCTGACACAAACCGTTGAATGATTTCACGCATTTCTACAATTCCTGATAGATCCAGTCCATTTGTAGGCTCGTCTAAGATTAAGAACTCAGGATTGGTAATAAGTGTGGAAGCAATTGCTAAACGTTGTCGCATTCCTAAAGAGAAGTTCTTTGCTTTCTTTTTACCTGTATGACTAAGGTTTATTAAACGAAGTAATTCATCACTCTCTCTTTCACTCACACCACCATTTGCCGCTTGTACTTTTAGGTTCTCTCGAGCCGTTAATTCTGGATAAAGTGCTGGTGTTTCAATGGATTGTCCCATTTGCACATGAATGTTGATTTCCCTGCGTCATTTTCCCCGATTAATCCGTAAATCATCCCTCGATTAATTTCAATCGATACTTTATCAAGCACTTTGTTTATGCCATATATTTTTGAAACATTTGTTGCTTTAAAAATCGTTTCCGACATATATTAATCACCCTTTCAATGTGGATAAACTCATCATAAGCGTTAGGTATAAATAATTAGACGAGAAAGTATAAAAAAAGTGTAAAGAATTAATTGCCAATCATTTGATCAATAACTCTTGACAAGTATCCGTATTTGTTCAACTTCAATGGAAAATCCCCAAAGATCACATCCAAAAGTCAGTTAGTGATTTTTTCTATTCTTCAAGTATATTTTATCTTCCTCGCACATAATGTTTTAAAAATGTTCGATTTAAACAATAACGAACAAAGTGAGGAATATATACATGAAAAAGACCCTAAATCGAAGGCAATACAAGATCTATAACTTATTAAAAATAGAAGAAGACGTAAAAGTAAATGATTTAGCCAAAAAATTTAACGTAGCAGAAATGACGATAAGAAGAGATTTAGAAAAACTGGAGGACCAAGGCTTAGTAAAACGAACTTTTGGAGGCGCTATCTTATCTGCTAATACGGATATAACCTTTAATCATCGCAAGACATTATATGTGAAAGAAAAACAGTCAATCGGCTATTCTGCAGCACAATATATACAGAACGGTGATTCTATTTTTGTCGATGCTGGTACAACAACCTCCCATTTGCCCCGTTATTTATCAAACAACCTGGCGATATCACTTGTAACAAATGGGGTTAACATTGTTTCTCACATCCATGATTCGAACAAAGAAAAGATTTTATTAGGTGGTATTTATCGAGATTCCACGAGGTCTCTAGTTGGCCCGATTACCCAGTCGCACCTTGAAAATTTATATTTTGACAAGGCCTTTCTATCTGCTTCTGGTTTTTCTGTAGAGAAGGGGTTTACAAACTCGAACAGCTTGGAGGTTCAAATTAAACAAAAGGTGATGAAGCAATCGAATGAAGTAAATTTGCTCATTGATAGTTCTAAATTTGAAAAAAATTATCTTCATAAAATTGGTGATTTACACGACATTCACCGTATTTTTACAGAAAAAATGCCACCTGACAGTCAGAAAATAGTCATTAAGAAATTAGGAGTGGAACTTGTCATATGTGACAGCTTCTTACAATAGGATGGATAACGTTAATTAATCACATGACGTGATTTATTAAAAAATTTTAAAGGGAGAGGTCAAGCTATGAAAAGAAAATGGTTATTATTTTTATTTCTATCGGTATTCGTTTTGTTGTTAGCTGCTTGTAATGAGGAAACCGAAACTAATGGAGAGAATGATTCAGGGGATGACGCTGGCGAAGAGAACGCTGATAGCTATACTTTCGGTTATACATCGATGACGCAAAACAATCCTTTTTTTCAAGTCTTAGAGGAAGCAATTAGAGAAAAAGTGGAAGCCAATGGCGATGAGTTGATTACAACCAATCCGGCGATGGATGTTGAGTTACAAATCAACCAGATCGAGGACATGATTGCTCAGGATATTGACGCGATTTTTCTAAATCCGGTTGATTGGGAAGGGATCAGACCTGCATTAGTAATGTTAGAAGAAGCTGACATTCCGATTATTAATTATGATACAGAAGTGAAGGATTTTGAATATGTGACAGCATATGTAGGGTCTGACAATAAGAATGCAGGAAAAGTAGCAGGTGAAGACTTAGTGGAAAGATTTCCTGATGGTGGGGAAATAGCAGTTCTCGATAGCCCAACGATGAATTCGATAAATGATCGAATAGAAGGGTTTATGGAGGCTATTGATGGTCATAACTTTGAAATTGTTGCCCAACAGGATGCCAAAGGTGATTTAGAGACTGCACTTGATATTACGGAAGATATTCTACAGGCACATCCTGACATTATTGCGATAATGGGTGGAAATGATCCAACTGCATTAGGTGCTTTGGCAGCAGCAAAATCAAATAATGTGCAGGATATTGCGATCTACGGTGTAGACGGATCACCGGATGCTAAAGCTGCTATTGCAGAAGGTGGTTCATTTGTAGGTACAGGTGCTCAATCCCCGATTTCAATCGGAGAATCCTCTGTAGATGTAGCATATCAATTTTTGAGTGGTGAAGATTACGAAGAAAGAACACCGGTAGAAACCTTTCTTATTAACGAAGAAAATGTGGAGGAGTACGGGGTAGGCGGCTGGCAATAAAGCAGTAAGGAGTTTTGCAGATAGTGTAAAACTCCTTACCGTACACAAGGTCAAGAAAAGAGGTGATGGTATGAGTGCAGAGCTATTAAGTATGAATCGTATCACCAAGTCATTTCCAGGAGTGAACGCATTAAAAGAAGTAGCTTTTCATCTGAAGCCTGGTGAAGTGCATGCTTTGCTAGGAGAGAACGGTGCAGGGAAATCAACTTTAATTAAAGTTTTAGGTGGGATCTATCAGTCGGATGACGGGGAAATTTTTGTCAATGGCAGGAAAGTGAATATAGAGAAGGTTACTGATGCGCAAAAAAACGGGATCAGTATTATCCACCAAGAAATTGTACTCGTTCCTTATTTATCAATTGCAGAGAATATTTATCTGGGAAGAGAACCATTAACAAGCACCGGATTTATTGATATGGAAAAAATGATAAAGGATTCTAAAAAGTATTTAGATGATTTTGGTCTGGACTTGAACCCAAGAATGATCATT
The DNA here is from genome assembly GCF_009650095.1 of Gracilibacillus salitolerans. Classification (GTDB taxonomy): domain Bacteria; phylum Bacillota; class Bacilli; order Bacillales; family Amphibacillaceae; genus Gracilibacillus; species Gracilibacillus salitolerans. The sequence continues at coordinate 3,877,351 of NZ_CP045915.1, read as the reverse complement.
AAAGGATTGACGGTGGCACAACAACAAATGATAGAGATTATTAAAGCAGTCTCCTTTGAAGCTAAGATCATAGTGATGGATGAGCCGACTTCTTCGTTAACAGATAAAGAAGTAAAGGCATTATTCCAGACCGTTCGCCGTTTAAAAAAACAACAGGTTGGCATCATCTATATCTCTCACCGTATGGAGGAGTTATTTGAGATTACCGATCGTATTACAGTGATGAGAGATGGTGAATATATCGGAACAGTGGAGACGAAGGAAAGCACTCATGATGAGTTAGTTGCGATGATGGTAGGTCGGAGCTTAAGCAATATATATTATCGGGAGAAAGGATGGAAGACCACGGAAAAGGTATTAGAGGTTAACCAACTTTCAAGGAAAGGTGTCGTTGAAGATATTAGTTTTGATTTAAAAAAAGGAGAGATTCTAGGCTTTTCAGGTTTAGTTGGGGCAGGCAGGTCGGAGTTGATGAGGTGTCTGTTTGGTGTTGATGCTTATGATGAAGGTGAAATCCTGTTGAATGGCAAGCGGGTAACAATAAACCAGCCTAATGATGCGATGAAACATGGATTAGCTTATGTGCCGGAAAGCAGAAAGGACCAGGGTTTGTTTCTGTCTAAAGCAGTGGATTACAATATGTCGATCAAAATTCTAGATCAATTTATGAAAGGCTTACGAGTAGACGATAAAGTCGAACAGAAACAGGTAGATTATTATATTGATGAGCTAAATATTAAAACACCCCATTCGAAACAGACGGTAAGAAATTTAAGTGGTGGAAACCAACAGAAGGTACTGATATCAAGGTGGTTAGCCACAAAACCGAGTGTATTAATTCTAGATGAGCCGACAAGAGGAGTAGATGTTGGAGCAAAGTTTGAAATTTACTCGATTATGCAAAAACTGGTCGAAGAAGGGGTTTCGATTATAATGATTTCTTCTGATCTGCCAGAAGTTATTCATATGAGTGATCGAGTGGTTGTGATGTATAAAGGGAAAGTCGGAAAAATTTTAGAGGGAAACGATATAAAACAAGAACAAATCATGTATTACGCTACAGGGGGTGGAAAAAGATGACTCCATTAACCTATGAAAATGGCAAAGAATCGATATGGTTTAAAATGAGCCATGCTGTGACGAATTTTATCAGAGAGAATATGGGGATTTTAATTGGATTAATTGTATTATGTAGCTTTATCTCGATTATTAATCCCGATTTTTTGTCTACTAATAATCTCATGAATGTGTTAAGACAAACCTCTACTAACATGTATTTGGCGATCGCTATGACAATGGTCATCATTTTAGGAGGGATTGATTTATCCGTCGGTTCTATTATTGCGGTAACGGGTGTTGTCACAACTCTGTTAATTGCAATGTTAGGCTTTCCTGTTTGGGCTGCGGTGGTAGCAGGATTATTAGTTGGCATGCTTTTCGGTGCGTTTAACGGTTATGTTGTCGCCACCACGATTATTCCTCCTTTTATTGTGACCTTAGCTACCATGAACATTGCCAGAGGTGCTGCCTATGTCTTTAGTGATGGAAAACCGGTAAGAGTGATGTCTGATTCTTTTAATAACATTGGTTCTGGTTATATTGGCGGATTTCTGCCAGCACCTGTCCTCTATTTAATTATTATTTTAATCATTGCATACGTCATTATGAATAAAACGAAATTAGGAAGATATATGTATGCGGTTGGGGGTAATCCGGAAGCAGCAAAATTTGCCGGAATTAATATTAAGAAGATAAAAATTATCGCTTATAGCTTTAGTGGGCTAATGGCAGGGGTAGCAGGGATTGTCTTATCTTCGAGAATGTTTTCTGGCCAGCCAACTGCAGGTGATATGGCGGAGTTAGATGCCATTGCTGCTGTTGTATTGGGTGGTACAAGTATGACGGGTGGATCAGGCAAGATCGGTGGAACCGTCATCGGAGCACTTATCATCGGTGTTTTAAGTAACGGTCTCAATTTAATGGGAGTCAGTTCCTTCTGGCAATATATCGTAAAAGGTATCGTTATCCTTATCGCAGTATATGCAGATGTGATTAAGAAGCGGAAGCAGTAACTTTTTAGTATAGAGGGGGTGTATTTTTGCGTAATGGAATAGCAATTGCCGGTACTGTCATGGTCGATGAAATCAAATCAGTGAAAGGATACCCAGCTAAATCAGAATTAACGACGATTGAACAAATGAAGCGATCAATGGGAGGGGCTGTTTCTAACTGCTCGCTATCTTTGGCTCATATAGATCCAGATCTTCCGATTGAAATTATTGCTTATGTTGGAGAAGACGAGAAAGGTCAGTATGTGTATGAAGGCTTTTCAAAATATGAGAATATCGATTTAAGTAAGGTAAAGTTTACTGGTGATACGCCATTTACCGATGTTATTTTTGATGAAATCGATAAAACGAGAACTTTCTATACCTATAAAGGAAATTCTACTGCTTTTAACGAAGACGCCTTCCCACTCACTGAGATCAAAGCGAAAATTTTGCATGTTGCCTATGTCCTTTTGTTAGATGCCTTGGATAAAGAGGATGAAGAATATGGGACAAAGCTAGCAAAACTATTACACCATGCCCAAAAAGAAGGGATCCAAACATCGATTGATATCGTAAGCGAAAATAAAGATAGATATGAAAAGGTTGTGCCACCAGCTTTAAAATATACGAATTACTGCATTGTCAATGAATATGAAGCAGGAAAAAGTACTGGCATAGAATTGCGGGAGCAGGATGATAGTTTGATAGGAAGTAACATAAAAGAAGCGTTGACTACAATGAAGAGGATGGGGGTGCAAGATTGGGTAGTCATTCATGCACCAGAAGCTAGCTTTGGGTATAACGGGCAAACATTTTACAGTTTACCTTCTCTACTGATCGATAAAAATAGAATCAAAGGTACAGTTGGAGCTGGTGATGCCTATGCAGCCGGTATTCTATATAGTGCAGAAAAAGGTAATTCACTTTATGAATCTATGAAAATTGCCACCGCCAGTGCTGCTTCCTCTTTGTTAGAAGAAGATAGTGCTTCCGGTGTGAAAGATATACACACATTAAAGGGGATGTATGATAACTGGGAGAAACGAGAAGAAATTGCTTTTTTATAAGGGGGATAAGGTATGTTAATTACACTTAAAGAAAATCTGGAAATGGCGGAGAAAGGAAACTATGCGGTTGGTGCCTTTAATGTTCCTACTTTGGAATCGGCACGAGCAGCACTGGAGGCTGCGGAGGAGTTACAAGCACCGATTATATTAGCGCATGCCGAGGTTCATAATGAGATAATGCCACTGGAGTTTATCGGACCAATTCTGGTGGAGTTGGCGAAAAAGGCAAGCGTACCGGTTACAGTTCACCTGGATCACGGTTCTCGTTTTGATTTAATCAAACAAGCGATTGATATAGGTTTTACTTCTGTCATGATTGATGCTTCCCATTTACCTTTTGAAGAAAATGTGAGAGAAGTGAAGAAAGTTGTAGCTTATGCCAAAGAACGAAATGTTTCAGTGGAAGCGGAATTAGGTGTGATGACCGATTCCACAATAGGTGGCGGAGAAAGTTATGACGGGGCCGAGAAAAGTGAAGGTATTTATACCGATCCGGAAACCGCCAAAGCATTTGTGGCCGATACAGCTATTGATGCATTAGCAGCTGCGTTTGGTACCGTACATGGCATTTATTTAGAGGAGCCTAAATTAGATTTTGATCGATTAGAACAAATCTATCAAGGTACAGGTAAACCAATCGTTATGCATGGTGGTTCCGGCCTAAAAGAAGAGGATTATACCCAGACGATTAATGCAGGGGTGCGGAAAATCAATTACTATAGCTATGCAGCCAAAGCAGGAGCAGAAGCTGTAAAGCACTATGTAAACCATAATGAACACATTTTTTATCATGATATTACTACTGTCGGAAAAAATGCTATGAAACAAAATTATCAACGTGCTATTGAAATATTTATGAATTAATAGTAACAAGCTTGCAAGCACCTGAACAGGTAGTTGCAAGCTTTCTTTTATAGGGAAAAAATTTCCCTGTAGCACTCAAATTAATAGTATAATGGATAAAACGTCGTATGTCCGCGAGTTAACCTTTTCTTCTGGCGAGATATATTCCAATATTTCGCAAACAGACTCACACCTTTTATTTTAATAAAGGAGGTTTCATATGGAATCTGTTGCTACAAGAAAACAACGGTTTATCGCTCTATTGATTGACTGGCTATGTATTAGTACATATCTCATCTTGCTTTTAGGAATCATGCAATTAGTTTATTGGCTCGCTTTTAATGGAACTCCCGCTTTTTCGAATGGACAAACTCAACTTATAGCTACTCTCACCTCTGTGCTTCCAGTTATTATTTTATTTTCGATTATGGAAGGAGGCTCTCGTGCTTCCACTTTTGGTAAACGAATCAAACGATTAAAAGTAAGCTATCCTGATCATCCCATAATGAGAAGTACGATACGCAATATTGCGAAATTTTTACCTTGGCAACTAGGACATATGGGTGTCATTCATGGAATGTATCATGACTTCAATTGGTTGGCTATGACATTAATTAGCATCTCTATGTTGTTAGCTTTTCTCTACATTATCATGGTCGTTATACGTCAAGATCATCGCCACGTAGCAGACTTATTAGCTGGAACGACGGTAGTAAAATAGTAAATTTCTCAAGTCCTTGATGCGACACTTCATGAATCATAGTATAATTAGGGGCAAAAAGGACGATCGTTACTTTCGAAGGAGTATGTCGATATGAATAAAACATATTTTATGTGGATCGCTATTCATTGCCTTGTATGGCCATTAGCATTTTGGGGATCGGATCTACATTTATCATTACAACTGCTGGCGAGTTTCTGTTTATTTTTAATCATCTTGTTCATTATTCCACTTTTTTCCGAAAAACCGCTCATACAAACGGTATTATTCAGCATACAGGCGCTGACACCATTGATTATTTTTTACCCTGTTGATCATCAGTTAAATCAATATTTGTTACTTGTACAAGCATTAGTAATAGCAGAAGCTGTTTTCAGATTATCGCTGTTAAAAAGTGTGCTTGTGATGCTGGTTCAATTTGCTGGATTACTATGGCTTCTAACGCAAACAACTCTTTCTACTTACCAATTAGCTTGGTACGCCCTTTTTTACATATTAGTCATTATTGGACTGTTGTATTTTCAATTTGTAAAAAGAAGTGAAATAGAAGTCAAGGAAAAGAATGATGTGTTGCTAGATGAATACAGAAGGATGAAAAGACATCTGGTTACAGAGGAGGAGAACGCCAGACAGGATGAACGGATGCTGATTGGGCATGAAATTCATGATTCTGTCGGGCATAAACTCACTGCTCTGTTAATGCAATTAGAGGCATTCCGCTTAAATGCGGATGAAAAAGATAAAGAAAAGGTCGAGAAACTAAAAGAATTAGCAGAACAAAGCTTGGAGGAAACTAGACGAGCAGTGAAATCCTTTAAACAAAATGAAGTCGGCGGATTGCAAGGTTTGATAAGATTAATTCGTAAATTAGAAATGGAAAAATTCATGAAAATCAATTTTTCCGTAAAGCATGGTGCATTCGCTGCATCATTGACCGGAGAGCAGTCATTTGCGATTTATCGAGCGGTACAAGAGGCACTAACCAATATTATGAAACATAGTTCTACAAGAGAAGCACACATTTCTTTTGAGGCACCGGGTGGAAGTATCTTTCGCTTTGAAGTGGTGAATCCTGCAAAAACGAATTCCTTTTTTCAAGAAGGTTATGGTTTAAATGCCATGCGAGACCGATTGGAAAAGGTGGGAGGCACTTTGGAAATACATCATGATGAGCGTCAGTTTGCGATCAGAGGCAGTATTCGATTAATGGAACGGAGAGGGTCAGTATGATAAGAGTTTTGTTGGCAGAAGATCAGGTGATGGTACGTCAAGGTTTGAAGGCGATGATCGAAACAGATGGTGATATTGAAGTAACTGGGGAAGCGGATAACGGTAGACAAGCTGTAGCATTGTGTGAAAAACAGTTATTCGATGTCGCCGTTTTAGATATTCGTATGCCTGAAATGGATGGCATTGATGCGGCTAAAGTATTACGATCCCGTTTTCCACATCTGAAAATTTTAATGCTGACAACTTTTGATGATAATCAGTATGTGATGGATGCATTAAAACTTGGTGTCAGTGGCTATATGCTGAAGGATGGAGATACTGAATCACTGATCCGCTCAATTAAAAGTGCGTTAAAAGGAGGTCTCTCTCTTCAAGATCAGGTGGCAGCAAAAGTGATGCCTGCATTACTGCAAAAAGAAGAAAAAGAGGCCATTGATCCGACGTTAACACCACGAGAAAGGGCAATTTTGAAATGTATTGGGGAAGGACTAAATAATAAAGAGATGGCAGAACGATTAGGACTGTCAGTTGGTACGGTTAAAAATCAAACTAGTCAAATATTAGATAAATTAGAATTACGAGATCGGACCCAATTAGCGATATATGCAATTCGTCACCATTTAGTATGAAGAAAAAATGACTAAAGTAATATATGCCTGAGGATTAAATGACCAGAGTCAGTAGTGACTTTGGTTTTTTTGTTTTAAGATGGATACATATGAATGGTGCAAGAGAAAAAAGGAGGCAATTCCATGCTTGAAACGATACATTTAAGTAAGTCATTTAAGGGAAAAAAAGCGGTACAGGACGTTAATTTATATCTCGATACTGGGGAATCAGTGGGTTTGTTAGGTCCGAACGGTGCCGGGAAATCAACAACGATTTCCATGATTTCGACTTTACTAAAGCCTACTGCTGGTGAAATAAAGTTGAACGGAATCAATACGGTGAATAAACCAGGAGAACTAAGAAAAATTTTAGGTGTGGTACCGCAGGAATTGGCGCTTTATCAAGAGCTTTCTGCTTATGAAAATCTAAAATTTTTTGGCTCGATTTATAAAATGAAAGGCAAAAAATTGGAGAAAAGCATTCAACATGCCTTGGAAATTGTTGGATTGAAGGACCGCCAGAAAGATTTAGTAAAAACTTTTTCCGGGGGTATGAAGCGGAGAGTTAACATAGCTGCTGCATTGTTGCATAAACCGCAAATATTGATTCTTGATGAGCCGACAGTCGGTATTGATCCGCAATCAAGAAATCATATTCTCGAAACTGTACGATCCCTAAATGAAACAGAAGGCACAACGATTTTATATACGAGTCATTATATGGAGGAAGTGGAGCAGTTATGTGATCGTGTATATGTTATGGATCATGGTGAGGTTATTGCGGCGGGAAGTAAAGCGGAATTACTCAGTATTTTATCGTCAGAAGATACAATCAAGTTGGAATTAAGCATGATTGATGAAACTTTTGTGGAAAAAGTGAAATCCCTGGAAGGTGTTCGTAAGGTGGAAACGGCTAACTCGCAGTTGAAGGTCATTGCTAAAAAAGGAAGTAACTTAATCAGTGAGCTTGTCCATCTAGCTGACGGACATCAAATTCAATTGCTGAATTATCAAACTGAAACACCTAGCTTGGAGGATGTATTTCTCCATTTAACAGGTCGGACATTGAGAGATTAAGGAGGTGTAGATATGGGAAGTTTCATCAAAAAGGATTTATTAATGTTTTTACGAGATCGTAAAGAAATCCTTATCGTACTTTTACTTCCAATTGTTATCATCTTTGTGTTAAATCTTGCTTTTGACGGATTGTTTGACAGTGATGAGGAATCAACGATGGATTTACAATTGGCCTTGGTCAATCAGGATGATAACGAGAATGTAGCAGAACAATTGCAGCAAAAGCTGGTTGCAGAGGGTTCGGTTGACGAAGCAGAAGCAGCTGTGATCGCAGAACAAGCAAGCTATGGTGATCCTGTACAAGCTTTATTTGGTTTTCTTGAGAGTGAGGACCTGCAAGAGTGGGTCACTGTACACGAACAGGATGAGGCAGTAGCGGCAAAAAAAGTAGAGCAAGGTGAGATCGATGGCATGCTCGTTATTCCGAATGGTTTTGCGGTGGAAAGTCTATATGCCGCCTTTACCGGTGAATCTCCAAATGTTTCGCTGATCTATAAAATGGAAGAGGAAACGACAAACAACGGAACCTTATATGATATCATTCACAGTTTTATAGATAATCTGAATTACCAATTTGCCATCCAGCAAATTGGTGGAAGTAATGAAACTGAAATAGTTCAGCCACAAGGTGGTGTGGAACAATTGGGAGAAGGAGAAGCTTTCACATTGTCCCAATATTTCACGCTCGCGATGGGAATTTTGTTCGCATTATTCTTAGCGATTACGGTAGCAGCTAAGACAGGTGAAGAAATAAGACAGCAAGTTTTCAATCGGATTGTGGTGACAAATAGTCATCCTATGCTGTTTTTGGTTGGGAAAATGGTATCTACATTTATTTTAGCATCGTTACAAATGACTGTCGTCTTTGTTTTAGCGCACATTATATTAGATGTATTTCCTGGCCGTTCCGTCGACTTTTGGCTAGGGGTTGGGATAATCATTACACTGTTTTCTCTAGCAGTTGCTAGTTTAGCAGCGGTGTTCACATCTATTTCATTAAGAATGAAAAACGTTGATGCTGCTAATGGTGTGTTTAATATTATTGTTATGGTTTTAGGTGTACTTGGCGGAAATTTCGTACCGATCTACGTTTTCCCTGCCTGGATGCAGAAACTTGGTGAATGGACACCGAACGGCTTGTCGCTTTCAGTGTTGATGGAGTGGATTCAATACGAACAATCATCTTCTTTAATAATGCCAAGTCTGATGCTGGTAGGTTTCTTTATACTATGTACCTTGGTTGGCTTAGCGATGTATCCTAGAAGGGGGGAAGCATAATGAAGTCGGTAATATGGGCACAATTTTCTAAAGATAAACGTAATCCGATCCTTGTTCTCGCATTTATTATTGGAAGCATTCTTGCGACCCTCTTTTTTGCAGGTGGCATACAAACACCAACAAAAGTAGCTATTTTTAGTGAGGAAGTGAATGCTAAGGAAATTGAAGCAAAATGGGAAGAACTTTTAAATGTCGATGATTCCTTAAATTTTGTTGTAACAGATCCTGACGAAGCTCGTGAGGAAGTGCGGGATGGCAATATAGATGTAGCAGTTCAATTAATGGAGATGGATTACAGACTTTTAGTTACCTCTAAGCTTCCGACTGTTTCTATGGTCAGACAGCATGTTGATAAAGTGTTTCAACAGGAGGCGCAAATTAGCTCATTGATCAGCTCAACAGAGGATGAAAATGTCCGAGGAGAAGTTGAAAATTATTTAGCTGATGCGCCTGTGCAAATGGAAGCACAAGGATTAGATAGTGAAGAGGTACCGAACTATAACATGAGTATTCAGTTAATGTTTGCTTTTACCTTTCTGATCTCGATGTTTCTTGTTGGATTTAAAGTTAATAATGTTACTAATGATAAAGTTTCCGGTGTATGGAACCGGATGATTCTATCTCCGATCAGTAAAACGAGTATGTATTTCGGCTATATTCTCTACAGCTTTTTGATTACGATGTTTCAAATTGTTATTGTTCTGGTAGTCTTTAAGTATGTGATGAATTATGAGCTGGGTGATAACTTGTGGATGCTTGTATTAATTTCCGCGTTTTTTACATTCAGCATGATCAGTATTGCGATGCTTTTAACCGGACTCGTAAAGTCACCGGAGCAATTTTACGCCATTTATCCGTCTCTAATACCGCTTATACCCTTAGTAAGTGGAGCATACATGATGCCGGGTACGATCTCAAATCAAGTATTGTTGTTTATTGCAGACTTATTTCCAATGGCACATGCAATGGATGCGCTTATGTCCGTTATCTTCTACGATGCTAACTTCAGTGACATTCTGATGTCTTTGTTATTCATGCTTTTGATTGGTGTTATATCTATGGGGATTGGTATTAATCTTATCGAAAGACGTGGTTTGAACAAGGGAGCAAAGTAAATGACCTTAGTTATTTTAAGTGCGGAAATATAGTGGGGAAGAAGAGAGAACCTAGGTGAGTCAGGGTTCTCTTTTTGTGGATTTTATCTGTCTTTTTTCACGAAAAAGAACGTCGAATAGAAGTGGTTTAATCGACGCTATGCTCCAAAAGCAAGGGAAAACATCGATTAGACCTTCAGTAGAAAAGAGATTGTCCCAAAGTCAATTGCTAGCACTTACTTATGGGACCACCCCCTTTTCTTTTTTATGTACATAAAATCTAACTGCTAGCGATATATTGTAATAGGGCTAGTACGTTTTAAAGGTGGGGTCCGAGTGAAGCTAAATGAAGAGGTTATTCGTGTAGGGCAGTTGGCATCGGGTTGGGAAGAGGCAGTAAAGCAGTGTGGGCAGTTATTGATAGAAAATGGAAACGTGGAAGCGCGCTATGTCCATGCAATGGTGGATAATGTGCATACATTAGGTGCGTATATTGTCATCGCACCGGGAGTGGCATTACCGCATGCTAGACCGGAGGACGGGGTGTTACAACAAGGGATAAGTGTTAGTGTTTTGCAAGAACCTGTTTCTTTTTTCTCTGATAAAGAAGCGATCGTCTTTATTGGTTTAGCTGCGCAAGATAAAGTAATGCATTTACATTTATTGAAAGCGGTTGCGGAGGTGATAGGTGACAGTGAAAAGTTAGCGCATTTAAAAAAAGCAAGAACGGTTCGCGAAGTACAGCAGTTGTTTGATAAAGAAAGCGGGTGAAGTGATGAAAATATTAGCTGTTTGTGGAATGGGTTTTGGTTCAAGTATGATGCTGAAAATGACAGTGGAACTGGTGTTAAAAGAATTAAACCAAGTGGCAGATGTAGAGACAGCAGATTTTAGTACAGCAGCTAGTTTGCCAGCAGATCTTATCGTGACGAATGCAGAATTTGCTAAGCAGCTGGATGATGGATCAAAACCAGTAATAGCGATAGACAATATAGCGGATAGCCAGGAAGTGAAAGAGAAATTGATAGGGTTTATTGGATAGCATTAAAGACCGTTTTTGATGTCTAGCTCCGAGTGCCAAAAACTAGTCGACTTCACGAAAGCGCCTTACGATAAGTCATCATCGGTTCGTTTTTCTCAGTGATTCCTTTATCTCAGTTGCTTCGGTCCTGACGCTACGTTTTTAAGCGGGCACTCTGCGCTTTTCTTATAACCTGGGGAGGTGGATCAAGTGGGCTTTTTTGAATTCTTGATGAATGAAGTCTTAAGTATTCCTGAGGTATTAGTTGGTCTGATGGTTTTAATTGGTCTGGTTGCTCAACGCGCTATCGTGTCAAAGGTTCTAACTGGCACATTAAAAAGTGTGATAGGATTTGTCATATTAGGTGCTGGAGCAGGGGTTATTATTGGTTCCTTAGATTCATTGGGCGGTATTATTGAAGAGGCGTTCCAAATTCAAGGGGTTGTACCGAATAATGAGGCAGTAGTGGCATTAGCACAACAGATGTTTGGTGCGGAAACAGCCCTGATTATGGGATTTGGATTTGTTGCGAATATTTTATTTGCACGTATTACGTCATGGAAGTATATTTTCTTAACAGGACATCATACCTTTTTTATGGCTGCATTATTATCGGCTGTTCTTGGTACAGCAGGATTAAGTGGATTTTGGTTAGTTTTTATCGGTTCTTTGTTATTAGGGTTTTTAATGGTGATCATGCCTGCATTAGGCCAGCCTTTCATGCGCCAAGTAACTGGTAATGACCAGGTGGCGATTGGCCATTTTAGTACATTTGGCTATATTTCAGCCGGCTTAGTTGGAAAATGGTTTGGCAATAAAGAAAAGTCAACAGAAGATATCAAAATCTCTGATCGCTGGGCATTTATAAAGGATTCTTTAGTTTCTACTGCTTTAACGATGGTTGCTATTTTTATTATTATTGCTGTGTTAGCAGGTTCGGATATTGTTTCTAATTACAGCGGTGACCAGAATTATTTGATGTTTAGTATTATGCAGGGGATTACCTTTGCAGCTGGACTTAGTATTATTTTATTAGGTGTACGAATGATTTTAAATGAAATTGTCCCTGCATTTAAAGGGATAGCAGATAAAATTGTGCCAGGTGCTAAACCTGCATTAGATGTGCCAATCGTCTATCCATATGCACCAACAGCTGTGATGATTGGTTTCTTGTTTAGTTTTGCAGGTGGATTAATTAGTATGGCGGTTTTAGGGGTGCTTGCTCTGCCACTGATCATTCCAGGTCTTGTGCCACACTTTTTTACAGGAGCAGGTGCAGGTGTATTTGGTAATGCAACGGGTGGTCGCTTAGGTGCTGCTTTAGGTGGCTTTGTTAACGGGGTATTCATTAGCTTTATTCCAGCTTTTTTATTGCCAGTGTTAGGTGATCTGGGATTTGCTAGTACTACCTTTGGTGATACGGACTTTGGAATAGTTGGTATTCTGATTGGTATTTTTGCATCCTTTTTTCAATAAATGAACAAAAGCGCAGAGCGCCGGCTTAAAAACGTAGCGACTGGAGCGAATCAACTGAGATAAAGGAATCACAGTGAGCCTGCGAACCGATGATGACTTATCGTAGGGCGATTCGTGAAGTCGCCTAGTTTTTGGCGCTCGGAGCTGGACATGGCTATATATGGTTCTAAATGTTATCCACAAGCCAAAAATTTTATAATTTCCTAGACTAAGATAAAACCAGTCGTGACCATTCTCACGGCTGGTTTATTAGGTTACTTATCCTTTCACTGATCCCGCTGTCATCCCCTCAATCAATTTTTTCTGTGCAAAGAAGAACATAATACAGACAGGTATGATCGTAATAATTCCCCCAGCCGTTAATAAATCCCACTGTACACCCAATTGACCGATTAAATTCTTTAGTGTAACAGGTATCGTTCTGGTCGCTTCATTCGTAAAAAGCACGGCAAAGGTGTATTCATTCCATGATTGAATAAAGATATAGACCCCAGTTGCAACGATTGATGGCGTAAGGACTGGTAAGATTATTTTTATAAAAGCTGTTGCCCGATTAGCTCCATCAATCATGGCTGCTTCCTCTAATGCATTAGGCAAGTCTTTCAAATAACCTGTCAGCATCCATACCGAGAAAGGTATCGTAAACGTAGCATAAGCCATCACCAGTGAAATCGGCGTATATAATAAATCAAAACTGCGCATGATCGCAAATAAAGGAATAAGCAACAAAACATTCGGAAACATATTATTTGTTAAAAATAAACCCATCAGCAGACTTTTTCCTTTGAATTCATATCTTGTAAAAGAGTAAGCTGCTAAAGTAGAGACAAAAAGTGTAACAAAGGTAGTAATCGTTGCTACTAAGAAACTGTTCCACATTGGTAAAAGGAAATTAAATTCTCCAAATAACTTTTGATACGAGGCTAATGTTAACTCCTTTGGCCAGTAGGTAACAGTGGAACCATATAACTCATGTTCAGGTTTAATGGATGTGACAAATGTCCAATAAAAAGGAAACAGCAAAAACAATAAAATAGTACCCAATGGAATATATAATGAAATAATTCTCTTCCAACGCATCGCTCATTACCTCTCTTTAAACGCATTTTTGAGATATGGAACAGCTACCATTGCTAACATGAACATTAAGAATAGTGCCATACTGGAAGAATAGCCTAAGTCTAGAACTGTAGCCTTATTGAAAATGTAAACACTCAAAGTCTGAGTAGAGTACGATGGACCGCCTCCAGTCATGTTGTGAATAATGTCAACAGAGTTAGAAACCCAGATAATTCGGAGTAATATGGTAATAATGATGACATTCTTTAATGATGGAATCGTAATATAAAACAATTTCTGCAGTTTGCTGGCACCGTCAATATCGGCAGCTTCATACATTTCCTTTGCTATCACTTGTAATCCAGCCAATATCATAATGGCAAAAAAAGGAATGCCCTGCCAGATGATTGTAACGATAACGGAGCCAAATGCGGTGGATGTTTGCGACAAGAAGGTAATTCCTTTATCAATCAATCCCAGTTTGATTAACAAGTCGTTTAAAACCCCATAATTTCCATCGTAAATCCACTTCCACATCAACCCGATCAACACACCAGGTGTTGCCCATGGGATAAGGCTAACCGCACGAACAATCCCGCGTCCTCGAAAAGATTGATTCAATAATAAGGCCAAAATAAAGCCGAACAAAAATTGCAATCCTACACCAAAAACAACCCATATAAGTGTGTTTTTAAAAGCGAGCCAAAAGATTGGATCGGAAAACATATCAACAAAATTTTGAAAACCATGATAAGCAATCTTATCAGGACGCCTTAAATCATAGCTTTGAAAACTCATAAAAATGGCCTCGATAACAGGTATAAAAACAACAAAGGTGACAATTAATAATGCCGGTAATATTAGGAGATAAGGCCATATATTGATTCGTTTGCGTTGCATTTTTCTTCACCTCTGTTTCGTAATAGCTTGGTAGAAAGGATTCATGAGACAGCTATTGAGTGGCCATGAATCCTTTTTGAATCCGTTTACATTTCGTTATTCTTCGTGTAAGCTTTCGTGCAATTGTTGCATAGCTTCTTCCGCTGTAATATCTCCTAATAAGGCGGAAGCTGTAGTATTAGGCCAAACTGTACTGATCCATTCTGTTGTGGTATCTTTGATCGGCAAAATACCGGCAAAAGGTACTCCTTCGATGGAAGCTTTCATAAATTCATCGTTTTGAAAATGGTCCATTTCCTGAACACGAGTACTTACTGGTACATTGCCCGTTGCAATCGTCCAATCTTCTTGACCTTTGCCAGTTGCTAAATAGGAAACCCATTCAAATGCTGCTTCCTTATGTTCGGTTGATTCGAAAATAACATTATTGGTATCTCCCATCGAAGTCCATTGTCCAATACCTTCAGGAAAGGCAAAGGCAGATACGTCATCACCGAATGTTTCCACCATTTCAGCGGAAGAACCGGTATGGTGAACGGTCATGGCTGTTCTTCCTGATTTGAAATTAGCAATTATTTCATTAAAGCCGTCTGTAGTAGCTGATGGGGGAGCGTATCCATTTTCATATATATCGATAAAGTCCTGCATACCTTGAATGGCTTCTTCACTAGTCATATCTTCAAAGTCTCCGCCACGGGCATGAATAAAACTTCCCCAAGGTTCCTGGCCACCTGTGGCACCACGCATACCAAACCCATAAACATCTGTATTTCCATCACCATTGGTATCCAGTGTTGTTTGTTCAATCGCTGCTAATAATTCCTCATAGGTTGATGGAACTTCAATACCAGCTTCCTCAAAAATAGAAGGGCGATAATACATGTATAATACTTGCGTATTCCAAGGCATGACATATAAACTGTCTGTGCCACTTGCGGTTTTCATAATATCATATAAGTTCTCTTCAATATCGTCTTTATCTTCCCAACTATCAATATAGCCATCTAGATTCGCTAGTAAATTATTTGCGCTGAAAAGTGGAGTGGAGGTTAGTTTAAAAGCAGCTACATCTGGTCCACCACCGCCCATGGCAGCGGTAAACAATGTCTCACTATAACCGCCACCATCCCATGGATACTCTTCTCCGATAACGGTAATACCTTTATCGTTTGTTTCATTAAATTCGGTAATAATATCTTGCATTAAGTTAGAGTACTCGGAATTATCAGCCCAATACCAATAGGTGAGTTCAACCGGTTCCTCCTCATCTGACTGCGTTTCTTCTTGTTCGGTTTCAGTTGGTGTGTCATTTTGCGAATCATTTGCTTCTTCGTTGGAGGTGGAATTATTGCTTGAAACACAAGCAACTAAAAGGAAAAATAATGCCAATATAAACATATATGTGATTAATCTTTTCATGCTGTTCAACTCCTTTCTCTTACTAAAAATTGTTCTTTTTGTCCCAGTGCTTTCTTGCAGGCAGTGACAATTTTATCAGTAGTTAACCCATACTTTTCGAGTAGTTCTTCAGGTGATGCGGATTCACCAAACGTATCATTTGTTCCGACTTTGTGTACTGGTACAGGGAACTCTTCGGTTAAAAGTTCCGAAATAGCACCACCTAATCCACCAATAACGGAGTGTTCTTCTGCTGTCACCACACATCCAGTCTGTTGTGCTTCATTAATAATGGCTTCCTTATCCAGTGGTTTAATGGTATGGATGTTAATAACGGAAGCATTTATTCCGGCAGAAGCTAATTGCTCTCTAGCTTGTAGTGCACGTTCGACCATGATTCCACATGCAAAAATAGATACATCTGTCCCGTTCTTTATTGTTCGAGCTTTACCAATCTGGAAGGGAGAAGTATCGTTGGTAACGATGGGAACCGGAGTGCGGCCCAGTCTTAGATAAACAGGTCCCATCCATTCCGTGCTAGCTTTGGTGGCTTCATATGCTTCGTTTTCATCTGCTGGAACAATAACAGTCATTTCAGGCATGGCTCTCATGGATGCAATATCTTCTAAAGCCTGGTGGGTTGCTCCATCCTCACCGCATGTCAATCCCGCATGGCTGACTGCAATCTTTACGTTAGCCTGATTGTAGCAAGCGGCTAAACGTATTTGTTCGTTTGCTCTTTGTGCAGCAAAAACAGCATAAGTAGTGGCAAAAGGAATGTAATTCGATAAAGCTAAGCCTGAAGCTGTTCCGATCATATCTTGCTCAGATATACCAATTTGAAAGTACCTTTCGGGATATTTCTCCGCAAAAGCTTCGACCCTGACAGATTCAGCCAAATCGGCACATAATGCGACGACGTTTTGATTTTCTTCACCTAGTTCCAATAATGCTTTTCCAAAACCATCACGACCACTTTTTGCTTTTGTCATCTTTACTCCTCCTTCATTATCGTTCTGTAATCAATTCTGTTCCGAAACTGCTAGTACCTATTTCCTCTAGTGCACGAGTGGCTTCCTCTGCTGAAGGAGCCTTTCCGTGCCAAATGGCTTCATCTTCCATGAAAGAGACCCCTTTTCCAATCACCGTTTTCGCAATAATCGCTGTTGGAGCACCAGTGTTTTGTTCAAACTGATCAAATGCCATTTTAATTTCATTGACTTCGTTTCCATCAATTTCGAGAGTATGCCAGCCGAATGCTTTGAATTTCTCGGCGATAGGCTCGATATTCATTACATCCTTGACATGGCCGTCAATTTGAATGTCATTCCAGCTAACGATTAATGCGATTTTGTCCAAATGATGATGTGCTGCTGTCATTGCTGCCTCCCAGACTTGACCTTCTTGAATTTCACCGTCCCCAACTAAGCAATAGATCTTTGCGTCACTTCCTCGAAGACGATTGGCAAGTGCCATTCCATTCGCAATCGAAAGTCCCTGCCCTAGTGGCCCTGCTGAGGTTTCAAGTCCAGGTAAGTCATGTCGTGAAGGGTGTCCTTGTAGTCTGGAGTTTAATTTCCGGAACGTCCATAATTCTTCAATCGGGAAGTAACCACTTCTTGCCATGGCAGAATATAGCGCTGTACAAATGTGTCCATTGCTTAAAACGAAGCGATCGCGGTCTTCCCAATCAGGTTGTGACGGCCGATGGTGTAATCGATTGAAGTATAATTCGGCAATGATGTCCGCAGCACCTATCGCACCACCGGGGTGGCCGGTATTTTTACTTGTTAATTGAATGACATCACGTTTTATCCTTTTTGAAATTTCTTTAATTTCCCTCGTATTTGCCATGATTCTCTTCCTCCTTTGTAATCGGTTCTTAGTTTTGATTAGTCTCCATCATGTTTACAATACGTTGTCTAACATCATGAAACTGCAATTCTAGTAATTTTTCTCCTTCTTCGATATTTTGCGTAAGAATAGCTTGATATAGTTGGTGATGAAGTTCAGCAGCTTGTATTAAATTTTCAGAGTGATGCAGTTCATTTTTTTGTTCGAACAATTCCCAAAATGCATGAAGTAACTGGTCTAATACTAGGTTTTTTGTTCGTGAATAAAGAATTCGGTGAAATAATTGATCTTCTTCTTTAAATATTTGTTTTTTCTGTGCTTTTGCTTCCATCCGATTGACTAAATCTCTCATCATCTGTAAATCTTCTAAAGTTAATGTTTCAATGGCGGAAGGTAAAAACCCCCTTTCCAAGTTATAGCGAACCTCTAACAATTCCAGTAAGGATGCTGGTCTTGCACGGAGCAGTATGTTCCAACCACCCAATATGGAGTTGCTGACATCAGGGAATTTCACTTCTCTTCCTCTTCCTTGTGTAGGTACAATAATTCCACTGGCTTCAAATTCACTTAACAATTCTCGTAAAACGGGTCTGCTCACACCAAGTCGTTCTGTTAACTCTTTTTCTGAGGGTAGATTTTTCTTTGCAGATAGGCATTCTACGATGATGTCGATAATTTCACTTTTTTGTGCGACTTTTTTCTCTGCATTCTTTTTCATGGTTTTCCTCCAACCAATAGGGACATATTTACTTGTTAAACAATTATTAGATTTGTATGACAAATGGATAATAAGTATGACAAAATTAAATTTAGGTTAGGTGGGGGTGAAGGGTATCAAGAGAGGAAAAGAAAAAGCCAAGCTTATCTGTAAGCCTGGCTCCATTGTTTCTATTCATATATATAAGATAGTACCTCAATAGCTTGATCAATAGTTTCAACAGTAACATTTGCTTTGTTAGAAAGTTCTTTTAATGGATGTATAAGTGAATCTGGTCTGACAATAATGGTAGGTATATTCATCGCAATCGCAGTGCTTGCGTCCATTGCGGTATTCCATTGCTTATATTTTTCCCCAAACAGAGCAATGACGATATCGGATTTTTTTAATAACACCTGTGTTCTAAAATTGTTAATCGCTGAAGCAGCATCGTCTTTATATAGATTGCTAGGTTGTTCTCCTATAATATCCTCCCCGACATTATCTGAACGGCCATGAGTGGTCTGTGGTCCGACAAAGCTTAACGGAAGCCCTTTTTCCTTTGACTTTGCTTCTACCTCTTTGCGCCAATCATCATGGATCTGTCCTGCCAAATAAACAGTCAATTGCATATGTAATCCCCTCTCTAATTCTTATTACTTTCATCATATTAAAAAAAACAGGATTTTTCAAAAGTAGAAGATGTTAGACCTTATCTACTAAAGCCGTTTACTAAACTAGCAATTTAGTATTACTTGATTTAAAATGAAGAAAAGTAATAGGAGGAATTGTATGAAACCACGTATTTCAGTGATTACATTAGGTGTTGATGATTTAGAAAGGTCATTGCAATTCTATCGGGATGGACTTGGGCTATCAACGCAAGGTATAGTTGGCAAAGAATTCGAGCATGGTGCTGTTGCATTTTTCGACTTACAATCAGGATTAAAACTAGCTATTTGGAATCGTAAAGATATTGCTCATGATACAAAAATGAATCAAACCCCATCAAGTGCAACTGAATTTACGATTGGTCATAATGTCAGTAGTAAAGTAGAAGTTGATGAGATAATGGAACAAGCCGAAAAGGCGGGTGCAAATATTACAGTTCAGGCTCACGATACTTTTTGGGGCGGTTACTCTGGATACTTCCAAGACCCAGACGGTCACTTGTGGGAAGTAGTTTGGAATCCGGATTGGGAGTTAGTAGAATAAGTTCAAATCAACAAACAGAAGCAAGAGATGAAACAGGCGATCAAAGGAGATCGTCTGTTTCTTTTTGTAGTGTATAAGGGTCTGCATCATTTTATGATATTGCGAAGTTTATCCTGGCTCTTTCTATATTGATTTGGTGTCATCCCAGTCCTATCTTTAAACCTTCTAATAAAGCTTGAGTCAGACATAAAACCAACATGCTCTGCAATTTTATGTACGGGTATTGTTGTATCTGTTAATAGTTTATTTGCCTCGAATAACCTTCTTTGAAGAATATACTCTTGAATGGTCACACCAAACTCTTTTTTGAAAAAACGACACAAATAATATTTACTTATAAGCAGTTTCTCAGCAATTACTTCTAGACGCCAATCTGTATTCCAAATCTCATTAATCTCTTTAATAATTTGGTCATGGAAGGCTACTGGATTTGATTGTTGTTGCTCAACTGTCAAATAATAGTCATGTTGATTTTCATCTTTAATTTCACGGCAAAGAAATAGAATTAATTCTAGTAAATACAGTTCTAATGCCGTCTTTTGCTGCCAGTTGTTCTGATTTTGATCCTCTAACAACAAGTTATCAATTATCATTTGTAGCTTTTCGGCATGCCAGATAAATAGATCCATCATGAAATGAGGGGAAGGTAATTGATCCAAAAAATCACATAAAGTATGAATTAAAACATGGTCGAATGATAAAAAGTCTTCGGTAAACATCACCACTACTCTTTCATATGCCGCACCTTCACGTAAACTTACCCGATGAAATTCAGAACTCTTAAACAGTAGAATGGTATTTTTTCTTAAATGATAGACCTTTTCTTCAAAAACATATAATGCTTCCCCGTCCTTTAACCAAACAATTTCATAGCCATGGTGACGATGGAATACGTTCATCGGAGAGCGGTCTTTTTTATGATGAATTAAAAAGCCTGGCACATGCTCTTCCTGAAATGACATGGATGTTTGTGAATGCAATTCTCTCATGGATCAATCCCTCCTAAGGCTTAACTACCTTACACAACAATCCCGTAAATATTTTCGAAAAGCTTCTGCTTCTTGAGTGGATAGGTTTCGTCTAGCGCCATTAGCTACTGCTCCAGCACCTTGATTATTATATTCATATAGTCTTGCATCCATTGGTGAGAAGCCTCCCATTTCTGTCCATGCTTCCGGTTTAATATGGGAATCCAGCTCACATTTATAAAATAACACACTGGCTTCTGCATTCGGATCTCCACCAGGATGCCAGGGCCTTCCTAAATAAACGGTTTCATCAGCCATTTTAGCGGATTCTTTCCTTAATTGACAAGCTTCAAACAAATAACCGTATGGGGTGTGTATAGATGTACTGGCAGCAGTCACAAAGCCATTATTAATTGTATCCTTCCTGTCCAAGGAAATGATGTCACATTTTTCGAATACAGCCTGACCAGCACCGAAAATGAAGTCGACCACACCTTCAATTCTACATTCTTTGAAATAATGTGTGCCGTTATCTACAAGTAGTGTATCCTGATAGCCTTTTAAGCGGCAATTTTTCAATTTAGTATGATCACTTTCATCTGTTGTGCGAAAAGCTACTGCTTGAATGTTTTTTACTTTCGATGGATCATCATCTTGTTTAAGATATTCTTTCATATAATCAAATTGATTTTCGAAAGTTAAATGATATGCAGTAAAGCGAGCCTTTCGTATAGTCACACTCGCACTATCAAAAGTACCATAAGTAGAACCATCTTCTCTTTCTGTTCCACTCGCTACATCATAGGTTAAAATCGTTTCATCCCGATTCTCTCCTATTAGGGTAATATCGGCCTTGGCTACTTCGATTTTTTCATAATAGATTCCTTTAGCCATAAATAGCACAGCAGCACTTCCTTGCATACTATCTAATGCCTTTTGGACGGAATGAAAAACCTTCTTTCCTTGAAATTCACTGTCTGATATATGTTGGTCGACAATTGCATCGATAGTTAAACCGTAATGTTCTTCCACCTTCTCTATATTATAATTCACGGTTTATCCCCCTTATTATTGAATATTTTGGTATCCTTCATTGTATTCTTCCGTAATTTGGTCTCCACCCTCAGCTCGCCATTTTTCAACGGCCGATTCGAAGCCATTTATATCGATCTCTCCCAATATATATTGAATGGTGGCATCATCGATAATCTGTTGTAAATACATCCCCTTTTCTCCGTATGTCTCCGAATTTAGGGCTACGGTAGGATCATGGATCAATATGTTATTATTGTCTAATGTTTGATTATATTGCTTTTCATCTAGATTATTAGCAAAATGTGGCTGTAATGCATCAATGGTTGTATCTCCGCCGATAGCTAAACCTAATAGTGGCCGAACTTCTTTTTCAAATGAAGCATCTACCTCTTCGCCTTCTAATCTTTTTGCATTACCATCGACTAATTTATAATGCTCCTCTTCGATACCGTATACTAGTGCATTATATATTTCCGGATCCATTAGTTTATCAAAAAGAGATAATACCTCTCTGACCTCTTCTTCTGTTTCATTAGAAGCTTTTGGAATTAACATGACAGAACCATAACCTGCAGTCGACCATGTTCCAGGTTCACCGTCAGGGGTCGAAATACGATTTTGTACATCAAGCTTGCCATCTGGATGTGCAATTTGTAAATTTTCCTGAAAACCTGCTGCATTACATAGACAGCCTACAATGGCTCCAGCTTTGCCACTTGTCAACATTTCGGTTTGATTCGTCTTACTTGTTACCGGAAAATCTTTATTTACGTAACCAGCATCACGTAACTTTTTGAAGAAATCCATTGTTTCGATATATTCTGGAAACATAAATTCCGGTACTAGTTCACCGTCTTTTTCTCCCCAATTGTTTGGTGTACCAAAATACGAACTGACAAATTTAAATCCTCCATATACGAGATCCGAGTTGACGGCAACACCGAATGTATCATCTTGACCATTACCATCGGGGTCTTCTTCTGTAAAAGCTCGGAACATTTCATATAAATCCTCTGTGGTTTGGGGTTCGTCGATGCCAAGGTTTTCCGCCCAATCTTTCCGATACATGATTCCCCATCTTGATAAGGGTGTTTCTCGATAAAGGGCAAAAATTTTACCATTCACTGCTGTGTTGTTTAGTACAACCGGATCTAAGTTACTTAAATTCTCATAATCGTCTAGATAAGGCCCAATTTCCCAATATACTTCATCTGTTAACGAATCTTTCATTGTCGTATAGGAATCAGAGTTTTTCACAAACATTGCTCTTGGATAACTTTGTGTTGCGATGACGGTGTTCATTTTATCATCGTACGTCTCATCAGGTACCCACGTTATATCCAGTTCTACACCAGCTTTCTCCTCAATCTGATCTAATACAGAACTGTCTGTTGCGACTTGTGGTGTATGGACATTTGCCATAACACTAATGGTTTCTTTTCCATCTCCGTTCGTATTTTCAGCACATCCCACAAGAAGTACTAACAACAAACAAATTCCCCCGATTAAACTTCCTTTGAGCTTTCCACTTGCAATTGAATGACTCTTCATCCTTTTAACCCCCTTAATTTTGACTCTGAAAGTAAGCGATTACATAAGTAAGGTTAGCATAAAATTCACTATTTTCCATTAGTGAGTATTGCCACAAAAATGTGCCGGAATTGCAGTAGTAAGATAAAAGGATTACCAAAGCTTTGCTTGAATCTCTTTTATATTTTGTCAATCGACGTTACGCTAATGACTTTTCGGCTGCACCTATTTGGAATATTATGTTAGTATTGAAATATAGATATATCTAACTTCTCGCCAACAGAGCATTATATCTTTCCAAGAAACATAAATCATTACAATTCCGATCGGAGGGTTGCTATTTGGAAATGATTATTAATGTAGTACTTGGGGTCGGTATTGTTTTGCTCGTATTAGTTTCGTTTATTGTGTTTAATAGCTTTAAAAATAAATGAGTTTTTATTTAATAAAAGGGGTGTTAGAATGTCTCCACATAAACCTTTTAATGACGTAATGGAGCATAAACAAAACATAGAAGGGGCTCCTATCAACAAAGGAGGACGGCTTCCGCTTCCAATCAAAATAATCGGATATTTTCTCTTTGGTGGAATGATGATGATGATGATATTAGGCATGATTGCTAATTTTATCTTTTAAAAGCAGCCATTTTAGTTGAATGGTTCGATAAATTGAGGAGTGAGGATTATGGCGACACCAAAACATATCGTTTCAGCTGCTACTATTGTTTTAAACGATAAAAATGAAATTTTATTAATAAAAGGCCCGAAAAGAGGTTGGGAAATGCCAGGCGGACAAGTAGAAGAGGGAGAATCATTAAAGAAAGCTGCAATTCGGGAAACAAAGGAAGAGTCGGGTATTGATATTGAGATAGTAAAATTTTGTGGAGTTTTTCAAAATGTAAGTCGTTACATTTGTAACACATTGTTTCTAGGAAAAGCGGTGGGTGGAGAATTAACTACTAGTCCTGAAAGTATAGAAGTAGGCTTCTTTCCTATCTATCAAGCGTTAGAAATGGTTACTTGGGGAAATTTCAAACAAAGAATTGAATATTGTTTAAATGATCATCTTCACCCTTTTTGTGTTGAATTTTGATTGAACATGGCGATCACCAAATGGATCGTCTTTTTTGCACTTTAAAAAGTAAGATTTATAATGAGAGGTGAAATGATGAAAGAGAGGGTTAAAGAAACTTTCGATCAACTTGCAAAAGTTTATGAAAAAAGTGTGGATCATACAAGTTTATATAATAGCGAATATGAAAGGCCGTCTATGTTAGCGCATTTGCCACGAAGTTTGCATAATAAAAATGTATTAGATGCCGGTTGTGCAGCGGGTTGGTATACTCTTCAACTAATTAAACGAGGAGCAAATGTTGTTGCCACTGATATAAGTCTTGAAATGGTTAATGCTACCAAGCGGCGTATAGGAGAAAAGGCAAAGGTTCATTGTTTAGATTTAGAAACAGAATTACCTTTTGATGATAATTCGTTTGACATTATTTTAAGTTCGCTTACACTTCATTACATCAAGGAATGGGATCATGTCTTTCATGAATTTCAGCGGATTCTGAAACCACAAGGTATTCTATTGTTTTCGATTCACCATCCTTTTACAGATATCAAATTACTTCCCGATGCCAAATATTTTTCAACGGAATTAATTATTGATACATGGAATAAAGAAGGTAAATTATATAAGGTACCATTTTATCGAAGACCGCTAAATGAAATCATAAATTCAACTCAAAAAAATTTTTCTATTGAAAAAATTACAGAACCTCTGCCGACAATGAAATTTAAAGAGCAATCACCTGAAAAATATAATAGGCTTATGGAGAGTCCGCAGTTTCTCATTATAAAGGCAGTTTCAAAATAATAGATGAATTGCAATTTTGTTAAAATAGAAACGGTTAATTGAACAAGAATAGTCTCTAAAAGAAAGCTGCAAATTGTGAAGGGGGAGAAGATGAATAAACACTTAAAACAAGAATTGTTACTGTTATCCATTGTCATGGTAATTGTATTGGTTGTTGTATTATTTGTTTGGTTGGTGTTTAAGGATTCTTTAAGGCCGGAAACAATTGTAAGAAAAAGTACTGTTGAGAAAGTGAATAAACAAGAAGGAACAATTACTGTAGAGTGTGTACAAAGCAAAGTTGATGACATTAGTGAATTTGAAGAAGGACAAAACGTAAAGGTAGGGTTTACCATACCAAGAAGTGATGAAGACGTTTGGAATTGTAATAAAAATAAAATAAAAGATGTAGAAATTATGGAATAATAATTCTATCCAATTAAACAGGAGAAAACAAAATGATCAGTATCGACTCATATATTTTTAGGAATTCAATAACTCTGTCTATGGGGGCCACTAAAATGTAATCCGAGCCGAATTAAAATAAATGAAACTTTCTTAGTTTTAGTTTGTATACGTATTGTATAAACATTTAAATGGTGGTGAAGGTAATGAGTATAGGTTCATGGGTCGCCTTAGGTATTGCCGTAGCTGTTGCGATAGGTCTGTTTGGAAAGTCAAAAAAGAAATAATGGTTTCTTTAACAGAATAGAGATAGAGAGTAGAACAAGGCGATCGTAAAATGGATCGCCTTGTTGTAATTCTAAAAAATGCCCCTTATTTCATCTGAACTAATTATTGAATATTTGAATTTCTTTTGGTAGCCGGTCTGAAGCGTTAGGTACTTTACGTGGAGTGTATTCCACTAAATCTGAAGAGTAAATTTCAATGATTACTTTACCATTAACTGTCTTAGAACGAATGAGTAATGGCTGATTATAATTATTTTTGAATGTGAAATCAGGTCCGTACCAGCTAACTGTTGCATCACGTCCAGGTGGAACATAAGGAACTTTCTTACTATGTGAATATCGCTCCATAATTTGTACTCCGGCACGATCAACTGCATTAAATAGAGTGGAGGACACCTGACATATTCCCCCACCGATACCTTCCGTTAATTCCCCTTTTACAATCTCAGGAGCAGGCAAATATCCTTTTTCTTCTGTCCTTTTTCCAACAACCTCGTTAAAAGAGAAGGTTTTACCAGGAAATACAACATGATTATTGATTGCTTCTGCTGAAAGAGAAACATTATGAGACCTTTCTTTATTATTTGTATTAAAATAGGTAATATATTGCCCTATTTGTTGTGTTCGAATATCTGCCAGTAATTCACTGTCTACATTTGGGTGAATGTTAAGTACAGGTGCTTCTATCCTAGTAGATCCAGTTTTGAAAAAATAGGAATAAAACAGTTCTTTAAATTTTTGGCGATGTAATTTATATCCGACTTTTCCAGGGACAATCACTCCATTATTGTTGATCTTTGCATCTACTGGTTCTTGGTACATTTCCTGTTCAAGTTCTTTTATAAACTGTATATATATATCCTCATCTATCACAGGCTCATCCAAAAACGGTACCATAAATTCAGATCGATTGACACTTGCAATTGGTTCCCCTTTATATGTCACTACTAAGTCATGCGGAACACTGGTTTGATTAAAAAGCAAAAAAAAGATCGTTAAATACGTAATTTTCATATGCATGCTTGCCTCCTGATATTAGTATGATTCGGAGACAAGATTTCATGTAATAAATTGCAAATATAAGCATTGATTATGGAAATGTGAGTAAATATCTTGCGTTTTGACCCATGTTAGTTTAAGATTAATTACAGACATAAAAGGTCTTTAATATATCTATGAGGTGAAAAGTAATGAAATATTCTAGAGCCACAAATTATGCTTTACACACAATGGCATATTTAACGTTAACACCAAAGGGAAAATCTGTTGGAGTAGATCAATTAGCTAAAATTCAAAATCTTTCACCAACATACCTTTCGAAGATTTTAACGAAACTTGTAAAAGCAGGACTAATTGAATCAACTCCTGGTGTTAATGGAGGATACAGTATTGTAAGACGTTCTCGTGAAATTTCTTTTTTAGATGTTATCCATGCTGTGGAAGGGGAAACAACCTTATTTAGCTGTTCACTGGAACATGAAGAAAATAAAAATGGAGAATGTTTAATAGAAAATGTAATGATTGAAGCAGAAAGAAAAATGAAAGATGATTTAGACAAAAAATACATTATTGACATTGCCAAACAAATCGAAGCGGCCAAAAATCATAAAATAGATTGTGAACAATCACATTAATTTTTTTACCTCAATTATAGATATTAAGAGTCTTTAATGTACTTTATACAAGGAGGAAGATAACATGTTGTTAGATTGCGTAATTATTGGAGGAGGACCAGCAGGCCTTAATGCTTCTTTGGTACTTGCGAGAGCAAAAAAGAATATTATATTGCTTGACGAAGATAAACCAAGAAATGCTGTAACCCATGAATCGCATGGTTTTATCACAAGAGATGGTATCAAACCTTCAGAATTTAAACGAATAGCTAAGCAGGATTTGGAGAAATACCCGAATCTGTCGGTTGAAAATCAACGAGTAATAGATATAAAAAAGGAAAATGAATCCTTTATAATTCATACAGACGATGGAAATTCCTATCATTCCAGAAAGGTTATTCTAGCAACAGGACTTCAAGATGTATTGCCAGATATAGAAGGAATTCATGAATTCTATGGTACGAGCTTATTTGTTTGTCCATTTTGTGATGGGTGGGAATTAAAAGACCGCCGATTAGTTGTTATTGCAGAAAGCGATCGTGTTATGCATTTGACAAAAATGGTTTCTAATTGGAGTAGTGACCTTGTTGTTTGTACAAATGGTACAAATATTTTTTCTAAAGAGCAAAAGGAGTTATTATCCGATAAGAATATCAAGGTAATAGAAGATGAAATAGCAAGTTTACAAGGTGACAATGGCTATTTGCTAAAGGTGAAGTTTAAGGATGGTAAAGAAATGGAAAGGGAAGGAGGGTTTGTAGCTTGCGAATTAAAGCAAGCATCCATTTTGGCTGAGAAATTAGGATGTGACATGAATCAGATGAGTGGCATTGAAATAGATGATTTTGGACGTACGAATATTGATGGAATCTATGCCAGTGGAGATACTACCTTCTCACTCCCTCAATTAATTGTTGCTGCAAGTGAAGGTAGTAAAGTTGCTAGTGGGGTAGTAAGTGATTTAATTAATGAAGATTTTTAATAGCTTTTATTGAAAAGGAGGATAACTCATATGGACAAAAAAGAGTATGGTCCCGAAGGAATGGCACATTTCGCAAAAAAAGTTGAATTTCTTGATAATCCTGAACGAAGAGGGGATATACCCCCAGAACAGCTGCTGCGCATGTTTCCTATTAAAAAAGAAGATAACATCTTAGATATAGGTGCAGGTACAGGATATATTACCATACCTGCCGCTAAAATCGTGGATGGATTAGTATACGCATTAGATATAGATTCTAAAATGTTAGACTTTGTAAATTCCAAGGCGAATAAAGAAAATATAACAAATGTCAAAACGTTAAAAGCTAGTATGGATGATATTCCATTAAATGATACCTCAATTGACATTGTATTAGCATCAATCGTTTTACATGAGGTTAAAGATTTGTCTACTTCATTAAACCAAATGAAACGAGTTCTCAAATCTGGTGGATATTTTGTATGTGTTGAATTTGAAAAGAAGGAAAGCCAGCTTGAAAACCATCCTAGAATTCCTTCATCACTTATGGAACAAGCAATTAAGAATGCAGGACTTAGTATTATACAGAAAGTGCATCCGACTGATTTTCTGTACATTATCATTGCAAAAAAATAATAACGGAAGAGAAATATGGTATAGATGAGTGGGAATTTCGTATTGTCGAGATTCCTTCTTTAATTTGCACCAAACCTAACATCGTTTAAAATAAAAAAATTGATCATGTGACAAATAGTAATTTCATATTCTTTAAAATAAGGCACGTCAAAAGACGTAGCAACGTCAATAATAACAACGTTGTTACTGAGGTTAATGAAAGGAGGTGGTGTGATTATAGTGGGAAAGGAAGAAGTGAACAACGAATAGGGGGTATGGCTAATGTGGAAAAAGAGTGTTTATGTATGGAGCATGTTTGTATTGTTCATGTTAGTAGCTTGTAGTGATGATGATACTTCCTCGAATGAGGAATCATCAACAGAGTCTCAGGAAGAGCCACAGGAGATATCAATGATGTTTAATCTGCACGTTCCCGAGGTTCCGGAACCTCGTCTGGAGGAACTTTTGGAAGAGGCGACCAATACAGAATTAGATATTCGCTGGGTTCCTGATAATAATTATGCAGAGAATCTTAATACGGCTATTGCGACAAATAATTTACCAGATGTATTTTTGTTGAAGGATGTGACATTGGATCAACAAAAAGAAGCGGTACGAGATGGGCAATATTGGGAAATAGGTCCATATTTAGAAGAGTTTCCTAATTTAAATAAATTAAATCCTGAAATTTTAAAAAATACGATGATAGATGGCAAGTTATACACGCTATATGCCGGACGACCACTTTCTCGTCAAGGTTTAATTTATCGCCAGGACTGGGCAGAAAACCTAGGTTTAAATACACCAACTAATTTAGATGAATTATATAAAATGATGAGGGCATTTACGGAAGATGATCCAGATGGTAATGGCGAGGATGATACAATTGGTTTAACTGACCGGGAAATTTTAGGAACATTTGAAAACTTTGCAACATGGCATGGTGCGCCGAACAATTGGGGTGAAAAGGATGGACAGCTATTGCCGCAATTTATGTTCCCCGAGTATCGTGAAGCAATGGATTATTTCAAAAGCTTATTTGATAATGGTTATATCAATCGTGATGCTCCTGTAACAAGTAAAACAGATCAGCAGAATATGTTAAAAGACGGAACTGCGGGTGTCTATATTGGTACAATGGGCGATGTAGAGCCGATGTATCGAGATGCTGTAGCAATTAATCCAGATGTTGTTTTCGATGTTCACAATTATATTGAAGGTCCTGATGGTGAATATCGCACGAGATCCATTCCGGGTTATGGAAGTATGTTAATTTTCCCGAAATCGTCCGTTGAAACGGAGGAGGAGTTGAAGGGTATACTTTCTTTCTTTGATTTCTTAATGACACCTGAGGGATCCAATTTATTGTATTGGGGTGTAGAAGGGGAGCATTACGAAGTGGTGGATGGTTATGCGGAAGTAATACCAGAAAATCAAGATCAATATAATCTTGAAATTCGGCCATATACGCCTTTTGAAATTGGTGAGCCTGAAACGAATGGACGTTATACCGGCTATTATGAATATGAACCTCGTGCAAAAGCAGATGAGCTTTATATAGATAATAATGATTATCTAGTTGAAGATTTGACTGCTCCACTTGATTCGCAAACATGGGCCGATAAATCAGAAATTTTATCTCAGATCATGGAGGATGCTACCTATCAATATTTTCTAGGGCAAATTGATAGTGATGGATTCGATGCGGCGATAGATAAGTGGAAGGATGAAGGTGGCGAGCAGGTGATAGAAGAATACACAGAACAATGGCAGGAAATGCAGTAAGCAGGGTTGCTTAGTAGCTAAAAAGTATAAAATAAACATGGGACAGAAGAATTAACCTCTGTCCCATTTCTGATATTCTTTTATTTTATACTATCAGAAAGTAAAATTTTATCGTTGCTCAAGTTTTGCAATACGATCTTCTAGTGGTGGGTGAGATGACAATAATGCCATCATGCCGGATTTACCACTGATTTTCATCGTTTGGATCGCGGAGTCGTCGGTACGATCATCGATTTTTGCTCGATCAATGTACATTTTTAGTGAGCGTAATGCATGTGCCATTTTATCACGCCCTGCCAGATCTGCTCCACCACGGTCAGCGTGATACTCTCGGTGTCGTGAGTAGGCACTGACGACGAAGCTTCCAAGTATAGAGAATAATATTTGAAAGACAATAATTGCTGCGAATCGTACGATCCATTGGATTTCTGAGCGAACAAATCGTGATACGATAATGGCCGCAATTCGAGAGAAGAACACGACAAACGTGTTGACAACACCCTGTAAAAGCGTCATGGTCACCATATCACCATTAGAAACGTGTGCTACTTCGTGTGCGATAATACCTTCTATGGCATCGTCATCCATTGTTTCTAAAAGCCCTTGTGAAACAGCTACCAATGAACGTTTCTTTGTTGGTCCTGTAGCAAAAGCATTCACTTCTCTAGATGGGTAAATACCAACTTCTGGTGTATGTGCTAAACCGGCTGCACGAGATAATCGTTCTACTTTTTCATATACTACACGTTCTTGAGCTGATGCTGGCCGGTTTGGATCAATTACTTTTACCTTCATCATCATCTTAGCCATCCAACGGGACATAGCCAGTGAGATGAATGCTCCTGTAAAACCAACCACCAAACTAAAGACCATGAGAGTAGTATAGTTGATCGAGTCACCATTTTGAAAGGATCCACCAAGTTCTGTGTATCTGGTAATAACTGACCATACAATAACAATCGTCGTCATTACCAAAATATTCGTTAAAATAAATAAAAATAAACGCTTACCCATTTCTTAACCCCCAATTTGCTGAAATACTCTTCTTATATAATATCACATTTTTGCTTTTAGGAAATAATCTAAGGTTATGAAAGATGGCTACACCTATTTTTTTGTCAAACAGACCAAGGCTTATCGCCACGTAAGGAAACGATAAGCCTTAATAGATTATTTCAGCAACGACTCTGCGCCATCAATAAATAGTTCGGTCCCAGTAATATGGCTTGATTGGTCGGAGGCAAGGAAGGTAACAAGATCTGCAACTTGCTCTGGATTTCCGGGATGATGTTCTAATGGTTTATCTCCCTTAGGATACTCCACAGGAATTTCGATTTTTTTTAATTCAGGTGTTTTTTCCGTGTTTTTACCAATGTTTGTTTTAATCGCACCAGGGCATATAATATTGACTCTGATTTTATACTTGGCTAATTCTAATGCCGCCATTTTACCAAAGGCCATTTGTCCAGCTTTGGACGTACTGTAAGCTGACATCCCGAAATTAGAAAAGATTCGATTACCATTAACTGAACTAGTGATAATCACACTTCCCCCTTTTTCTTTCATAAAAGGTATCGCATATTTAATCGTATGGAAGGTTCCTTTTAAGTTTGTGTTAATGGTGTTGTCCCAGTCTTCGGGAGTTAAATCCTCTATCGGTGCAAGTACACCATTTATCCCGCCATTTGCAAAAATAATATCGATGCTTCCCCAGTTGTCGACCACTTCTTTCATTCCCTTTTCCACTCTTGCGGGATCAGATAAATCAACGTCGGCAATGAGAGCTTCACCACCATCTTTTTCGATTTCTTTTTTTACTTTTTCTGCTTGTTCTTCTTTCAAATCCATTAAGCAAACTTTCGCACCTTCTTTTGCAAGTTGGATGGCAGAAGCACGGCCAATACCTGAACTCCCACCGGTTACTACAGCAACTTTATCTTCAAATCGGTTATTCAAGGTGATGCCTCCTTATTTCTTTTTCCTAAACTTACCCCATTTTTGATGTATTTACACATTAGGATAAAAGATAACGTTTGCATTCGCATGAAAGCGGTGGTACATTTTTAAGAAATGATAAAGAGGTGAAGGGAATGGAATATACATATTTAGGTCGCTCTGGGCTAAAAGTGAGTAAACTATGCTTAGGGACAATGAATTTTGGTGTGAGTACGGAGGAAAAAGAAGCATTTCGAATCATGGATGCAGCACTTGATGCCGGAATTAATTATTTTGACACCGCTAATAATTATGGCTGGGGAGAGAATGCTGGCTTGACAGAAAAAATTATTGGCAAATGGTTTACACAAGGTGGCAATCGCAGAGAAAGAGTGGTTTTAGCTACGAAGATGCATGAAAAAATGTTTGATCCTATTTATGGACCAAATGATGAACCAGGTTTATCGGCGTATAAAATAAAGCGTCATTTGGAGGACTCATTACGGAGGCTTCAAACCGATCATGTGGAAATATACATGATGCACCATATTGACCGTCATACATCATGGGAAGAAATTTGGCCGGCATTTGAGAATGCAAATTATCAAGGAAAAATTGATTATGTAGGTTCCAGTAATTTTCCTGGGTGGGCTCTAGCAGAGGCACAAGCAACTGCCAAAGCAAGAAATTTCTTAGGATTAGTATTGGAACAGCATAAATATAATTTAAATTGCCGCTTGCCAGAATTAGAAGTGTTACCTGCTGCCCAAAGATATGGGATTGGTATTGTACCATGGAGTCCATTAGATGGAGGACTACTAGGTGGTAATGCATTAAATCCTGAAAAGAATTCGAGGAGCAGTCATAATAAGGAACGTGCAGAAAAACAACGCCGCCAATTGGAGCAATTTAGTGAATTGTGTAAAGAAATCGATGAGAAAGAAGATACGATCGCATTAGCGTGGTTATTAGCCAATCCTTCAGTGGATGCGCCGATTATTGGTGTGCGGACCGCAGATCAATTAGAAAAATCTTTACGTGCAGTCGAAGTGAAATTAGATGATGAAATACTGGATCGTTTAGATAAGATTTTTCCTGGACCGGGAGGACAGACACCAGAAGCATACGCTTGGTAAACTCGAGAAAACGTCAGACGAAAGCATTGTCTGACGCTTCTTTATTTTCATGGAGTGGAGATAGTAGAAGTGAGAGTTCTGTACCTTGGAAATAATTTTTCTTCATTGGAAAAGGACTTCTGTTCCTAAGATAACTGTTTATATCCAAGGAACAGAACCAGATATCCAAGGAGCAAAATCACATATCCCATGAACAGCACCAGATTTCCAAGAAACAGCACCTATCTGTTTTATTGCGTTATGTCTTGAAATGCCTGTTGTTGTTGTACTAACTCTTGGCGGACCAAGTTTAGCGCATTTTGATCATCTGTTACTCTCTCTGCTTGAGCCAAAGAACGTTCTGCTCTGTCGATTGAATGTTTGATTTGCTCGAGAATTTCCTCATTCATATGACTTTTAGCTTGATTCATTGCCCGCTGTAAATGCAGGATGGACTGTTGAGCTTGTGCAAGCTGATTTTGATCCTGCAAACTGGAGATATTGTTACCTTTTTCCATGTTACTCCTCCTCTGTATATCATCACAGTTATAATGTGTTGTAATATCGCTGGAAATATACATTGAAAAAAGGCGAGAGTGTTCACTCTCGCCTTGTTACTGATTTTTACTTATTCTTTTCTTGTCCAAACAATTCATCGCCAGTTTCAATAACAGGTCGCGGAGGTTCCTCCATGTCATAACCCAGGAAAAAACCAGTATGTGGTGGCTGGTTATAGGCGACATTTTGCCATGCAATCGAGAGACGATAGACTGGATCGTGCATTAGCGTATGAATTTTTTCTTCCGTCAGATCAGTAGTCGTGTACAGACGTAATTCTTCGCTGTCAGCTGATGGCCAGATCACTTCCTCACGCCAGTCACCAACTAAATCTGCTTGTAAAGATGGGTTACCTTTCGTCCAGTTACTAGTTCGGGTTCCTTCTGGAGTTAACAGGTTAACGAGCTCTTCCTTTTCATAATCCCATTTATCAATTCTGCCAACACCGTGTGGATCACTGTTTGAATCAAAAGTATGATCAAGCAATTCACGGCCAAGGTCGCCATCCCACCAGATAGCATGGTTAACAGAACGTGGAGTGTTTTGAGAAATCAGTTCCCCGTCTGCTGCGTGAAGACCATTCCCGGTACTGCCGTCCCAAGCACCAGATGCCCAGAATTCAGCACCATCATAGCGTGGATCAATATCTGCAGCTAGTCCTCGACCTACATCTGCATTAAGATCTATACCAAACAATTTTTCACCAGTCGCAGCATCGCGAATACCGTAACCAATTGGAATTGATCTATCTTCGTGAACCTGGAAAATTTCAAGACCCGGACGGTTTGGATTTAAATCACTAACGTGTTGTGCGTCACCATGTCCCCAGCCGGTTGTATGAAGTCCGGTACCATCATCATCTATAACTGCTGCACCGTAGATGATTTCGTCTTTGCCGTCTTGATCAACATCGGCTACTGATAGACTGTGATTTCCTTGTCCGGCATAGTCTTCATTCCCTTCTTCATCGCTATCAAATACCCATTCCTGAGTTAGTTCCCCATCACGCCAATTATAAGCAACAAGTACGGCGCGAGTGTAGTAACCACGTGCCATCACAATGCTTGGGCGTTCTCCATCAAGGTAGGCAACACCTGCAAGGAAGCGATCGGCACGGTTTCCATAGTTATCGCCCCAATCATTGAGATTACCACGAGCAGGACTGTAGTCAGTTGTTGTTAATTCTTTTCCTGTTTCACCTTCAAACACAGTGAGATATTCAGGGCCATCTAAAATAAAGCCACTGCCGTTTCGCCAATCAGCCTCTGGATTGCCGATTACATTACCTTCCCCATCAACGGTTCCGTCACCAGTTTTTAAAACAACCTCTGATTTCCCATTTCCATCAAAGTCGTAGACAAGAAATTGGGTATAATGAGCACCAGCTCGAATGTTGCGACCGAGATCTAAACGCCACATTTTTGTACCATCCAGTTTATAAGCATCGAGGTAGACGTTGCCAGTATAACCGGAATGGGAATTGTCTTTTGAATTGGACGGGTCCCATTTTAAAATAATTTCATATTCGCCGTCTCCATCAAGATCACCAACACTGGCATCATTTGCACTATACGTGTAGTCCACGCCATCTGGTGTTGTACCACCTTCTGGCTTATCTAGTGCGATACTTAAGTAATTTTCAGACCATACGCTAACTTCTTTCGTAACTTTATCACCACTGCCTTTTATAATTTTCACCTGATAGGTAGAATCTGCAGTTCCATCTTCATCAAAAAAGTTCGTGCTGTTTTCAATCGGTTTTTCGTTTGCTTTTTCACCATCACGGAACACATTGAATTTGACATCTTTCGGATCGGTGCCAAGCATCTTCCAGCCTACATACACACCGTCGTCCGACTCCACTGCCACTAATGCTCGATCCAGTTGCTCCATTTGGCGCTTTTGTACTTCGGTAACAGGAGATTCTGTGGTATTTGATGGATCTGAAATACCACCTTCATTAACTGTACGAACCTGATAATAGTAGGCATTATACGTTAAAATAGAATCATCGGTAAAGCTGGTATCTGATGTGGTGCCGATTTTTTCAAATTCGACAGCGCCCTCCGGATAATCCTCGGGGTTAAAATTAGCGCGATATACATAATACAGACTAGCATTATCGACGACGTTCCAGTTTAATGTAATGTTATCAAGCTCAGCATTACTTACGGTCAAATCACTTGGAGGTTGAGGTTTTTCCACATCCTCATTGATGATCGAAGCTAATACTTCGTTACTTTTTTCTGATTCGATACCAGATGAATGCACAAGTGTTACGGCATACGTATAACTGTAGCCTAATTCTACGGTCGTATCGGTATAGTTTGCTTCTGTTGTTTCATCCATTCTTTCGAAACCTTCGTCATTTTCACCTTTACGATAAATATTATAATGACTGGCATTCGGATCACTTTGCCATGACAAAGTTACCTCACTATCTGCTGAGTACGAAATGGAGTCAACTGCCAGACTGTCAATTTGTGTCATGGAAACAATTTCTAGGCCATTGATTCGTCCGTTTTCTCCGATATCAATCGTTAATTTTTCATCGGTAATCGTTACATCGGTTGTTAATTCAGCATATTCACCACCACTTGAGGTAATATTTCCATAATCCTCGCCATTGATAGCAAAACTTGAACGATTGAAGGCTATATCATCACCGGCAATAATACGTACGAAATACTCTCCGTTTGGTATGTCAAGTTCGAATGAATAATCGGAGTCAATTATAAAGTCACGGCGTAAGTCATCTGGGTTGCCGCGGTCACGATTATTGACAGCTTTACTTAAACCATAGCCTCTTTCCTCATCGTAAAGTAAGGTATTGCTTACTTGTGTGTAGCCATCAGCAACAGGACTATCTGCTGAACCGAAGTCAAATAAATAACCGTCATTTGTTTCTGCTTGAATAGAATTTGTTAGATTGGTTGGAAGAAGACTGACCACTAATGCAGTAATCAGAACAATGGAAATTTTCTTCATCAAAAGAAAAAACCTCCTATTTTTTTGGATTGTAATAGATTACTTTATGAGGGGTCTATGGTGTTAGAATGGGATTGAATGCGTATGTATCACCACCTTTATTCGATATTTAATAGGTTCTAATGTCGTAGGTCTAAATGATGATAACGCTTACATTTCTGTAAATGAAAAAGAAGTGCACAACTTTAATCAAGAATCCGGATTACTTGATTATGTTATAGATTAGAGAAGTATAATGAATTAGTCAAGATTATCTCTGTTTTTTAAACGAAAATATCTGATTTTTGATGCTTGTTGTGTGAAAAAGAAAAGGTCATCATGTACAGTAGAATGGAGTATAGTTCTATAGGACCAATGCGTTGAAAGTTTTTATGAAAGAAAAAAACAGGAATATTTATTGCCAGATAATTGTACTTAGAGTCTGTATAGGCATTATAGGATAATATTTTTGAATGAGTCGATACACAAACTCTGTCAATGGGTCAAGAGTTTGTAAAATTGCAATAATAAAACTCCAACATAAGCTTAAATGCTGGAGTTTTATATTACCGAATAGATTCGATTAATGGTTGAAGACGTGCCATTCCATCACTAGCTGCTGGAGCGTTTTCGTACTGAATAACGAGTACATTGTCTTCAATTTGATAAAGATAATAGCCTTGCTGCTCATTATTAGCATGCAGTGTTAATCCTGAATATGGATTATCGCCATCAGTTGGTTCCTTGATTTCACTTACAGTGTCGAACTCTTCGCTATATTGCGCTTGAAATTCTGTTGCAAGTTGTTCTATTTCTTCATTTTCTTCTACATATAATCGAATCGAGGCATATTTATCCTGATCGTCATGGTGTCTTACAGTATTTCCTTCGATAGCATACTTATTAAAATATTGATCAACCTTATATTCAATGCCATATGGTTCCATTAGATAATTATATAATGTTGTGTTTTCTTCCGTTCCCTCAATACGGATAGTTTGTGTTTCTTCGCCTACCCTATCAACTTTAAAGTCTGGTGGACTGACTTCTTCATCACTAGTTTCTTCCTCGCCTAGTGTCGTATTCCGATCATTATCATCTGAATCTTCCACACCTAATCCTTCCATATTGTTTGGTTCTTTTACATCTTCCTCAGCAGTACCAATCTCTTCATTCTGCTGATTGTCATCTGCAGGTAATGTGATTTGTTCTTTATTGATCATAGTGTAAACAAGTACCCCGCAAATCAAGATAGCTGCAGCTGTGGAAAACCAGATAAATGTTTGTTTTGCTTTCGATTTGGTCCGTTTTTTCTTTGCGTGTTTTTGAAGAGCCATTTTCATTGATTCTTTTTTTTGTGGATCTAACTGGGCATTTGTTTTCAACTCTTTTAGCTCCTTTATTAATTCGTCTTCGTTATGACTCATAATGAACCTCCTTCACTTGCAGTTTCAAAGCCTTCAAGGCACGATGAAATGTCACGCGAACCTTCGAATCAGTCCATTTTAAAATGCTTGCTGTCTCAGATACAGATAATTCCTCTATTCCACGAAGGATAACGACATCCTGGTAATCCTGCTTGAGTTTTGCAATTGATTTGTGCAGCTCCAGTTTTTTCTCGTTTAAAAGGTGTTTATCTTCCGGGGATATGTCAATTTTATTCTCATAGGTTTTAATCAGCTTGCGCCAGTCTTGTCGTTTTTGTTTTCTTGCTTCATCTATCGCTAAATTGCGAGCAATGGAAATTAACCATGTCTTGGGACTGGAATCTCCCTTGAAAGAATCATATCGATCGATTGCTTTAATGAATACCTCTTGTACCAGATCTTCTACATCTGATGTGGAGGTGTAGTATACCAAAAAACGATACACATCATCAGCATAGGCATCAAACCAATCGGTAATTAACTCACCATCCATTCCGTGACCTCCCTGTTTGTCTGTCTTTGGTTGTTCTTTACTTATTAGACGACGTTTATACGAAAACATTACACTTTTCGCGCAAAAAAAGAAAGGTCCTCAGGAAGAGAACCTTTCTTGCATTAATAAATACATTTCTGACCAAAGAAAAGCAGTGAAACTGGCGTAAGAGAGTGAGTAATAACTGTTTATGAAAGAAAAGAGGATAATAGCGTATCAAAATTGTTACTAGACAGTCTTTAATAGCAGTTACAAAAAGAACTCTGCAGGGAAACAACCATTAGAAATGATAATAGCAAATGTAATCCCTCTATCACCTATTTAAACGGTAGGTTGTGTTTGTTGTTCAAGGGTTGCGGTAAGTTGGGTAATCTGATTGTGCAGCCGTTGTTTGGTGTCGTAGTCAACGATTGGGTCATTTGCTTGTTGTTTGTCAATACATTTGTCAATGACATAAACGCCTTGCAGACTTTGTCCTTTTAATGTGGCGATTAATGGTTTTAACGAATATTCGATTGTTAATAGGTGTCCTGCACTGCCACCGGTCATAACTGGCAGTACCGGTGTATCCTGTAAAACGTCTGGCGGTAATAAGTCGAGTAATGTTTTTAAGACACCGGAATAGGCAGCTTTATAAACAGGTGAACCGATAACGACAGCTTTTGCGTTGCGGATAAGTGTAGTAACTTCCTGGATTTTTGGGTGGTCAAACTGTGCATGAAATAAGGCCTCAGTAGGTATATCCTGAATCGAAACATAGCTAGTTGTTAGTCCTTTTGCTTCGAATGTACGTGCAACATATTGTAAAGCTAAATCTGTTCTGGAACTGATTGACGGGCTTCCGGATAATAAAATAATTTCTGACATGGTGTAAAACCCCTTTTTCAATAATTTTATATGAGTACATTAAAAAACCCTCTTCTGAAAGATAGAAGAGGGTAGATATTCCTGAATTAAGTCCGCTCTTCTTATCTCTCAAGCATCAAGCTTGCTGGAATTGGCACAGTACTTTGACTCAAGTCTGTTGCCGAGGCTTCAAAGGGCCAGTCCCTCCACCTCTCTGGATAAGAAAACTTTTTCGTTTATGAAGTTAAATCACACTATACAGAATATAAAAATAGCTGTCAAGGGGGGGTTCTGAAAATTTAAACTTTTCCGAATATAGTCTTGACAAATATATCTAACTTGTGTAGATTTAATCTTAATTTCATATTTTCAATGCTTATCAAGAGTCAGGGGAGGAAACTGGTCCGTCGATCCTGCAGCAACCACTTGTTTTAATAAAAGTATGGTGCTATTTCCAGCAGACGTTATATGTCTGATAGATGAGACTACATTTACGGGTTATCCTGTTTTTCTCATCGAAAAGCAGGATTTTTTATTGGGGGGAATCAAGTGACACAGATAACCGAAACAAACTATCAACAAGAGGCGGAAAGATTAGCTGAAGTTTTCGCTGAAAGAGCGGAGATAGTAGATGCAGAAGCGGAATTTCCGTATGCCAACTTTGAGGATTTGAAAGAAAGTGGCTTTCTATCCTTAACCATTCCAAAAGAGTATGGTGGAAAAGGTCTAAATCTATATCAATTTTTGCAAATTCAGGAGACTCTGGCAAAAGGAGATGCACCTACCGCATTATCACTTGGCTGGCAATTAGGGGTGTTATTAGAACAAGCAGAGGATCGTAATTGGAGTGAAGCAAGCTTTGCTAAAGTGTGCCGGTTAGTAGTCGAGGAACAGGCATTATTAAATTTAGCACAAACTGAAAGAGCTACAGGCAGCCCGTCCCGTGGCGGTATTCCGACTACGGTTGCTGAAAAAGAAAAGGATGGGTGGCGAATTAATGGAGCCAAGTCATTTACTTCTATGGCTGTCGCCCTTGATTATTCGATTGTCACAGTTGATGTTAATCGAACTGGCAAAAAAGGCTATGTACTAATTGACCACGACTCACCTAATGTTCGAGTAGAGGAAACGTGGGACAGTATTTCCATGAAGGCGACGAAAAGTGATGATTTAATTTTAGACAATGTATGGATAGCAGAGGATGACCTATTATTTCAAGAGGATCCGAAGAAGCCTTTTCCTAAAGGGTGGTATTTACAAATTCCTGCTGTGTATTTAGGAGTAGCTGCAGCTGCAAGGGATTATGCGATCCATTTCGCCTCCACTTTCCAGCCCAATACGTTGCCTGGTCCGATTAAGGAAGTACCGGAAGTTCGTAGAAAAATAGGGGAAATCGAATTAGAATTGTTTAAAGCACGGGAAGTGTTATATGCAGTTGCGAAACAATGGGTGGAACGACCAGATAACCGAGCCGAGCTTGGACCGTCTTTACAAGCAGCTAAACATATTGCCACTAATAGTGCGAACAGCGTCGTGGACTTGGCGATGAGAATTGTGGGAGCAAGGAGCTTGTCGGCTAAAAATC
Source organism: Gracilibacillus salitolerans (assembly GCF_009650095.1). Classification (GTDB taxonomy): domain Bacteria; phylum Bacillota; class Bacilli; order Bacillales; family Amphibacillaceae; genus Gracilibacillus; species Gracilibacillus salitolerans. Next base: position 3,835,783 of record NZ_CP045915.1, on the reverse strand, counting down.
CGTTGCAACGCCATTATCGTGATGTCCGTGCCGGATTACATAATCCGCCGACAGATGATGCTATTGTCTATAATTTGGCAAAAAGTGTATTGGATAAAAGTTAGGACTTTTTAACAAAAAAGTAAAAATGTGATTGACAAATGTCGACAATAACGTTACATTGTTAACTATAATTTTATAGCAAACTCGTTTTCTTATCGCGAGAGGTGGAGGGACTGGCCCTTTGAAGCCTCGGCAACAGACTTGAGTCAAAGTACTGTGCCAATTCCAGCAAGCTTGATGCTTGAAAGATAAGAAAAGAATAGGACTGTTAAGTTAAAAGCCTCTTCTTTTCTTAGAAGAGGCTTTTTTTAATTATTAAAGAAAGTTTTTCAAGGGGGAAATAACATGGGAAAACAAATCATTCTAAACGCATTTGATATGAATAGTGCCATGCATAATTCGCATGGTTTATGGAAGCATCCCGAAAACCAAAGGCACCGTAAGTATAAGGATCTCAATTACTGGATCGAACTAGCAAAATTATTAGAGCGTGGCAAATTTGATGCCATATTTTTCGCAGATGTATTAGGGATATATGATGTCTACCAAAAAAACAAAGCACCATCGATAAGAGATGGTTTGCAAGTACCACTAAATGATCCTGCCTTACTAGTTTCTGCGATGGCAAGTGTGACAGAACATCTATCGTTTGCTGTGACGGTAAGTACAACATATGAAGCACCTTTTGGTAATGCGAGACGTTTTTCTACATTGGACCATCTAACCAAAGGCAGAGTTGCTTGGAATGTTGTTACTTCTTATTTACCAAATGCAGCTCGGAATTTCGGTTTGGAAGACATGATCAAGCATGATGAACGTTACGATATTGCTGATGAATATTTGGATGTATCCTACAAATTATGGGAACAAAGCTGGGAAGAAGATGCGGTTACTGAGGATGTCGAGAAGAAATTATTGGTTGACCCGGAGAAAGTTCACGAAATTAATCATCAAGGGCATTATTTCAAAGTAGAAGGTCCTCATTTAAGTGAACCATCTCTACAACGGACACCTGTTATTTATCAAGCAGGTACATCAGATAAAGGACGCGAATTTGCTGCTAAGCATGCGGAATGTATTTTTGTTGGAGGTCCAACACCGGAAAGGATTCGCTATTATGCCGATGATATTCGCGAAAGAGCCAAAAAACATGGCCGTAATCCTGAACATGTCAAAATCATTTCCTTTTTAAATGTGATTGTAGCGGAAACAACGGAAGAAGCGGAAGCGAAATTCGAGGCGTATAACCAAGAGTGGAGTGCAGATGCCGCCAAGGCACAATATGGCGCAAGCGGTTATGATATTGCTGAATATGAGGACGTAGATCCAGATCAGCCTTTTAGTTACAAGAAAAAAACAGAAGGTGGTCATTATAAAGCTGCTACGCTAACGAAAGATGCACCGAAACAATTGACCGTTGGAGAGGTATTAGATCGATTCGAGTCGATTGACCGCAATAGTTATATCATTGGTAACCCGAAAGAAGTAGCAGATGAGATTCAGTTTCAGTTTGAGGAATCAGGCGTTGATGGATTTAATTTAACTCATTTAGTTACACCAGGGGACTTAGAGGCATTTGTTGACCTGGTCATCCCGGAGCTTCAGGAAAGAGGCCTATATAAGAAGGATTATCGGGAAGGAACATTACGAGAAAAATTATTTCCTCAAGGTAATGCGACATTACCAGAAGATCATCCTGGAAGTAAATTCAGAAGGAAGTGATTGTAATTGATTGTCTTAGATCAAGTGACGAAGGAGTTTAAGAGCAAAAAGAGGAAAATCATTGGTGTCGACAATGTCTCGCTTACGATTGAGCAAGGTGAAATATACGGTATTGTCGGCTATAGTGGAGCCGGCAAAAGTACGCTGCTTCGTTGTATGAATATATTAGAGCGCCCAACATCAGGCAAGGTATTCGTTAATGGTCTGGACTTAATGACATTATCTGGATCGGAATTACGAAGCGCGAGGCAATCAATTGGCATGATATTTCAAGGGTTTTACCTTGTGTCATCTAAAACGGTTTATGAAAATGTTGCTTTTGCGTTAAAAGCAGCAGGTGTTCCAAATCATAAGATTAAACCGAGAGTAACACGCTTGTTAGAACTGGTCGGGTTGTCTGATCGCGCCGGACAGTATCCAGCACAATTAAGTGGGGGACAAAAACAACGTGTCAGTATCGCACGCGCTTTGGCGAATAACCCGAAAGTGTTGTTATGTGATGAAGCAACCTCAGCTCTTGATCCAAACACAACCAAATCTATTTTAGCTTTATTAAAGAAAATCAATCATGAATTAGGTTTGACGATTGTGATTATTACCCATGAAATGGAAGTGGTTAAGGAAATTTGTCACCGTTGTGCAGTGATGCAGGATGGGCGGGTGATTGAGCAAGGAGCAACATATGATATTTTTTCTAACCCGAAGGAAGCCTTAACCCGAAAATTCATCGAAACCGTACTAGATTTTCAGCTTCCTGAACAATTACTCGATAGTATAGATGGAAAATTAATAAGACTGCACTTTTGGGGCGATTTGGCAGCCGATGCGATTGTATCTGATATGCTGCAGAACTTTGAAGTGAGAGGTAATATTTTGCATGGGAAGGTCGAATATATTCGTGATGAACCACTTGGGATCTTTGTAATGGAAATTAAAGGTGATGAAAAGGTAACACAAGATGCCATTGATTACCTGAAGAAACGAGTCAGCAAAGTAGAGGTGATCAAAAATGGATAGCATTATCGAGCTGATTCCGGAATTAAATGTAGCCTTTTTTCAAACATTGCTTATGGTTGGCATTGCTCTATTGATTGCGATAGTGATTGGCTTACCGTTGGGCATAGTTTTATATATTACAGATAAAGGGTTGTTTTTGGAGAATAAATGGGTGAAAGGAATAGTCGGTGTCATCATTAATTTAATTCGATCGATTCCATTTATCATCCTATTAGTTTTCTTATTACCTTTTACGGATTGGATTGTAGGCAAAACGATTGGCCCGCTGGCAGCCTCCGTTTCCTTATCGGTAGCGGCGATACCTTTCTACGCGAGAATTGTAGAGTCGGCTGCACGAGAGATTGATAGAGGTGTCATTGAGGCAGCGGTAGCAGTAGGTGCTTCCCCTTGGATGATTATCAGAAGCATTATTTTCCCAGAAGCAAAGCCTGGTTTTATTAGTGGGTTAACGATTACGGCAATTAGTTTAATTGGTTATTCAGCGATGGCAGGAACAATTGGTGGTGGCGGTATCGGAGACTTGGCGATTCGATATGGTTATTACCGCTATGATGATACCGTAATGTTTACCACGGTCATTTTGTTAATTGTATTAGTGCAGTTTATTCAATATTTTGGTGACTTTTTAGCGAAAGCTGTCAATAAAAGATAGGGAGAATGATAGAATGAAAAAATTAATCTTATTATTAGTAGTTATTAGTTTCTTAGCAGCATGTGGATCAGATGGTGGAAATGCATCAGGAGAGAAAAAGGAATTAGTTTTAGGTGGAACCATTCCATACAGTGATATGTTAGAAGAGGGAATTAAACCGTATTTAGAAGAAAAAGGTTATACCGTGACAATTGAAGAGTTTAATGATTACGTACAACCAAATCAAGCCTTGGATAATGGTTCTCTGGACGCGAATCTATTTCAGCATCTCGTCTACATGGAGGCATTTGCGGAAGAGAATAATATGGAATTATCGAGTGTGATTACGGTGCCAACCGCACCAATCGGGATTTATTCCAATAGTTATGATTCATTAGAGGATATTGAAGAAGGAAGTACAGTAGCAGTTGCTAATGACCCAACTAATTTAGCGCGAGGGCTAACTGTTTTACGAGACAATGGTCTAATTGAGTTTTCTGATGATGCGGATCCATTAAAAGCATCTGAAAAAGATATTACAAGTAATCCATTGAATTTACAATTTGAGCCGGTAGAAGCAGCACAATTACCGAGAACATTAGATTCTGTTGATGTAGCAGCGATTAACGGGAACTTTGCTATCTCTGCAGGGATTGATTTAACGACAGCCCTTGCACGCGATGAATTACCGGAAAATATCATTAATCGTGTCGTTGTCAAAACGGAAAATATCGAAGAACAATATGTAGCAGATATTAAAGAAGCGGTTGAGTCCGACCATTTTAAAGAAGTGATTGAAGAACAGTTTCAAGGGTTCCATCGCCCGGATTGGATGAGTGAGTAGTGGTACAGAAGTTAAAAAACTTTATTAATGGAAAATGGGTATCGGGCTCCTCTGATCATTTTCAAGAGGTACCGAACCCGGCAACAAAAGAGATTTTAGCACAAGTTCCGATTTCAACTAAATTGGATGTGGATCAAGCTGTGTCAGTGGCACGTAAAACATTCAGTTCTTGGAGACGTACCCCTGTTCCGAAACGAGCTCGTATTTTATTTCGTTATCAGCAACTACTCGTCGAGCATCAAGAGGAGTTGGCGCAAATTGTTACAGAGGAAAACGGAAAAAATCTGAAGGAAGCACGCGGTGAAGTGTTACGGGGTATCGAATGTGTTGAATTCGCAACGGGTGCTCCGAGCTTGTTGAAAGGGGAAACCTTATCAACGATTGCAACAGATCTTGATTCAGAACTATTCCGATATCCTGTTGGTGTTGTTGGTGGAATTACCCCTTTCAACTTTCCAATGATGGTGCCATGCTGGATGTTCCCACTTGCGATAGCTTGTGGTAATACCTTTGTATTAAAGCCTTCCGAAAAAACGCCATTATTGGCAGTGAGACTTGCAGAATTATTACAAGAATCGGGGCTTCCTGCTGGTGTGTTTAATATCGTACATGGATCAGAGGATGTGGTAAACGGATTGCTGGAACATGAAGAGGTCGATGCGATCTCCTTCGTTGGTTCTCAACCAGTTGCTGAATATATCTATCAAACTGCAGCGAAATTTGGAAAAAGAGTACAAGCATTAGCAGGGGCCAAAAATCATTCGATTGTATTGGCAGATGCTGATTTAGATGCTGCGGTGGAACAAATTAAAAATGCAGCATTTGGTTCGGCGGGAGAGCGTTGTATGGCATGCTCGGTCGTTGTCGCAGTGGATGAGATTGCTGATCTGTTAGCCGAAAAATTAGTCGCAGCTTCTCGTCATGTGACAATTGGAAATGGTTTGGATGAACAGGTTTTCTTAGGACCCGTTATTCGAGAACAGCAGAAAGAGCGAACTGTCCGTTATATAGAGAAAGGGGTTCAAGAAGGTGCGGAACTGTTATTAGATGGACGAGAGCGTGAGCAAAGGCGTGGCTATTTTATAGGTCCAACCGTCTTCGATCATGTTGACACAGCAATGACGATATGGGAAGATGAGATCTTTGCCCCGGTGTTGTCCATTGTCCGAGCTAAAGATGTAACAGAAGCCATTGCCATTTCAAATGAGTCTCCTTTTGCTAATGGAGCCTGTTTGTTTACTAATGATGCTCGCAGTATTCGCGAATTTCGCGAGACAATTGATGCAGGTATGCTCGGTGTTAATATAGGTGTTCCTGCTCCAATGGCATTTTTCCCTTTTTCCGGGAATAAGCAATCATTTTATGGTGACCTCCATGTGAACGGCAAAGATGGTGTCGCATTTTATACGAAGCAAAAAATGATTACATCTCGATTTTAATTAGATAAATACTCGATATCAGCAACTTTTGGTGGTATCGGGTATTTTTGTTAATTATCCCATAGCGTGATATGATACGTTAAGTGAAAATGGATAGAGTAGGAGCGTTCATATTGGATACACAAAAGATAGTTAAAACGTCGATGGAAACCATCCAGTGGTTTATATTTCTGCTGGCCAGTTCTGTTGCTTTACCGATTGTAATAGGCGGTATTTTTGATATGAGCTTTGCTGAAATAGCAGGGTTAATGCAGCGGACTTTTTTTGTAGTAGGGCTGGCTTCTTTTCTGCAAAGTATCATTGGACACAGAATGCCTATTATGGAAGGCCCTGCCGGGATTTGGATCAGTATTTTTTCGGTGATGGCCGCTACAGGCTTACAAAATGGTACATCACTTGATGAAACACTGCAGTTATTGCAAACAACGATGATATGTACGGGTGTCTTTTTATTTATTTTCGGTATCTTTAAAATTTCACAATTTATATTACCAATATTTACACCACTCGTGACAGGAACTTTCTTCTTTCTGTTGACCGTACAGTTGAGCGGCACTTTTTTGAAAGGAATGCTCGGCCTCCAAGGTGAATCAAGCAATATTCAAGTCAAGGAAGCATTGATTGCATCTTTTATATTTTTAGTGGTATTGGGTTTATCATTTTTTGGCAGGGGATGGATGAGAAGTTATTCGATGTTCATTGGCATTTTGATTGGTTGGCTTATTTTTATTTTGGTCGAAGGGGAAGCGCCTGTTGTCGATGATGTGAAGGTGTTTGCACTACCGGAAGTGTTTGCTTTTGGTATGCCAAGCTTTAATGTCAGTGTGATTCCGATTGCATTGTTGACCGCAGTGATATTAATTTCGAATTTGATCGCATCTGTAGTCGCGGTTGATCAAGTTCTAGGACATGAAGGGAAGGAACGACATAAAGAAATTAATCACGGGACATCGGTTTTTGGCATTAATCATGGTTTAGCAGGGGTCTTTTCTTCCATTGCAAATGTACCATTGTCCACTTCTGCAGGATTTATCGGACTTACCGGTCAAAAGCGAAAGTCGCCATTTATCTATGCATCCTTTTTGTTAATGGTAGTCGGCTTTTTCCCGCCCATTGTTTCATTTATCTCGGCAATTCCGGCACCAATTGCAAATGCGGCATTAATGGCATCCTTTGTGCAACTTGTTGGTCTGGCGATTCGAAATGTCACGATCCAGCCATTGGACAACAGACGAATGACTATCTTGGGAATTGCTTATCTGATCGGGATGGGGACAATGTTTCTTCCATCAGAAGTGTTCTCCGAACTGCCACTAATTATCCAAAACATTATGAGCAACGGTCTCCTGGTAGGCACTGCACTTGTTATCATCCTCGAACAATTATGGCGAGAGTAAGAGATAGGGGGGGGGGACCGCACCCCTCAATTCTCTGACAATCCGATTTTTTCGTTGAAGACTTGCATCTTTTCATTTGGGGAGATTTCTATTCTTGGGATTTGGTAGATGTCTATACCCGGTCGAACGGTTTCTGGGGTGACAGTGACTGCCATGTTAAAACCTAGATCTTTGAATAGTTGAATGTTGTCTTCGTCAAATGCTTGTGTGCTCCAGTCGAGGTTGACAAGAAAGAAGATATAAATAATGACTTGCTTCATTGTTATCACATCCATATATTGTGTTATATATAGAACGAACTATAAGTAACAAGATACTTACATTCTTTAAAAAGAACTAAATAAAGTATAAACGATAACTCTACCATTCAAAAATAGCAAATACATTCTTTTTAAAGAAAAAAAGTCATATGTGTTCTTTAAAAAAGAATATAGTGTTCGTTTGCTTATAATTCCATCCTTTTTTTACCAGATGGGATGCTATCTCTGTTCTTCTGAGGGGCTTTTTGTGTAAAATAAGGGTGGATGACTCATTTAATAAGGGAGAGTGTAGGGATGTTTGCAGGTGTTCATCATATTGCAGTAATCTGTTCTGATTATCAGGTGTCGAAAGATTTCTATGTTAATAAGTTAGGACTGTCCGTAATGAAAGAGGTATATCGTGAAGAACGGAATTCTTATAAATTGGATTTGGCTTTACATGATCGGTATGTCTTAGAGCTCTTTTCCTTTCCGGATCCACCATAGCGTCCTAGTTATCCGGAGGCATGCGGATTAAGACATCTCGCCTTTTCAGTGGAGGATGTTGAACAGACCGCAGCAAATCTCGAAGAAAAAGGGATCCTGGTAGAAAAAATAAGAATAGATCCAATCACGAATAAGAGATTTACCTTTTTTCAAGATCCGGATCGATTACCGATAGAAATATATGAGGTATAATAAAAGTGTAACGATATCTCTTGAAACAGCATGATAAGGAGCGATAATATGAAGTTTCTTTCACGAATATTTCGTCGAAAAAATTGTGGTGTTTGTGGGAAGAGGCCTGTTAAACCAGGTTATTATTATGATGATAAGGATAAAAAAATCCCGGTTTGTTATAAATGTGTCCCTTATGCAGAACGAAGAGCATATAGAAAAGCGTAGAGTAAGCTGCTCTACGCTTTATTACTACAAATTGTAGTTGCTTAAACTTATACACATAATACATAAACTGCGAAGTAACTTTTGTGTTCCTTCCTCCCATTCTATTTGAGATGAGTGCTAGTCCGACGCTGCGGAAAAACACTCCCTTTCCGTGGGGAACGCTTCAGCCTCCTCGCGAGCAAAGAACGCTCACTGCGGGGTCTTCAGACTGTTCCTTTCCCACAGGAGTGTCGCATTTTTCCGCAGCTCAAAATAGTGTTCTGATAAAGTAACAGAAAATCCTAAGAATATAATTCATGAGTTCTATCCTCAAAATAATCAGTGCTACACTACCAGTGGAGGCAAGATACGCAGACTCCTACGGGACCAGCACGTGTCCGAAGACCCCGCAGACAAGCGTTCTTTGCTTGTTGAGGAGGCTGAGGCCGTGCCCGTGGAAAGCGAAGTATCTTGCCGGAACGTATCATAGCACTTACCTTTAATCAGAATGGAAAAGAGCAATTCTGATTTTTCATTAGTTCGTAGTATGTATCTACTTACGAATTAGAAGAATCTTTTTGCCTGTTTTTCTAAATGATATAATGATATCAAAAATGTTGAGGAGGATATAAATGAAAGGAATTATAGCGAAAGAACCTGGTGGGGCAGATCAATTAATCTATACAGAAATGCCTGAACCAAAATTAGAAGCTGGTGATTTATTAATTGAAGTGCATGCTACAGCTGTTAATCGCACGGATATTTTAAATCGAGAAGGCAAATTAGGCTATGTAAACAACCCAATTATCGGAGTGGAGGTAGCAGGTGTCGTTGTGGAGACTAACGGATACCAGGATTTTGAAAAAGGAGACCGTGTAATGGGGTTGGTGAATGGTGGTGCTTATGCTGAAAAAGTAGTTATGCCAGCAGATCGAGCGATGAAGATTCCTGATGCCTTAAGTTTTGAAGAAGCTGCTGCGATTCCGGAAGTATTTTTAACGGCATTTCAAACCTTATATTGGATCGGTAATTTGAAAAAGCAAGAAAAGGTTCTGATTCATGCAGGTGCAAGTGGAGTAGGAACTGCTGCCATTCAATTAGCAAAAGTGATGTCCAACGCCCAAGTAATTATAACGGCTGGTTCTGAAGAGAAATTGGACTATTGTCGCAAATTAGGTGCTGATACAGTGATTAATTACAAGGAACAGGATTTCGCTGAGGAAGTATTACAAGCGACTAACCAAAAGGGGGTCGATGTAATCCTTGATTTTGTAGGAGCAAGCTATTGGGAACAAAATTATAAGAGTATCGCACTCGATGGCAGATGGGTATTGATCGGCGTGCTAGGAGGTAGTACAGTACATCAGGTTCGTCTAATGGACTTAATGGCAAAGAGAATCCAATTAACAGGGACATTGCTAACACCAAGAAGTGACGAATATAAAGCAGATCTAAGCAAGGATTTTATTAGCAAGGCTATCCATTATTTTGAACAAGGAAAGATCCAACCAGTAGTCGACATTACTTTTCCAATAACTGAAGTAGCTGCGGCACATCAACATATGGAGGCTAACAAAAATATCGGTAAAATCATCTTGAAAGTCTAAGTTATTAGGACGAACTTTGGGACATAAGGGTGTCTCTTTAAATGTAGCTCCATATTGTGGAATAATACTTTTCGTTTTGAAATGCTTTGATTTTACTTGTGAATTTATAGATTAGTGAAGTGAATGACTGATAAATATTCGAAAGTGACTGATAACTAATTGATAATGACTGATAAATAGAAATTGTACTGAACTGAACAAGTAACATGAATTAAGTTATTCTGCCGCTAGACTTAAAATAAAATGACAAGAAAATGATATCGCCTATTCTATCCATGATACCAACAAAAAGTTCCGATGATCGGAACTTTTTTAGCTATTTATGTCCAAGTCGCGTCGTTTTCCTTAAAATATGGTTGCGTTTTCATTTTAATTATTGTATATTAAATCAAGAAAACGATTGCACTATCTTTATTAAAAATAGGTGCGATATTTTTTACAACAATAATGCAAACGATTTCATAAATTTGCGTAATTGTTGCATAGGTATTGCACAAAATAGGGAGGAATGATTTGTTGGTAAACAAAAGAACAAGGAAACCGTTCGTGCTTTTTATGGTGGTAGTAATGTTTCTCAGTTTATTTACTGGATTTACACCAATTCAGTCTGGCCAAGCAGAAGAATCAGGTTCAGACACCATAGAAGATGGACACTTACGAATTCATTATGATTATGCTGACTATGAGCTGGCGGATATTGGTGTCTGGTTATGGGGAGATGTAACAATCCCTTCTGATCAGGTGAGTGAATGGCCTGGTGGGACTTGGTTTGAAGATGGTGGAACAGATGACTATGGGGCATATGTAGACGTCGAGATCAAGGAAGAGGCAGAAAATATTAGTCTAGTGGTTAATAATCGAGCCGGTGAAAATCTGACAGACGATATTTCGATTGATGTTTTATCCGAGCAAATGAACGAGGTTTGGCTTACAACGAATGGGCAGGTGTATTATTACGAACCTGTCGAGTTAGATGAAAATGTCTTACGCGTGCATTTTACCACAGATGAAGAATCCTATGAACCTTGGGGAATATGGACCTGGGGGGACGTAATCGATCCACCGGAAACATGGCCGACCGATGCTCAGCCTTTTTCAGATCAACAAATGGGGCCGTATGGAGCATATGTAGATATTCCGCTGACAGAAGCCTCTGAATCTATTGGTTTTCTGCTTGTAAAAAGGGATGATTCAGGTGAGCAGACTACTGATATGAGCTTTGATGATCTGGACAATCATCGTCATATTTTCTTAAAAGAAGGTGTCGAAGAATATTTTACCAATCCTTATTATGTCTCGACAGAAGAGGTGGAAGAAGAACCGGAAGAGAACGAGGGCCAACATGATATCGAGGTAGAAGGTTCAGTAAATCGTGCCTTTACTTATAATGAACATGCGGTTCTTTCGGTAGATATTACGAATAACTCGGAAAAAGAAATCCGTTCCATTTATGCAGATACGACAGCTCTAGGTGGTGAAGAACGTCTTGCGATTTCACCAGAATTAAATGAAGTCACATTATCTGTTCGGCATGATGTCGAACCGGATGAAAAAACAATCCCGGTAACTGTAGTGGACGAAGATGGTGGTACTTATAAGACAGAGGTAACTGCTACTGTTAACGCAAGAGATGTTACAGAAAGTAATCTCGATTGGGATGAATCAGTTATCTACTTTATGTTGACGGATCGTTTCTATGATGGTAAAGAAGCAAATAATGATCCTTATGATTTAAATTATGACAGTTATGATAATGATCGTGGAACCTATCAAGGTGGCGATTTGAAAGGGGTCATGGATAAGTTAGATTACTTAGAGGAGTTAGGTGTGAACACGATTTGGATTACACCTATCGTTGAAAATGTTGGATACGATGTGAATTACAATGCTTCTGAAGGTTCCTATTTTGCTTACCATGGTTACTGGGCGAAAAATTTTGAAGAATTAAACCCTCGTCTTGGTACATTAGAAGAATTTCATGCGCTGATTGATGCAGCTGCTGAGCGTGATATGAAGATAATGGCTGATGTTGTATTAAATCATGCTGGTTATGGGTTAAAAGAATCGTTACCAAATGCGCCTCCAGGCTATCCAACTGATGAAGACCGTGCCCGTTTTGATGGTATGTTACGAGATAGTTCAGGTTCTGGCGATGAAGAAATGGAATTATCCGGTTTGCCGGATTTTAAAACAGAAGAACGAGAAATTCGTGAACAGCTTGTCGAATGGCAGAAGAATTGGGTCAATAAGTCTACGACAGCAAATGGAAATTCATTAGCCTATTATCGTGTCGATACGGTAAAACATGTGGACGGGACAACATGGCAGCATTTCCGTAATGAATTAACAAAGGAAAAGCCAGATTTCCAACTGATTGGGGAAGCGTGGGGAGCAGGCAAAAACGATGACCACGGTTACCTTCGTTCCGGAATGATGGATTCCCTATTGGATTTTGAATTCAAAGGAACTGCCGCCAATTTTGTGAACGGTAATCTGGAAAGTGCCAACGAAACACTTATAGCGAGAAATCAAACAATGGATAACACTGCGATGCTTGGTCAATTTCTAGGTAGTCATGATGAAGACGGCTTCTTATACAGTCTTGGAGGTGACGTTGGGAAGTTCAAGGTAGCTTCCTCTTTACAGATGACGGCAAAAGGACAACCAGTTATCTATTATGGAGAGGAATTAGGTCAATCCGGGGCGAATAATTGGCCGGAGTATGACAATAGATACAATCTAGATTGGGGTAGTGTGGACGGAAATAATATGTTAGCACACTATCAATCGATCGTATCTTTCCGTGCAGATCATTCTGACATTTTTGCGAAAGGATCTCGCCAGAAAGTAGCGGGTTCCGATCAAGAGCAATTCCTTTTATTTAAACGTACTTATCAAGATGATAATGTCTATGTTGGCTTAAATGTTGCGGAAGAATCCCAAAGCGTAACATTAAAAGTAGAGCAAGCATCGACAACCATAACAGACCATTATCAAGATAAAACATATCAAGCGACAGAAAACGATGCGGGTGAATTTGTTATTACGTTATATATTCCTGCCATGGTTGATGGTGGGACGATTTTGTTAACAGTCGACAATGGCATGATTCTTTCTGGCCAAGCAGGGGAGAAACCAAGCGAGCAGCCAGAAACAGGGGAAATACCTGAAGGACATTTACGTGTCCATTTCCCGGGAAATAACGAAAGTTTTGACGAATTAGGTTTATGGGTTTGGGAAGATGTAGCAACAAAATCTGAAGATGTTGGTGTATGGCCTAGCGCAGCTTCCTCTTTTGAAGAAACAAATCAAACAGAATATGGACGTTTTGTTGATGTGGAACTGACAGAGAATGCAGAACAAGTAGGTATGCTAATTAATCATACGAATGGTGACAATCTATCTGGTGATATTATGGTTGATATTCTTTCATCGGAAATGAATCAGGTTTGGATTACGGAAGATTATCAAGTTTATTATTATGTACCACTTGATAATCAAGGTGAAATCCGTGTAAATTTCTATCAGGAAGAAGGTTCCTATCATGATCTCGGTCTTTGGACGTGGGGGGACGTCGCTCAACCAACAGATAATTGGCCAGATGGTGCCCATTCATTATCGGATGATCGAATGGGGATGAAAGGGTCCTATGTAGATCTTCCATTAGTGGAAAAGCCGAGTCAAATCGGTTTCCTTTTCTTAAATAAAGAAACCGATTGGCAGACAGGAGATTTTACGTTTGCAGATTTTGCTGATCATAGCCAGATTTTTGTGCGAAATGATGACAATAAGGTTTATACAAATCCTTATTTTGTCAAAGCAGAAGGTTTAGTAAATGCAGAAGTATTATCTAATCAGAAAATTGAACTCAGCTTTACATCTGTGGCAGGATTATCTGAAGAAACGCTAGCAGAAGAATTAGCAGTTCGTGATAAAGAGGTTCAGGATGTAGGGGTGGAATCGATCAGTATTTTGGAAGATGATAACACCGTTACATTAAATGGTGATTTTGATCTAAAAAAAGCCCCTTTTACGATTACACATCAAAACAGAAGTGTGACTGCATCGATCGGCTGGCGCTTAAAGGATGAAATGTATGGCTATGAGGGTGAATTGGGATTAGAGGTTCATGATCCATCCAATGCAACGTTGAAAGTATGGTCACCAAGTGCTGATCAAGTATCGGTTGTCCTTTATGATAAAGATGATCCAAAGCAAGTCGTGAAAGATGCTATCGAGATGGTCCGTGGAGAAAAAGGTGTGTGGCAAGTAGATTTACATCAAGAAAACACAGAATTAGATAACTTAATAGGTTATTACTATCATTTTGCGATGGAACGAGATGGGGAGACAGTGTTAGCGTTAGATCCATATGCGAAATCAATGGCAGCCTGGGATAGCAGTGATCCAGAGAATCGTGTCGGTAAAGCAGCAATTGTAGACCCCGGCGCAATGGGACCGGAATTGGACTATGCTGATATTGAAGGATTTGAAAAAAGGGAAGATGTGATTATTTATGAAATTCATGTCCGTGACTTTACATCAGACCCAAGTATCGTTGAAGAACTAGAGTCTAAGTTTGGAACATTTGCTTCCTTTGTCGAAAAACTGGATTATATCGAGGATCTCGGTGTGACTCATATTCAACTCTTGCCTGTGATGAGTTATTATTTTTCCAATGAATTAGATAAAAATCAGCGTCTATTAGACTATTCTTCGGAAGATAATAACTATAACTGGGGATATGATCCGCACAGCTATTTCTCTTTATCTGGTATGTATTCAGAAGACCCAACGGATCCCGAAAAGAGAATAGAAGAGTTGAAGCTACTTATTGATGAGATTCATAGTCGTGGCATGGGTGTGATCTTAGATGTTGTCTATAACCACTCAGCACGAGTTAATATTTTTGAAGATTTAGAACCGAATTATTATCATTTTATGGATAAAGATGGTACACCACGTGAAAGCTTTGGTGGTGGACGTTTAGGTACAACACATAAAATGGCCCGACGAATATTAGTTGATTCCATTGCGTATTGGGTGGATGAATTTAAAGTAGATGGCTTCCGCTTTGATATGATGGGAGATCATGATGCAGAGAGTATTCAAATTGCCTATGATGAAGCCAAAGCACTCAACCCGAATATCCTTATGATTGGAGAAGGCTGGAGAACTTTTGCTGGAGACGAAAATTATCCAGATGTCCAACCGGCTGATCAAGATTGGATGCAGGATACAAATAGTGTGGCATCCTTCTCTGATGAATTCCGTAACGAATTGAAATCTGGTTTTGGAAATGAAGGGCAACCACGTTTTATTACTGGTGGGGCACGTAATATTCAGACGATTTTCAACAATGTGACAGCGAATCCTGGCAATTTTACAGCAGATGACCCAGGGGATGTTGTGCCATATATTGCAGCACATGATAATTTAACCTTACATGATGTCATTGCCCAATCGATCAAAAAGGATCCAAAAGATCATACTGCAGAGATTCATAAGCGTATTCGACTGGGGAATCTGATGGTATTGACGTCACAGGGCACACCTTTTATTCATGCTGGACAGGAATATGGCCGTACCAAACAGTTCCGACATGAAGATTATAAAGGGGAAGTAGCAGAGGCACCGAACAAATCAACGTTCTTAACAGATGAAAATGGGGAACCTTTTGAATACCCATATTTCATTCATGATTCTTATGATTCAACAGATGCAATTAATAAGTTTGAGTGGGAAAAGGTTACAAATCAGGAAGCATATCCAATTGAAACCACTACAGTTGCTTATACACAAGGTTTAATCGAACTGCGTCGTTCAACAGATGCATTCCGTCAAGCGACAATGGAAGAAGCGGATGACAACGTGTCACTGGTCGAAGTGCCTGAAATTGCGGAGGAAGACTTGGTGATTGGCTACCGTGCGAAGGATTCCAGTGGAAAAGAAACGTATTATGTTTTTGTTAATGCAGATGACCAAGAACGAAGTTTAACATTGGATGACGATCTTTCTGCAGGTGAAGTGATTGTAGATGGAGTTGAGGCAGGTACAACAGCGATTACGGATCCAGAAGGAGTATCTGTTAGTGGAAAAGGTATCGAGCTAGCTCCGTTAACATCTGCTGTGGTACGAATAGTGGATCAGGAAGAAGATCCAACAGAGCCGGATGAAGAAGAGCAATCTGATGATGGTAAAGATGAAGAAAAAGGAAACGGAAATCAATCACCTAAGATCCCTGGAAAGGCAGGAAACGAAATAGGAAAGAATGGAGATGAAGAGGAATCTGTATTACCACATACTGCTACTAGCACTTACAACTATCTACTATTCGGGCTCCTTCTCATTCTGAGCGCAATAGGCATCCTCATTTATAAACGCAAAAAACAATAATCAGACACGTAGGACAGGGTCAGTGTCCCACTTTTACGAAGTGGGGTATATTCCTGTCCTAGTATTGTCATAAAGAAAAATTCGAGGTGATTTCAATTGTAGTTTGCATCAATTAGTAAAGGCTACACCATTCATCTTAGACATATGATAAAATGAAAGCACAAAGGGGGAATTAATAATGACAGATTACATGCTATGGAACAATGAGATAGTCGAGCGTAAATCGGAAAATGCAATGGTTTCTTTTGAAGACCGTGGCTATCAATTTGGTGATGGAGTCTATGAAGTAATTCGTATATATGATGGAAAACTTCATACTCTGGATTGGCATTTAGATCGTTTATTTTATTCGATGGAACAATTGGCAATTCGCGCTCCATTTTCCCGACCTAAGATCAAACAATTATTAAAACAACTGATTGAAAAAAATCAATTTACAATTGACGGTAAAATTTATTTACAGGTAACAAGAGGAATGCAGCCTAGAGATCATATCTATCTGGAAGAATTAGATGCGATTTTCTATGCGACGGTTGACCGTTTTGATCAGCCAGTTGACATGTGGGAGAACGGTGTGAAGGTTACCTTGCAGGATGATATTCGCTGGCTTCGTTGTGATATTAAGTCATTGAATTTGCTAGGTAATGTGTTAGCTCGAACAAAGGCACAACGCAACGGCTATCATGAACCTCTTTTTCACCGCGATGGTATTGTCCGGGAATGTGGTGCTTCCAATTTTTATATGATTAAAGACGGAGTAATACATACTCATCCAACCAATCATTATATCCTTGGCGGTATTACCAGAAAAAAAATTCTGTTGTTCGCTAATGAACTAGGAATTCCAGTTAAAGAGAGGGAAATAGCAGTAGAGGAACTAAAGGATGCTGATGAATGCTTTTTATCTGCGACACCTTTAGAAGTGGTGCCGATCATTCAAATAGATGAGAATCCTGTGAACGGTAATGGAATAGGCGAAATTACCAAAAGATTGCAGCAGTATTATCGAAAACGTGTATATGATTATCTTGAATAATGGGACATTTCCTGTGTCCCACTGATCCAGTTGATGGGGGTTTATGATGCGGTGGTTCTTCTTTGTTTTAATTTCGATACTATTTATTGTTGCTCCTTTCCAGCGGGGGTTGTATTTTGATACGGATTTTTATCTAATACATATTGTGATTTATTTGCTGTCGTTTCTGTTGTTGGGAAGGGTGTTATACTTTCGGGATTTTACTGCTTGGAATGACCTTGCACTTATCCTGTTTATTCCGATCTGTTATATCATTTCACTTGTTCAGGCGAAATATCCTGTAGGTGCGTTTGATATGGTGTTTCGATGGACAACTTATATTAGCTTTTTCTATCTGTTGTATTGGAGTGTAAATAAACACTATAAAATAAGACTGCTTGCTCCTTATATTTTTTATCTTTCTGGTGTCCTTATTGCTTATCATATGCTGCTCAATCAATTCGGAATGGTAGATTACCAGGGTGCATTTATTAAGGATCGCTTTGCAGGCGTCTTTCAATATCCCAATACGTTTGGCATGGTTATGGTTGCTTTTTATATATTTGGGCTTGTTATGCTGCTAGGTAAAAAGCAAGATTGGCGAAATTTATTCATTTACTCATTTCCATTAACTGCTTTTGTCGTGACTTTCTTAGAGTCTTATTCAAGAGGTATGTATCTTGTTTTTCCTGTTATTTGGATTATTGGTGTTTGCTTTTTTTCCTTTCATCATCAATTACGATACATTATGTATTCAGTTATTACGATGTTAAGCGGTTTAATTGTATTTATCATCTTACAAACAGGTAATCAACTTCTGACAGGTATCACCATGGTAGTCATGTCTCTGGTATCCTTTTTGATGATTTTGTGTATTTCCAGAGAGAATATACTGGATCCACAGTTGAAAAATCTTAAAATCCATCGTGTTGTGTTCCCGGCGATCATCGTGCTATTTGGAATTCTGTTATTGCTAGATATAAATAATCAAGGGGTCGTTTACAAACAATTGCCTGCTAGTTTACAAGAGAGAATGACTAGTATTAGCGACAGTTCGACTGCTAGAGAAAGAGTACTTATGGTAGAAGACGCAATAGAAGCGAGTTCAGATGCCCCATTGACAGGATACGGGGGAAAAGCTTGGGAATCCATTTATCGTGATTATCAGCAATTACCTTATCAAGCTAAGAAAATTCATAACGAATATGTAGAAATGATAGTAGATGTTGGTTATCCTGGATTTTTTATCATTACTAGTATCTTAGCTTATTTAATGGTCCGAATATGGAAAAATATGCTTTATGCAGAAGATCGGTCCATATATATCGCGATTTTATTAAGTTTAAGTACAATCTTTGCTCATAGCTTTATTGATTTTAATTTTGCCTTTGGTTTTGTTGTTTTCCTGATTTTCTGGCTAATGGCAATCGGTTTAAAAACATCTTCTGAACCGAAGGAACCAAAAAAATTGACTTTCTATATATTAGGGATGTATGCTGTCATTCTTTTATTTGCACTAATCTTTTCCTATCGGTTTATGCAAGCAGATAATGCTTATCGAAAAGCAATGGACACGGATAATCTACTAGAACAAGAACAGCATCTGGTAAAGGCAACAAGCTACAATCAATTTAATACAGAATACTGGTATCAATTAAGCGATACGTTAATAGATCGACAGAATGAAATGGAAGTGAGTGATTCTACCATCAAAAATGCAGTATATAAAATGGCAGCATTAGAGCCTTTAAATTCGCAAGTGATGTTTCAATCTGGTGTATTACTGGAAAAAATCAATGAAAAGAAGCAAGCGTTGAATCACTATAGGAGTGCATTAGAACTAGATCCATTTGATACAAGAATTTATCAGGCGATCATATTAATTTCCGTTGATTTAGCAGAGTCACAAGAAAATAATAAATACGCAAAAATAGCGATGGAAACATATGAGATGCTGTTAACTGTTAATGAGCGAATTAAAGTGAACGAAATTAGCAAATACCATAACAATCGTGAATTTGAGGTAACAGATAAAATAGAGGCGGATATAGAGAAGGTGAAATCCTTACTTCAATAGAAGGGAATGGATTTGTCGACGGCCATTTTTCGTGTAAATGTAAAAAATTATAGTTTGAAACATTCCATGCATTCCCAAAATTTCATTATTGTATTCATTGTAAATAAATCCTCCCCCATAAGAAAAAATGGCAAACCCCGCCGGTCCTTTTCACTACATGCTAAGTTGATCTGCGATTGCTTTAGTAGCCATTATGAAATGCATAGACCGTATGGCCACCACTCCGGCTGCCCACCTACTTTATAAAGAAAGACTTGGCGATAAGCCAAGCCTTTCTTTATTGGCTCGTTTAGTGAAGCCGAATTTCTGATGTACTTTTCTATTCGTTTTAGTCTTGGTTAAACCACAGTGCATCTTTGTTATCAACATCACCATTATAATTGATTAGAA